>PASS01000059.1 GCA_002712165.1 Fidelibacterota bacterium
CACGTCTTTTAGACATGCCGCGTACGATTATGATACGCTTCACTGACCCTAGCACCATCTCGATGCCATCACCCCGGCGTATATGCGCGCTAACCTTGCGCACTTTTTTTCCATTAATTGCGACTTGACCACTTTCAATTAACTGCTGGGCGAAGACCCGGGTCTTGCAAAACCTTGCAAACCACAGCCATTTATCAAGGCGTAAGCTTTTATACTCCACAGCCTTGTAATTCATGATAACTGCAAATCCTTGAGTTTTGCGAATGGAGAATGGGAATCGGGCACACTCACCTCTGGCTTCCTTTTCGAACGACGCCTAGTTTTACGAACAGAAAATACTATTTTGTTATCATCTAGGAACGCTTTGAACCCAAGACCTTTCAGAACTTCAACTCCAGCAGACGCATCTATGCCGAGTAGAGAAAGGTTCTCTGGTGGAAGGATCGGACTTTTTTCGCGACTCAGTCGGCGGGCTTCTGCAGCAAAACGTTCCAGCATGTCCACACGGTATGCTGTCCCGTTGATCACTCGGTAGCCACAAGCCAAGTAAAATTCCGGCGAACCGTTTTCAAATAGAGGGGCGGCTACTCGGCCTTGGGTAGGTGGCCGCGGAACGGGGCTATCACGATGGGCCGCAATCCAAAGCAAGCATCGCAAATTAATTGGTGCCGCTTTAAGCAATGCTGGAAAAAACACGTACTCAACCCCAAACCGGATGCCAAGTCTTGCGAGAGCTTTACGCTCTTTGTCTTTCAATGCCCTTAATTGCGCTTCCACCATCGCACGAGGGATAGTGCCTAGGTTTTCTGATAACTGGTAAACAATGCCACGAACAGGTGAAGGCAGTTCAGCCTCGAGCGCCTTTGTGAGTGGTGCAAGCACATAATCGACGTGAGTGGTGAGCCAGGTCTTTAAGCGGTCTTCAACACGTGCTCTGGCTGTCACATCAAGTAGATCATCGTTGAATACCTGAACCAAGGGGCGCGTCAGCCCGGAGCCTTCGATAAGGGTCGCGATCTCCTCGCCGTTCCAGATAATTGTTGCATCAGGGCCAAGAGTAAAAGCTCTGTTCTCTGCCGATTCGATCGCATCAACACGACCAGCAATAACTGGGCGAAGAGAAGCGGCGGCTGCGTTTAGCACAGCCCGATTGGCAGTGCGAGTGCCGGCGCGCTCGGCTCTAAACCGCAAACCTTCAAGACGCCCAAGGCGATGGCCGTCTACTTCTACCACACCACCTTCACCAACGTTCGCAGATAACAGATCGTCCCCCTTTAGCCTCTTGATGAGATGCGCTGTACGAATATCGACAAACTGCTTAGTCAATTTGTCATGTAATTCATCTGAAAGATTATTTTCCACCTGCCGCGTATGTGCTTGCCAACTCAATGCATCCTTCAGCCAACCACCACGGTGCGCTATATACGTCCAAATGCGAACAGCGGCGATTCGGTCCATCAGCACATGAATATCTCCATCTGTTCGATCAACTTGCCTAACCTGATTTGCAAACCAGTCCTCTGGCAGAACTTCAGTACCTGAAGTTAGGTGTTTAAATATCTGGGTTAAAAGACGCGCATGCATCTCAGGTCGTAATTTACGAAAGTCGGGCACCTGCGCTATTTCCCATAAAAGCTTGAGGCGTTCTGAGCCTACCGCTTTCTCTCGGACACTTTCCTCACTAGCCATAATTTCGAGCACCAGTTGATCAATGGTAGGTGGGGAACGCATAAGAGTTGATTTTGTCGGCATGTATTTCAAAGACATAAGAAGAGCGTCAAGAGTCGTAAACTGCAGGTCGGTGTTGCGCCAGAATATCGATTTAATGGTTGGAAGTTGATGCGCCTCCACCTGGGAAACGACCTCAGAATCAAGGGTCAAAGCATCACCTGTAATTCCAAAAGTACCATCATTCATGTGCCGCCCAGCACGGCCAGCGATTTGTGCGACTTCACCAGGCATCAGCAAGCGCGGTTTACGGCCATCAAACTTTCTCAAAGAGGCGAAGGCCACATGGTCAACGTTCATATTTAGACCCATACCGATAGCATCAGTAGCCACCAAGTAGTCAACATCCCCGTTCTGGTAGAGTGCAACTTGGGCATTACGTGTGCGCGGCGACAGCGAACCCATAACTACTGCAGCTCCACCACGGTATCGACGGATTGATTCAGCAATGCCATAAACCTCAGAAATTGAGAAAGCAACAACAGCCGAGCGGCGAGGTAAACGAGTGAGTTTTTTATATCCAGCATAATTTAATTTTGAAAACCGCGGTCGATTTATAAATCGCACTCCTGGAACCAGCTTCTTAATTAATGGTTTTATGGTTTCTGCGCCAAGGAACATGGTCTCGACGGTGCCACGAGCATGTAAAAGGCGCTCTGTAAAAATATGGCCCCGATCAGGGTCCGCTGTAAGTTGGATTTCATCAACAGCCAAAAACGCCACTTGACGATCCAGCGGCATGCTCTCGACCGTGCAGATGTAGTATTGTGGGTTAGGCGGGACAATTTTCTCCTCGCCAGTGATCAGAGCAACTATAGCCTCGCCCTTGGCCCTCACCACACGATCATAGTTCTCACGAGCAAGAAGCCTTAATGGGAAGCCGATCATACCTGAGGCATGGCCTAGCATCCGGTCCATAGCCAGATAGGTCTTGCCCGTATTAGTAGGGCCAAGCACTGCTGTCACACCGCCAATTTCTGGGAACGGTGAGGATGTATAATGCATGAATACCTTACTGTCGCAGGTAGCTGATGTACCGAGTCGTGTGACCATAGCACCGTCTTTACTGAAAATATTGGCATCCAATAAATTGGGTAGCTTTTACAAATATGGGACTTGCCAGGATGGGTCATTCATCACATATCTGCATCTCCCGCAATGCTGAGGGTCCATTACATACTCTATCGTCTATGAATTCTGAGGGCTTGAACTATGAAAGCAAAGAAAACAACTAAAAAAAAGAAAGAAGAGACACGTCAATTTCAGGCCGAAGTCGCCAAGATTTTGGATATCGTTGTCCATTCTCTTTATTCCCATAATGAAATTTTTCTCAGGGAGTTGGTCTCAAATGCGTCAGATGCCTGTGATAAATTGCGTTACGCCGCCCTGACGGAGCCCAAACTTCTGGAAGATGGTGGTAGCGATTTTGCCATTCACCTTGTTATAGACAAAGACTCCAAGACACTGACCATTATTGATAATGGCATTGGCATGAGCCATGAGGACTTAATTACCAACCTCGGCACTATCGCCAAATCTGGCACCTCGGAATTTTTAAAAGCAGTATCAGAATCAAAATCTAAAGACGTCAACCTTATTGGTCAATTCGGAGTAGGGTTCTATTCCGCATTTATGGTTGCAGACTCTGTTGATGTTATTACGCGCAAAGCTGGCGAGCCCAACGGTTGGTTTTGGAGCAGCGACGGCAAGAGCGCTTTCACAATCAAAGAAACTGGGGATGCTGCACGAGGTACAAAAGTCGTTCTGCACTTGAAGCAAGATGCAGAAGAGTTCCTAGAACCCGCTCGCCTGCGCACAGTCGTCAAAACTTACTCCGACCATATTGCCTTACCAGTCATCTTAGACGCTGTAGCGGGCGACAAAGATGCCGCACCAGAATCTCTAAACTCTGCGTCCGCTCTTTGGATGCGACCTAAAGCCGACATTAAACCTGAACAATACAAAGAATTCTATCACCATGTCGGACAAAGCATGGATGAACCATGGCATACCCTGCACTACAGAGCCGAAGGCGCTATTGAATACACCGCACTTTTGTTTATCCCGACAGCTAAGCCTTTTGATCTGCTTCATCCCGAACGCAAAGTCCATGTGAAGTTATATGTGAACCGGGTGTTTATCTCCGACGGGTTGGAAGGATTGATGCCACAGTACCTGCGCTTTGTGCGTGGGGTCGTCGATTCAACCGATCTGCCCCTCAACGTCAGCCGTGAAATGCTTCAGAACAATCCTGTCTTGAAGAAAATCCAGAGCGGAATTGTCAAGCGGTTTCTCAAAGACCTGAAAACTCGCAGCAAAAATTCGGAAGAATACTCCAAATTTTGGAGCGTATTTGGCGCAGTATTTAAAGAAGGCTTATACGAAGATTTTGAACACCGCGACGACCTTCTAGAACTAACTCGCTTACAGTCCACATCAAGCGAAGAGTTGATAAGCCTAAAAGATTACACTAGCCGGATGAAAAATGGGCAGGATGCCATCTATTACATCACAGGTGAAAATGCTGCTGTATTGAAAAATAGCCCGCAATTAGAAGGATTCATTGCCAAAGGTATCGAAGTACTTTTACTTACGGATCCAATCGATGAGTTCTGGATTTCGAGTGTTGGCGTTTATAATAAAATGCCTATGAAATCAGTAGGGGAGGCCGGTGCCGATCTTTCAAAAATCACCGGAGAGAAAAATAGTGATAAGCCCGAAGATGCTGCATCCGAGGATATTATCAAATCCCTCACCGAGAATTTGAAAAAGGTTCTGGGCGAGGCTGTTGCAGACGTGCGGCCCTCGGATAGGTTAACTGACAGTCCCGTCTGTCTGGTGGCGGAGACCGGAGGTATGAGCCTTCATCTTGCGCGCATGCTTAAACAACATGGAGAGGGTACAGGAGCAATTCCCAAAGTTCTTGAAATTAATCAGCGCCATAGCCTGATAAAACGAATTGCGGAGTTGCCTGAGGAGTTTTTTAGTGACGCCGCACATTTATTGCTAGACCAAGCACGTATCGTTGAAGGGGAGCCAGTGCCAGACCCCGCTGCCTTCGCCCGGCGCTTAGCAGCAGCAATGGAACGCGGATTGAGCTAATTAGCACTATAGCCTAGTTGCTAATAATAAGTTTTTTATTAATAAACTCGCACATAATGCGAAAAGTAATTTTCGCATTAAACAGTGCATCGTGTGATGATTGTGTTTTGCTATGTCTTACTCAATTTAGGTGCTTGGATTTAAATTCAAACCTTCGCAATTGTATCGGTCATAGCAGCGATCACATCTGACCAATCACCATCGGTGCTTTGAACAAATGTTTGTAAGCTAGGATACCAAGGATTAATTGTGCGGTCCGGAAACCAGTACCAATGACGGTTCTTTACCTTTGGTAGCATAATATAAACCGGAAGACCTAAGGCTCCCGCAACATGTGCGGTTGTATTACTAACGCTGACTACAAGGTCTAAAGCCGCAATCTGTGCAGCAAAACCATCCATATCGATAAGAGGGTCTATGTCTGGATCTCGCAAAAGACTATCGTGAACAATATCATCAGCCGCCGCTCCGTGCTGCAGGTTAATCCAGAATACATCACTATGATCAAGCATAGGTGCTAGCATAGCCGGGGGTATCGACTTATCAGGACCAAATTTCTCGGCTGTGCTGCACCATGAGAGGCCTACGAGGCTCTTCCCCTTTGCCGCACGGCTATATTTTTCACGAAATGCTGAGACATGTTTCGGGTCTACAGAAAGATATCCGTGGTGTTGAGGAAACATATCAAATGTGCGTCTTAACCATTTGCCAGCATTTCCCATAGGAGCAAACATATCGAACGACGTTTCGGTAATAAAATGATGCCTCGGCTTTTGCCATGGCACCACCGCGACACCTGGAAATGAGCGAGTAAAGAGGGGAACTAACCGCGGCTCACATTCAATTGTGAGGTCCACATCTTGGGCGATAATCTCAGGTACCATAGATGCAAACATTATCTGCTCGCCGAGGCCTTGCTCATAGGACAGTAGTATTTTTTTGTTCGATATATTTTCACCATGCCAAAGCGGTGCAGATAAAGAGGAGTTAGTGTCAGGAAATATTCCACCCCTATGTGCATAATGCGTCCAGGCTTCTTCCAGGCGACCTAGGTCAAACAGCATCGGCACCTTTGCTAAAATAGCAGAAAGGTCGTTTGGATAGTCTGCCAAAAGAGCGTCGAGTTGAGATAGGGCGCTCTGAACATGTCCTTCGCGCTGGTAGACGCCCGCTAAATTAAAATGGGCCGATGCGAAAGCGGGATCAAGTTTTAGTGCGTGTTTAAACGCAGCAGCAGCAGAAACATCGTCACCACGAAGTACATGAATAACGCCGAGATTTAAATGAGCAACTGCTGCATCAGGTACGACAGCGATCGCCTGACGATATAGACCTTCTGCTGCATTCAAATCACCTTGGTCTTGTTTGATTCGCCCAAGGTTCACGTAGCCTTCGGGCCGTTCTGGCGCATTGGAAATTAGCCGTTCGTATAATGCGGACGCGCCATCTATATTTCCTGAGCTTTGGGCGACAATAGCGCTCTTTAAAATTTCTTCCGCGTTATCAACGACCACGGACATCACCTTACAGATAGGTCATGCATTTGACGATTTCGCCAGTACACACTAATTCATCACCGTGCCACCATCTGCCATGATGGTCTGGCCTGTGACAAAACTACTAGCATCTGACAATAAAAAAGTAACCGTGCCCACAAGATCGGCGGGCTCTAGGGTGCGCTGAATGGTTTGGCCGCGACGCATTTGTTCAGCCGCCTTGTCATATTTGTCGCCAAAAAACTCCATCGTCGCCTCGGTACGAACTCCACTGGGAGCAATAGCATTGACACGAATATTATCACGCCCAAGCTCACGAGCCAGACCCCGAGTCATGCCAACGACAGCCGCTTTAGAGGTTGTATAGTGCAGAAACAGTGGCGCACCGTATACGCCTGCCAGCGAGGCAATATTGACAATGGATCCACCACTTTTACGCATGGTAGGCACGATTGCTTTGCAGCACTTCCAAATGCCCGTGACATTGACAGACATTGTAGCGTTCCAATCGTCTTCAGACAAAGTGTCAAAGCGACCGGGCTTTAATGCTCCGTAGAGCGCCGCATTGTTAACGAGACCATCAACGGTTCCAAAAGCCTTAAGCGCTGCAGCAGCCATAGAATCCACAGACTTCATATCAGTGACATCCATTTTTACTGCTATGCCTTCACCGCCCATTCTATGCACAAGATCAAGAGTAACCGTGCAGTCAGCAATGTCGGCAGCCACCACCTTCGCACCATCCGCAGCAAAGCTCTTCGCATATTCTTGACCGAGGCCGCGCGCCGCACCGGTGATAACAATAACCTTGCCTCTAAGGCCACCCATGTCTTTAAGCCGCAAGCCCACGGAGCACGTAATGCAAAACGCCACCATTCTTGTAGTAATCGAGTTCGCCAGCCGTATCGATGCGGCACAGCGTTGTAAAAGAATCGTTTGATCCGTCAACCCTACCAATTCTAACGGTGACATCACACTGGGGCTTAAGATTACTCAAACCGGCAATTGTAAAAGTTTCCGTACCATCCAGCTTCAAAGTCTTGCGCGTTACGCCAGGCTTGAACTGCAATGGCAGCACACCCATGCCAACAAGGTTGGAGCGATGGATGCGCTCAAAGCTTTCTACGATCACCGCTTTAACACCCAGAAGATTAGTGCCCTTCGCTGCCCAATCACGGGATGAACCAGTACCATATTCCTTGCCACCGATAACAACCAATGGGATACCATTTTTTTGGTACTTCATAGCAGCATCATAAATATCAAGCTGCTCACCAGACGGATAGTGCTTAGTCACACCACCCTCAACACCAGGTACCATTTCGTTCTTAATACGAATGTTGGCAAAGGTACCACGCATCATAACTTCATGATTGCCGCGGCGCGCACCATAAGAATTGAAATCTTTTTGAGCAACACCGTAGCCGATGAGGTACTTACCCGCTGGGCTGTCAGCCTTGATTGAGCCTGCTGGTGAAATGTGATCGGTGGTCACCGAATCGCCAAGAATAGCAAGCGGCCGCGCGCCAGAAATATCTTTCACCATCTCAGGAGTTATACTCATGTGCTCAAAATACGGTGGGTTGGCCACGTATGTAGAGTTTGCATCCCAGCCATAAGTTTCGCTCTTCTCAGCTTTAATAGCTTGCCATTCGGGTGGTCCTTTGAACACGTCGGCGTAACGTGTGGAGAACATTTCCTTGGTCAAGAACTTCGTTATGAAATCGCTAACCTCTTTAGGATGCGGCCAGATGTCTTTCAAATATACTGGTCTACCGTCTTTGCCAGTGCCTATAGAATCCTTAGTGATATCTTTAGCCATCGTGCCAAATAACGCATAAGCCACCACTAATGGAGGTGAGGCTAGGTAATTCGCTTTTACATGCTGACTAATGCGGCCTTCAAAATTACGGTTGCCAGACAATACTGAGGTGGTGACTAAATCACCGGTCTCGATAGACTTGACGATATTATCATCGAGAGGGCCGGAGTTTCCGATACATGTGGTGCAACCATAACCGACCGTATTAAAACCAAGGGCATCAAGGTCATCCTGCAGACCAGCTTTCTCTAAATAGTCGGTGACAACTTGAGAACCAGGCGCGAGGGAGGTTTTGACCCAAGGTTTGCGGAAAAGGCCCTTCTCGCGGGCCTTGCGCGCAAGCAAGCCTGCAGCAAACAATACTGAAGGGTTAGAAGTGTTTGTGCACGAAGTGATCGCCGCAATCACAACATCGCCATCGGTTAGCTTATCCTTAGCGCCGACACCCTCGAGCGCTGCAATTGGTGCAGAAGTTGGCGAAGAACGCATAAAAATATTTTTCAACGCGATTTCGAATTCTGAAACAGCCGACGACAACGCTATGCGATCCTGCGGTCGTTTCGGGCCAGCGAGGGACGGCTCAACTGTCGATAGGTCTAGCTCAAGCGTGTCAGTAAATACTGGGTCGGGCGTATTCTCGTCATGCCACATACCTTGTGCTTTTGCATACGCTTCGACCAATGAGACGCGATCCTTATCGCGGCCAGTGAAAGAAAGGTAGCGGCAAACCTCTTTGTCGATTGGGAAAAAACCACAGGTGGCACCGTATTCAGGCGCCATATTAGCTATCGTTGCACGATCTGTAAGCGATAAATCAGCAAGTCCAGGGCCATAGAACTCAACAAACTTTCCTACTACGCCCTTATTGCGCAGCATCTGAGTAACGGTGAGCACTAGGTCGGTTGCTGTCGTACCTTCTTTTAGTTTTCCGTTAAGTTTGAATCCAGTGACTTCAGGAATCAGCATTGGTATTGGCTGACCGAGCATCGCTGCTTCCGCTTCAATACCTCCAACACCCCAACCTAGCACCGCAAGACCGTTAACCATGGTAGTGTGACTATCTGTACCAACAAGTGTATCAGGATAGGCAACAGTCTTACCATCCTCCTCGTCAGTCCAAACTACTTGTGCAAGGTACTCAACATTTACCTGATGGCAGATACCTGTACCTGGCGGCACAACCCGAAAATTATCAAAGCCTATTTGACCCCAGCGTAGAAATTTATAGCGCTCTCCATTTCTTTCGAATTCAAGGTCTATGTTTTGTGACAACGCATTTGACGTGGCATAAGCATCGACCATTACTGAATGGTCAATAACCAAATCAACCGGTGAAAGCGGATTAATTTTTTGAGAGTCGCCCCCGAGTAATTTGATCGCCTCGCGCATAGCAGCTAGGTCGACTACAGCGGGAACGCCAGTAAAGTCCTGCATCAACACACGTGCTGGCCTGTAAGAGATTTCAGCGGTGGAGTTTTTAGTTTTTAGCCAAGTAACAACTGCCTTGATGTCATTCACGGTTACAGATTTTCCGTCTTCAAAACGCAATAAGTTTTCTAAAAGCACCTTGAGAGAAAAAGGCAAACGCGAAATGTCACCAAGCGTCTCCGCTGCTGCAGGCAGACTAAAATAATCGTAGGTTTTACCGTTGACATCGAGCGTTCGACGCAGCTTAAGTGAATCTTGGCCACTGCCTGGCATAAATGAACTCCTTAGCAAAAAATCGAAGTAATTAGGTGGACGAAATTATCGGGCAAGCAAGGTAATAAAGCGTCCAGTACACCTAGGCGTAAATGCCGCTAGCAACACTTTGGTTTTGTCGTCCCCAGCAAGTCCTTTTGTATCCCGGTTTCAGGACGGAATAATCCACAATCCAGTCACAAAGTCCAGGGGTCGTCATTAACTAAGGCTCTCCAACCTATTGGTCACATTAGATAATTGGAGGCGCCATTCAAAGCGCCGCGAGCTAGATATAGAGCAAAAATAAGACATAATTTGTTGATGTACTAAATTCTATGGACAAAACCATGCCCTGCCCCCTCAGGGCTAGTTTTATCCGGTGAGTTGGTTTTCCCAAAATCATCTCACCCATAAAGCCCCTAATTGCGGTCGGCGCCCCCCCTCTACCCGTCTTTAAAGCGCCGACCGCTTTTTTGCCCTCGTATTGGACTAGCCGCGTTTAAAAGCTCTGCTATGGTCCTACCATGCTTAACGATGCACCCAATCACCAGGCCTTTTCTGGAAAGAACTTAAGCTGCTACCGTGGAGGGAGGCTTGTATTTTCTGGTCTGGGTTTCAAGCTAGCTCCCGGCGGCGCCCTGGTGCTGCGTGGCGCCAATGGTAGCGGTAAAACTACCTTGATGCGCTTGATGGCTGGTCTTGCCAGGGCGGCCACTGGTGAGCTCTATTGGGGTAGTACGATCGTGGATGACCCAGAAATCCATGCGGCCAGCCTACGGTATGTCGGACACCTGGATGCCATCAAGTCAGCACAAACAGTTGCAGAAAACCTGGCTTTCTGGAGAGCCCTTTGGTGCAAAATGGAAGATAGAGCTGCCGTTATCAAGGCTATGGACTTACTTGGCATTTCCCATCTTGCAGATTTCCCAGCCCGACATTTGTCCGCTGGACAGCGCCACCGACTCGCGCTCGCTCGGTTGCTCGCCGCGCCAGCTCCTCTATGGCTACTCGATGAGCCGGGCAATGCACTGGACGAGATATCTCTGAAGGTTCTTTGGCAAATAATCGCAGAACATCGTGAGCAAGGCGGAATGGTAGTGATCGCCGGTCATGGCACGACCTTCGTCGAAAACGGCGAAACTATTGATCTCGAAATGTTTTCGGCTACGAATGCTTCTCACTGGAGCGACGAGTTGTGAAGGCTTTTTTCACCCTAACAGGCCGCGATGTTCGCCTCGCTATAAGACAAAGCGGGGACAGCTTGATAGTGCTCGCCTTTTTCGCAATGGCGACCGTGCTTTTTCCTTTTGGGATTGGGCCAGAATCCGCAGTGTTAGCGCGTATCGCGGGTGGAGTTGTCTGGGTGACTGCACTTTTGTCAGCACTGCTATCCCTTGACCGGCTATTTGCATTTGATTTCGAAGATGGGACTTTAGATCAGCTTATTCTGTCCGGGCAGCCTCTGACACTGATTGTGCTATCCAAAGTCTCAGCTCACTGGCTAACAACTGGTGTACCTTTAATTTTGCTGTCGCCGGTTCTTGCAGTAACCTTGCAGCTTCCTGCAGCAGGCTATGGCACCTTGGTTTTGGCTTTAGCCATTGGCACCCCGACGGTGAGCCTAATTGGCTCAGTAGGTGCGGCACTAGTTCTGGGCGCTCGACGAGGTGGTGTGCTGCTCTCTCTTTTAGTTCTGCCGCTTTACATACCGGTCTTGATTTTCGGCACCGGCGCTGTGGAAGCGGCAATCATCGGGCTACCCACTAGCCCTATGTTGATGGTGCTAGCTGGGTTTGCCATTCTCGCATTCAGCCTCAGCCCCTGGGCAGCTAGCGCAGCTTTGAGCCAAGCTGTTGAATAAAAAGCCTAATTGATAATCCCTAAATCTCAATGCGATGTTTCAAGTGAGGGGAAGACTGATAAACTTTTGCTGTAAAGTGTGTAACAAAGATAAACGCGGTTACCATTAGACCAGGTGGATTTCATACCAAAACGCCTTATGTATAGAGCTACTACTTAAACATAGTTGTTCTGAAGAACGAGCGACAAACCTTCGGTCAGTATAGAAAAAGCTATGCACAGATTTGCCAACCCAACCCAGTTCATGAGCATCGCCAACACAATATTTCCGTGGGTAGCAGGCCTGAGCATTCTAATGTTTATCTTGGGCATCCCCATCGCCCTGGTAACATCGCCTCCCGACTACCAGCAGGGCGATACCGTGCGGATTATGTATATCCACGTTCCTTCTGCTTGGTCGATGATAATGGTATACTGTGTAATGGCTTCCGGAAGTGCTGCGTTTCTCATTTGGCGCCACCCAATGGCCAGCATAGTGGCAAAAGCTTCTGCACCCATAGGAACTGTTTTCACAGCTTTGGCTCTTGTTACTGGAATGTTATGGGGCGAACCAATGTGGGGCGTGTTCTGGGTATGGGATGCACGACTGACTTCGACCTTAATTTTGTTTTTTATCTATCTCGGGTACCTGGCGCTGGCTGATGCTTTCGAAGATCCCGAACGCGGAGATAAAGCTGCGGCTATTTTAGCACTGGTCGGCTCAGTAAATATTCCGATCATTCATTTTTCAGTAGAATGGTGGAATACACTCCATCAACCATCCATCATATCAACGAGCGGTATTTCTTTGAGCAACCAAATGTTGCTCCCCCTATTTTTGATGCTTGGTGCTTTCACAAGTTTTTATGTTGCAGTTCTAGTTCTTCGAATCCGTAGCGAGCTTTTAAATGCAAAAATCCGGAATGCTCGCGTGAGCCACACTAATACAGTCCAGGCGGTGAAGTAGGTGGTTGAAAAATTTCTCAACTATCTGGATATGGGCGGATATGCAGCATGGATTTGGTCTGCCTACGGATTAGCGACAGTCGGGCTAGTCGGCATTTTGATACTTAGTTTAAGAACCCTGAAATCTTGACAGAAAGAATTTGATAAGTTGAAGTCCCTTCGACGTAGTTCAAGCACCGAGGATACTCTATGACCAGAAAGCGGCGGCGCCTTTACTTTGTCATGCTAGGACTTCTCGGCCTTGGCGTCGGAGTCGCTCTAGTGCTAACTGCACTTCAAGAGGATATCGTTTTCTTTTTCAGCCCAACAGAAATTGCCGAGCGTAAACCAGGCTCTGACATAAGCATCCGCGTCGGCGGACTGGTTGAATCCGGTAGTGTTGTGCATAAGGGTGAAACCATACTGTTTTCTGTTACCGACACAACTAATTCTCTAAAGGTCATATACACCGGCCTGTTGCCAGATTTATTTCGTGAGGGGCAAGGGGTTGTCGCAGAAGGGCACGTAAATGCCGAAGGGGTATTTATCGCATCGAATGTGCTAGCCAAGCACGATGAAAATTACATGCCGAGAGAAGTGAGCGACGCTCTAAAAGCCAGCGGTAAATGGAAGGAGGGACAACCCCTTCCACCGGCGGCTGTGCGCAACAACTAGTCTGTTAGGACCTATTTATTCATGTTCACCGAACTTGGTCATTTTGCCCTGGCTCTAGCTCTAGCCGTAACACTAGTGCAGTCGGTGGTACCACTTATTGGCGCGGCGCGCGGAAATGTTGCGCTGATGGGAGTGGCACCCACCGCAGCCCTGACACAGCTCGCTCTAGTCCTATTCGCATTTGCCGCACTAATTCACGCTTTTGTCATATCAGACTTTTCAGTGATCGGTGTTTATCAAAACTCCCACACGGCCAAGCCGTTACTATACAAAATTAGCGGCGTTTGGGGAAATCATGAAGGCTCTCTGGTTTTATGGGTAAGCATTCTTGCAGTTTTTGGGGCCGGAGTTGCCATGTTCGGTCGCAATTTACCGCTATCTTTAAAAGCTCGAGCGCTTTCTGTCCAAGCCATGATCAGCTTTGGATTCTTGGCCTTCATTTTATTTACATCCAACCCTTTTCTTAGAGTCAGTCCAGTGCCGAGTGAAGGCCTTGGGCTTAATCCAATTCTACAGGACCCTGGCTTGGCCATTCATCCGCCCATGCTTTATATGGGCTATGTAGGATTCTCTATGGCGTTTTCTTTCGCGATTGCCGCCCTAATTGAAGGGCGAGTTGATGCGGCCTGGGCACGCTGGGTGAGACCATGGACCTTGTTAGCTTGGGTATTTCTAACATTTGGAATCGGCCTTGGCAGCTGGTGGGCTTATTACACTCTAGGCTGGGGTGGCTGGTGGTTTTGGGACCCGGTTGAGAACGCCTCGTTCATTCCGTGGCTAACCGGCACGGCCCTGCTGCACTCTGCAATAGTTGTAGAAAAACGTGAGGCCTTGAAAAGTTGGACCATTCTTCTAGCAATAGTGACATTTTCGCTGTCTTTGCTAGGTACTTTTCTAGTTCGCTCAGGGGTCCTGACATCGGTCCATGCCTTTGCCTCTGATCCAACTCGCGGCGTTTTTATTTTGGCCTTACTAGCAGTCGCAATTGGCGGTTCGTTTATTTTATATGCTATTCGCGCTCCAAGCTTTGACGGCGGCGGCATATTTGCCCCTATCTCCCGTGAAGGTGGCCTATTAATCAACAACCTACTACTGACAACAGCTGCGGCCACAGTACTGCTGGGTACACTATACCCACTAATCACAGAAGTACTGACCGGCGAACGCATTTCAGTTGGCCCGCCCTACTTCAACGGTGTCTTCTTTCCACTTATGATCCCCTTGGTTGCAATGATGGGTATCGGCCCACTCCTGGCCTGGAAGCGTGGCGACATGATGGCCGCGCTGAGCCGCTTAAAAATTGCAGGCGGGGCTATTTTAGTTGCTGCTGCCCTAACACTTATAATTACCGGGGCTAGCGTGTCCTATATTGGCAGCGTTGTTGGCCTCAGTATGGCTGCGTGGGTGGGCGCATCGACTCTAATTGAATGGACCAGTCGCGTGAAAATTACCCGCCGCGGTGCTTTAACTCGTGCCATTAATTTACCGCGCGCAGCCCACGGCATGGCCCTAGCGCATTTTGGAATGGCTGTACTGATAGCTGGCGTGACCGTATCTTCGGTTTGGAAACAAGAACATATTCAAGCAATGGCACCGGGCGACTCTGTCGAAATGGCAGGCTACACGCTCACCTTTGAAGGGGTGTCTGTTTTGCCTGGCCCCAACTATGAAGCAACCCGTGGAACTATTGTTTTATCGGATGAAGATGGTGAAATTGCTGTGCTTTATCCAGAACGACGCAATTATATTCAGCCGCCACAGCAAACAACTTTTACATCGATCCATACGACTTTTTTTGCGGATATATATACTGCAATTGGCGAACCCCAAGACAACGATGGTACTTTTGTGACCCGCTTTTATTACGAACCCTTGGTGCCTTTCCTATGGTACGGCATACTGCTGATGGTTCTTGGCGGCACCATTTCTTTGACAGATCGCAGACATCGCGTCGGTGCGCCACGGCGCGCACAAATGAAAACAAAGATACCTGAACCGATACCAGCAGAGTAAATTAATGAGAGGCTCAACCATACAACTATCCCAAGAGACAGCCAAAAGCCGCTGGCCATACCTCATACCGCTTATAATTATTCTAGTTCTCGGTGGTATTTTTGGAAAACGGCTACTGGATATCCAGCAAGGTAAAGATGTAAGTCTGGTACCGACAGTTCTACTCGATACGCCAGTGCCCATGATAAATTTGCCGCCATTACCTGGGCGGGGGGAAGGCCTGACGACTACCGACTTGAAAGGAGAAGTCAGCCTTGTAAATATTTGGGGCTCTTGGTGCATCGCCTGTTTGTCCGAACACCCATTACTGCTGAGCATAAAAGAAGAAGACTACGTTCCAGTTCACGGTATCGCCTGGCGGGACGATCCGGAACAGAGCCTAAAATGGCTAGCTCGGCACGGTGACCCATACTCTAAGATTGGACAGGATTCACAAAGTGAAGCGGCTATCGCCTTTGGAGTAACGGCGGCGCCAGAGACTTTCGTCATCGATGCAAATGGCATCATACGATACAAGAAAACTGGCCCAATTACGCCAGAGGACTGGCGTTACATCATAAAGCCATTGATCAGTGAACTAAATAAATGAAATTTTTTTTCTCGCTTGCCGTGGCAATTTGCTTCTCAGTCATAGCACTGGCCGTTGAACCTAATGAAATGTTGCAGGACCCTATACTGGAGGCGCGCGCGCGCGTAGTGAGCCAGCTTCTTCGCTGTGTGCAATGTCAGAACGAAAGTATCGACGAGTCTAGCGCCCAGATAGCTCGGGATATGCGCATCCTTGTAAGACAAAGAATTATGAGCGGAGATAGTAATGAAGAGATCATTGAGTACATGGTTAGCCGATACGGCGATTATGTGCTGCTCAGGCCACGTTTCCAGACGAATACTCTAATCCTGTGGTTTGGACCGTTTATTATTCTGATACTGGGCTGTTTTGTGGTAGCACGACGCTTAAGTTCCTCGAGCAACGCTAACACTGTTGCTCCATTATCAAATGATGAGCGTGCGGCTATCGGAAATGCTCTACCTCCAAAAGATAAAGCGCAATGATTTGGGTTGTATTTGGTAGCCTTGTTCTGGCAGTGATAGCTGCACTGCTGTGGCCACTTGTGCGCGCCCCACGATTTACAGAAAGCCGCACAGCATATGACTTCATGGTTTTTCAAGACCAATTAAAAGAAGTCGAACGGGATAAAGACCGAGGCTTGCTCACTACAATCGAGGCTGACGCAGCCCGCCTTGAGATTCATAGGCGTATTTTAGCAACAAGCAAAATCGAAGTCCCAGAGCCCACTACCGGGTCCTTTGCATCGCGAGGCATACTGTCCGTCGGTATTTTCGCTCTTATACCTCTGCTTGCCCTTGTAGTTTATCTACCTATTGGTTCACCAATGGTGCCAGGGATGAGTGCGGACGAACGAACACAGATAATGGCCACCGCATCAGAACAGACCAACCAGCTTCTTGAACAGATAGCTGCTAATGTTGCGGCCAACCCAGACAATACAGAAGGCTGGAGTCTTCTTGCCCGCAGTTTCCGGCAATTACGGCGTTATGATGAATCTGCCGCTGCATATCGTGAACTCGCGCGGCTAGCACCCTCGGGCGAAGTTTATGCCAACCTAGGCGAAGTACTAGCAGCAGCGCGAGGTGGAGTCATTTCTCGCGAAGTGCATGATGTGCTGATGCAAGCCCTTGCAATTGACCGAGATGAGCCCCGCGCAAGGTTTTACCTGGGCCTTGAGCAATCACAACTCGGAAATAAAGAGGTAGCTATTGCGATATGGCGTAATTTAGCAGCCGACGCGACTGATAGCACACCCTGGCTAGATTTGGTGATAAACGAAATATCGCGTGCAGCAGAAGCTTCTAACTTAATACCCATAAACGTAGAGCCGAAACATCCGCTGGATTTGTCGGTAGAAAACCCGGCTACACAAACACCGGTAGCAGCTGGACGAATAATGCCTGAGAACATGGATATGATCCAAGGAATGGTTGATGGCCTTGCAGCCCGCCTGGAGAGCGATCCAGAAGATTTTGACGGCTGGATGATGCTCGGACGCTCTTACACTGTGCTAGGCAACTTCGATGGGGCCTTAAACGCCTATAGAAAGGCGATGACCTTGAAGCCCGCAGATATAAATTCTAGGCTTCAATTCGCGGCGGTAATGATTAGTCGCACCGATCTTAATGCTCTCGGTCCTTTGCCCGAATCGCTGACACAAACTATGGCTGAAGTTTTGAAAATAGATACTAAACAACCGAACGCACTGTTTATCACCGGTCTTGCTCACGCCAAATCTGGGAATTTGGCAGACGCAAAAACCTATTGGCAACGTGCTCTGGCTGAGCTTCCAAACAGCACACCTCTGAAAAGTGAAATAAAGCGTCGATTAAATACACTCGATTGAAGATCAAAGTTATCAGGATCGATTGACCTGAGACTCAAAGAACGCGAAGATTCGAAATGGCCAAACGCATACTTATTGCCGCGCTTATATTGCTAAGCACCTTAGCGGTGCTGTTAATGTATCTACCGGTTATGCGCCCAGCTCCTCAATCGGTACCTTTGCAAACTAATAAAGTGCAAATCGGCGGACCCTTCAGTTTAGTTAATACGCGAGGCGAAAGGGTAACCGAGAGCATTCTAAAAGGACACTATAGCCTAGTCTATTTCGGCTTCACCTATTGTCCAGATATATGCTCCTTAGCTTTACAAACCATAACTGATGCTATTAGTGGCCTTGAGCTTAATAGCACGGTTGTCTTGCCCGTCTTCATTAGCCTTGACCCTGAACGCGATACGGCTGAGGTAGTGGCTGGTTACATAGAAAATTTTCACCCGGATTTTATAGGCCTCACCGGAACCATTGTGCAAATCAAAACTGTGGCAGAGCAATATCGAGTATATGCAAAGAAATCTTTTTTTAAGGACGTAGATGGCAATGAGACCAACAATTATACCATAGACCACACCGGTTTTATTTACTTGATGGACCCCAACGGTCTCTATGTCGACCACTTTGCTGATGGTGTGACCACACCGGAAATTACTGAGCGCCTCAAAAAAATATTGGCTAGATCATGACAATCGGCCTAGAGGACCAGGAGCCTCAATATTGGCGGAATAAAAAGCTTACCGAGATGAGTCGTAAGGAGTGGGAAGGTCTTTGTGACGGCTGTGGGAAATGCTGCCTTCATAAAATTCGTAAAAAAGATGGTGGATTGCAATCAACCAACGTTGCGTGCCGCCTACTAGATACCCGTTCTTGCCGCTGCATAAATTATTCTGGACGAAAAGAATCTGTCCCCGATTGCGTGATTCTATCGCCTGAAGATTTAAAAATGATCGATTGGCTACCACGAACATGTGCTTACCGGTTAGTCAAGAACGGTCAAGACTTACCACATTGGCATCCACTGGTTAGTGGTGATCTATCAAGTGTTCACCTTGCAGGTATATCGGTTCAGGGTCGCTGTATTTCTGAGAGAGAGGCTGGACCTTTACACACCCACGTCATGCCTTGGAATTTGTGAGTCGTATGGTTTTTAGTCCACCGACTATACTACGCGATATTGTATCACCAGAAATCGCCTGCAAAATTATCATTAAAATAAGCACCCGAGCACGACGACTCAGACTCCGTGTTGAACCAGCGTGGGATTGCATAGTTTTGGTTCGTCCACGCGCTGCAAGCGATAAAGCTGTAACGAGTTTTGTTGCAAAGAACAAAGATTGGATTCTTGATCGTTTAAACACGCTACCCGCTCGCGTGCCATTTTCTGAGGGAGCTGTGATTCCATTTGAAGGTAATGATCACGTTATAGCCATACGGCCGGCCTCTAAGGCCAGAGTATGGCGCGAAGGAAAAACTATTTGCGTCACCAGCCATACTGGCCACTTACACTTGCACGTTGAAAATTGGCTCAAGCAAGAGGCGCGAAAGCGGATCTCAGCACTTGTCGGTGAAATGGCGACTAAGTTTGGGTTTGGGTTAATTAGAATTACTATGAAAGATATGCGCACACGCTGGGGGAGCTGCACACAGGATGGGCGTCTATCATTTTCGTGGCGGTTGATTCTTGCGCCACCTTTCGTACTGAAATACGTAGCTGCCCATGAGACTGCACACCTGATGCACGCAAATCATAGCCCGGCTTTCAAACGCGCTAAATTAGAATTACTAAAACCTTATAGCGTAGATCCCGGCATAGCGCGGCTATGGCTTAGCCGGTATGGCGCTGGTCTTTACCGTTTCGGTTAAATCATCGCTGTCGGCACTGGCATAAACCTTTGGCTTGCGTATCCCTTGATTGTCTACATATTCAGCAAACGCATTAAGCCGGTAAATAAATGGTTTGCGCACAGGGCTAGAAGAAGCGCGGTTGTCATCGGGCTCCCGATAAAAAATATGGTGACCGATGATAGTCGTAGTTTCGTAGCCTGCTGACCAGAAGGGGCGAGTAAAATCAGCATGGTACCAAAGAGCGCCACCTGTGGGATCAGGAATAGCAGCGTCTACCTGCAGTACGGCGGTGGCAATCTTCAAAGACGTACGCCATTCATTTTTTTCATAAGGAGTATCTGCTCGCTCGTCGCAATACCAAGAAAACTGGCAGCGATGCAGCACATCCTGCATATGATTTTCTTTAACAACATCACAAAGATTTGGTGGGAAGCGACGGTCCATTGCCCGGTTTAATACGACCTTGGCAACGGCAATTCGTCCCGCCAAGCTTTCACTACGCGCTTCAAAGTAGTCGTTAAGAGCAAGACAGATCAACTCGTCCTTAGACACGGCAATGCTGGAGAAATCGATCTTCATACCAGAAGGAATCTCAGCAGCCCGCGCCGGCAAGGCAACAGTCAACAGCAGCACTGTGCCCATAACCAAGGGCGCTATGAATAACAAGAACATACGTTGCGTCTCAACCACTGGCATGCCTCCTTACCCTTTTTCAGCACAGCATCGTTACCAGGACGTAAAGACCTGGCTGATTTATGCGTACCCGTGTGCTCAAAAGCCCAAACTGTTCCAGGTAATCGCCATGGACCCAGCGGTTTTGCCCTTGTGCTGCGTATTCCAGTACCGCATGGTTGCCACTATTAATTAGTGGTCGTTTCAATGCGCGGTGTATGTGGGGGCCTACGGGCATTGAAGCAACAAAAATTAAGTGTCTTATTATAATTTACAATTATAATTAAATTATATTCATTATATTTTAATTATAATTAAATAACGTAATCAGTGATTTATAGCCTCGAGACCAATTTCAAGGCTTCCAAATAGATATGAGTTTCCAATTATATTTCAGGGCATTAACCCAAATCTATTTTTTCCTGACCGTAATTCGATCCCGATCAGGCAAACATGATAAAATACGAAATATTATTTCGTGATACTCAACCGTTTTACCACCCTGATTGATCCAAGATGCAACCTTTCTCACCTATCCAGGTTTAAAAGGGGGTGTTAAAAAACTGATCTTGGCTGCTAAAGGTTCGATCCTGAGGTCAAAATTTCCTAAGCTTTTTACTAGCGGTGGTAAGTCGTCTCGCTGATCCAACCGGCACGAAAAATCTTACCGGTCCAGGCACCTTCGTAGCCTTTGCTATTATAAAGCCCTCATAAGTCTGGACGCAGAGGTTAGGAGTGCCCTTCGCGAACCGCGGCAAAATCAGCCGATCATCGCGAAAAAGGAGTTGAAATGGCGGCAAGAAAAAAAGTATCGCGAAAAATTACTGCGAAGGCCAAGAAACGGCCCCAAAGAAAGAAAGTTAAACAAAAGAAGGTTGCCGCAAAAAAACTGGCGAATCGTGCCGCACCGGATGGAGTGCTCTTAAAACTCTCACCGGATCTGAAGACTCGTTTAGAGAACTTGGCCACAAACATGGGCCAGAACTTGGACCAATTGCTTATACAAGCAGCAATCGAGTTCGCCGAATCATATGAAGATCATCAGCGTGTGATGGAAGCTCTCGAAGAAGGTGAAGATCGCGTTCAAGTCGTAGTTGGCAAGGACTAACCAAGACTGTAGCCCATTACAAGACGTGCTAAATGTCGAGGTTTTGAACCGAAAGCGCGTTATCTTGGATGAAGTCACGGCGGTGTTCAACCACATCACCCATTAGAGTCGAAAACACTTCGTTAGCCTCGTCGGCGTGACTAACCTTAACCTGAAGTAATGTTCGAGCGGCTTTATCGAGAGTCGTTTCCCACAATTGCTCTGGATTCATTTCGCCAAGACCTTTGTAGCGCTGCAAGGACACACCCTTTTTGCCATATTTCATAATTGCCTCAACGAGGGATACCGGCCCCGAAATGACAGTTTGTTCGTCTTTGACTTGAAGTATGGACTCTCGGGTATAAGTGGTCTGCAACTCAGCCGCTAACCCATCAAGGTGCCTAGCCTCTGCAGATTGCAACGTGCGACCATCCATGACATGGGTCTCTGTCACACCACGCACTGTACGGGTAAATTTAAGCCCGCGACCATCGGAAGCTTCACCATGCCAACCTTTTTCGTATTCCGTCTCAAGGTGGTCGAGGCGTTTTGCAATATAATCAGCAGCTTGGCGAGCCAATTCAATATTAGACAGAACATCAGGATTAAACGCACCAGCAATAGCACATTGCTCAACAATGCGCAGAGGCAGCGTCCGTGACAANAGCTGNAGACTATTTTTAGTATCCCGAGCTTTATAGATCAGGCTTCNCAAATCTTCGCCCGCTACCTGACCGTCACCATGTAAAACNAGTGTGGCCTGAGCNAGCCCTATNCCAATAAGATGCTNNTCCATCGCCGCATCGTCTTTTAGATAAACCTCNGAACTGCTTTTTTTAACNTTGTAGAGTGGCGGCTGGGCAATATACAGATGGCCATTCTCGATAACTTGAGGCATCTGCCGGNAAAAAAATGTNAGCAGAAGTGTCCGTATATGGCTCCCGTCCACGTCCGCGTCGGTCATTATAATAATTTTGTGGTAACGCAGTTTTTCAATATTAAACTCTTCTGGGCCGATTCCAGTGCCTAGCGCTGTAATAAGCGTACCGATTTCCGTTGAGCTCAGCATCTTGTCGAAGCGGGCTCTCTCTACATTAAGAATTTTACCGCGAAGTGGCAGAATAGCCTGGAAAGCACGATCACGGCCCTGTTTGGCTGAACCGCCGGCGGAATCGCCCTCAACGATGAAAAGTTCTGAAGTAGCAGGATCGCGGCTTTGACAATCTGCGAGCTTGCCTGGCAATGAGGCCAGGTCGAGCGCTCCTTTACGGCGCGTCAGTTCGCGCGCTTTGCGAGCAGCTTCCCGAGCAATCGCCGCTTCAACAACTTTACCGACAACCTTGCGCGCTTCGTTTGGGTGTTCCTCAAACCAATCACCTAGCTTTTCACCAATAATGCTTTCTACAACTGGTCGCACTTCGGACGAGACTAATTTATCTTTGGTTTGAGACGAAAACTTCGGGTCAGGAACTTTGACGGATAATACGCAGGTCAAACCTTCGCGCATATCATCGCCNGTCAGAGCAACTTTGTCCTTTTTACCCATNCCTTGAGCNTTGGCGTACTGATTAACNGTTCGTGTCANCGCNCCNCGAAATCCAGCNAGGTGAGTNCCNCCGTCCCGTTGGGGAATNTTATTTGTGAANCANAANGTGTTCTCATGGTAGCTATCATTCCATTCCATAGACAATTCGACCGTAATNTCATCACGCTCNGAAACAAGCGTTACAGGAGGCTCATGTAGAGCCTGCTTAGTCCGGTCTAGGTATTTTACAAAGGCTTCAATACCACCCTCGTAATGCAAGTCCACGGACTTAACTTCACTATGCCTCGCGTCGGTGAGTTTTAGAAACACACCAGAGTTCAAGAACGCTAGCTCCCGCAAACGATGCTCTAAGGTGCCGTAATCAAATTCAGTCTTGGTGAAGGTGTCTTGTGACGGCAGAAAATAAATCTCGGTGCCTGTCTTGAGCTGTCCTGCTCGCGGACCCTCAGTGATTTTAGGTGCATCAGCTACTACGGCCAAGGACGCTTCTGCCACACCATCAAGAAAACGGATGAAGTGTTCTTTTCCACCACGCCAAATGCGCATTTCCAAAGTAGCAGATAGGGCGTTAACAACGGATACGCCAACACCATGCAGTCCACCAGACACCTTNTAAGAATTTTGGTCGAATTTTCCACCGGCGTGCAATTGAGTCATAATGACTTCGGCTGCTGATACGCCTTCTTCCTTATGGATATCCACCGGAACGCCTCGCCCGTTATCGCGCACGGTGCAACTACCGTCGCCGTTAAGAATAACATCGATACGGTCACAATGACCGGCGAGAGATTCATCAATGGCGTTATCTACCACTTCATAAACCATATGATGTAGACCCGAGCCATCATCAGTATCACCGATATACATACCCGGACGTTTACGAACTGCATCAAGGCCCTTTAGGACTTTAATAGACTCGGCATCATAAGATTTGTTAGTAGTTTTCGGACTAATTGCAGAAGTGGTCATTTGGTCATCTCTTTAGTGGACTCCGCATATGGTTGCAGAGGCATTTATTAAAAAGGAATCAATTAGATAGGGTGCTAGGGACTAAAGCCTCGTTTTGAANGGTCAAGAATTGGGCATGATCGCCGAGCCCGGTAAAAAGCGATATATCTGTCCCAGTCATCCAGGCTTGAGTGCCAAGCTTCAGAATCTCATCAAATAAAGCCGCGCGGCGATCGGGATCAAAGTGTGCGGTGATTTCATCAAGCAATAAGATTGGAACGTGTCCTCGCAATTCTTTCTGCAAGCGAGCATGCGCAAGCATCAGCGACACTAGGAGCGCTTTTTGTTCACCGGTCGAACAGACTGCCGCCAGCTGGCCATGTGAAGCATGGCCCGGCGAGATCATTACTACGGAAATGTCCGAGCGGTGCGGACCAGTCANGGTGTCATGGCCCTCCGCACGCTCTGCCATAAGACTGTGGCGCAAAGCATCTTCGACATCTACTGCCGGCATTTGCTCGAGCCATCGATCAACGCTGCCTTGAAGCGTTAAATGCGCCGCGGGAAACAAACTGGGTGCTACAGCAAGCTTTCGATTAAGCTGTTCCACAAAATCGTGACGAGCAGCAGCTAGCGCAACACCATGCCTTGCCATTGTATCTTCAAGAGCTGTGAACCAAGACTCATCTCCAACACCGTCACGTAAAAGCCTCAAGCGCTGACGGTAAGCATGATCATAAGCCGACGTACGTCCCGCATGACCGGCATCTAACGTATTTACAAGCTGATCGATAAACCGTCGCCTGACACCGGGGCCATCCATAAATAATCGGTCCATAGCAGGTGTTAGCCAAACAAGCCCAAAGTGTTGTGCAAATGTACCGGCACCTCTAGCTGCTTCACCGTTTATATGTACAAGCCTACGAGCCGAGCCCGCATTGAAGCCTGTACCAATATCAATCGCACCATCTGACGTTTTTAGAGTTGCAGCCACACTCCAAGACTGACCTTTGAGATCGCTATCGCCATCCTGCACAGGCGCATAGCCCACTGCGTTCAGCTTAGCACCACGCAAACCACGGCCTGGCGCAAAAAAAGAAAGGGCTTCCAATAAGTTAGTCTTGCCAGCACCATTGGGTCCCGTAAGAACTACAGGCCGCGCATCCACGTCAATTCGAAGTAAACGATAGGAGCGAAAATCAGTAAGGGTCAAGCGCTCAACCGTTACCCTTTCAAGTGCCGGCGTGGATGCGGCGCTTGGTTGAAAAGGTGACGAAAGACCCGCAGCGGGCTCAGTCACAAAGCGTTCCCGATGCGCAATCACACGCGCATCGGCATCAATACGTAAACTGCGGAAGCGTCCGCAACGTCACGCATAATTGTTGGAGAAGCTGCGTCAGCCATAGTAAAACGAACCGCATCACCTTCTATTTGTCCCAGAATTTCAAGTAAATAGCGCGAATTAAACCCAATCTCGAGAGTCCCCGCATCGTACGTTGCCTCAACTTCCTCAACAGCACTACCAGCTTCGGGACTTGAGGCAGATAGAGTCACAAGCCCTTTATCACAACCCATTTTGATAGAGCGGGATTTTTCAGAACTGATCGCAGAGACACGGTCCACAGCATTAAACATAAGCTTGCACTCGGCTTCGAGCACCTTGTCGTTGCCCGTTGGAATGACGCGTTCATAATCGGGGAAGGTCCCGTCAATAAGCTTGGACGTAAGCGCCACATTACCGAAGCGGAATTTAATCTTGGAGTCGGACATCCCGACTTCAACATCGCTTGTTGTCTCTTCAATCAGTTTGCGCACCTCAGCCACAGCTTTTCGCGGGATTATAACACCGGGCATCCCGGTAGCCCCTTTTGGCAAGGGAAGCTCAACACGCGCAAGTCGGTGCCCATCGGTTGCCACCGCCCTTAGAACGGAAATACCTTCGCTTTTAGCAGCATGCAAATATATCCCGTTCAGATAATAACGAGTTTCCTCGGTCGAAATAGCAAATCGTGTGCGATCAATAAGAGATTTTAGGTCCGCCGCCGGTAGTTTAAATGAATGACTCATATCGCCATCCGTCATGGCCGGAAAGTCCTCAACCGGCAGGCATGAAAAGTTGAACCGCGAGCGTCCGGCGGTCAGAACAATTTGACTGCCATCCGAAGACGAAACGATTTCGACTTGTGCCCCATCCGGTAATTTACGAACAATATCGTATAATGTGTGAGCAGGCACTGTTGTACAGCCAGCCTTACCCACCTCAGCAGAGGTGCTCTCAACAATCTCAATATCCATATCAGTAGCGATCAAGGACAGCTTCTTTTTGGCAGCATCCAGACGCACGTTAGAGAGAATCGGGATTGTATTGCGCCTCTCCACCACACTTTGCACATGGCCCAGAGATTTGAGAAGAGCGGCACGCTCAATGATAAGCTTCATATTCTATGCCCTACCAAGACACGACAGCCAAATCAGCTCCCACCGGTGCACACGGAGCGAAATCCACCTCCTGCCCCGGTCACCACGGGCTAATTGCCATCGTGTGACGAGAAACTCTAAGTATATCACAGGGGTCTTTACCACCTAGGAAAAACTGCCAAATACCCCAGGCGACACTGGGCCCTTAGCCTTGAGAGCCTCAGTTTCCACTAGCCCATGACCTTAGGTATCTTCAGGTGGGGCCCTGGCTACTAGGGATGATCAAAAAATGCCTCAAAACAGAGCCAACCGCTCCGAGTATTCCGGTTATTATCCCTCAAGCATACGCGTCAAAAGCTCAACATCCTCAGCAAAAGCGCTATCAGATTTCGAGAGCTCCTCGACCTTGCGCACAGCGTGCATAACAGTGGTGTGGTCACGTCCACCAAAGGCCCGCCCTATTTCCGGCAGAGAGCGAGATGTTAGCTGCTTAGATAAATACATAGCCACCTGACGAGGCCTAGCCACAACGCGCGAGCGCCGGGCCGAGCTCATATCCGATACCCGGATCTTGAAATGCTCCGCAACGCGTTTTTGTATTTCTTCCATAGTTAAACGGCGATCATGTGCCCGAAGAAGGTCTTGTAGCAAGTCCTGGGCCGTCTCCATAGTTAAAGCACCTCCAACCAACTGGGCATGGGCGACTAGCCTGGTAAGCGCCCCCTCTAACTCGCGCACGTTGGAATTGATCTTGTGTGCGAGGAACTCTTTTACCTTCTGCGGTACCGGCGCACCCAGATGATCGGCTTTAGCATCTAGTATACCTAGGCGGAGCTCAAATGTTGTTGGATGCAAATCAGCTACCAAGCCAGATGAAAGACGTGAACGCAGACGATCACTTATTTCTTCAAGATTAGACGGCGACTTATCCGCGGACAAAACAATCTGACGGCCCTGATCCACCAACGCATTGAATGTGTGGAAAAATTCCTCCTGGGTGGAGTCCTTGCCCGAAATAAACTGGACGTCGTCAATCATCAGGACGTCGACAGAACGAAACTGTTCCTTGAAGGAAACCATGTCTTGGTTTCTCAGGGCCCTAACAAAACTATACATAAATTTCTCAGCAGAAAGGTAAACCACGTGCCGGGTGGGTGTCCGCTGGCGAATTTCCCATGCGATGGCGTGCATCAAATGGGTTTTGCCCAGGCCGACTCCACCATAGAGAAAAAGTGGATTGAAACTAACCTGGTCCGAGTCGGCCACACGCTTTGCAGCCGCATAGGCAAATTCATTTGGTTTACCAACTACAAAATTCTCAAAAATGTATCGGGAATCTAGTGGAGCTGAAAGATCAGTCCCGAGCCCCGAGGTCATTTTTGAAGACCGCGAATCGATAGAAGTCGGCCGAGCCCGTGCAGCTCCCGTTGGAGCAACAGGTTTCGTTGAAGGTGAGACTCGCTTTTCGCGAGCACCGGCACCAATTTTTAAAACAACCTTCCTAATGTGAGGGTTTTCGCCGTTCCACAAGGCGCGAATTCGTTCCGCATAATGCGTTGATATCCAGTCGCGCATAAAGCGCGTTGGCACCATTAGCTCCACCTCGCCATCGCGCAAAACACTAGCTGTAATAGGCTTTACCCAGCTCTTGAACGCTGATTCACCAAACTCTTGTTTAAGTCGCGTTTTAACGCGATCCCATTCAGCTTGATCGCCAGTCGACTTATCCGCCCCTGTCACGCTTCGTGATCCCCTCGAAACCATCGTCTATTAGGTCACTCTATATAACGATATCGGCTCGCCCCAATGATCGTCAAAAATAAAAGTTCCTAGACCTCACAAAAAACCTCAAGCCTAAAATTGTCGCCTCATAAAAATTATCCTTTACCAATACTGTTTAGTGAGAAGACACGATGCCATTTTACAAAAAATTATAACAAACTTCGCTGAGCTGAATGAAATTCGAAACAGCTCTTTATTCTCGCCTTTACAGTTAATGATAGTTTGCGGTCCGCCTTCGTCACATCACCTTCACTACAATCATGTGTTCAAATTCGATGCCGCATGGACACTCTCAATTTAGCGCCCGGCGCGTATGACACAAGCTCAAATATTTCTTGACACTGGTGTGACTAATTCAAAAAAAAATGTGGTTTAAATTGCAGGCATCTCGCCCGAGGGTCGCATGCCGTTGATTCACAAAGGAATGAGCAGAACGGCTTAAGCAATTTGTTAAGTGACTCGGCGTACATCACCACATAAGACGCCGGCTAAACAAAACCTGGTGGACAAATTAAATTCAGGCAGCCAGTGATTTTACCCGGGCTGCAAGCCTCGAAAGCTTGCGGGAAGCCGTATTTTTATGCATCACACCCTTACGTGCTCCGCGCATTAACTCGGGCTCTACCTGCTTCAGGGCCAATTGGGCCGCCGGTTGATCGCCAGCAACAATAGCCGATTCAACAAGCCTGATAAGACCACGAATCCGGCTAAGACGCGCGCTACTAACGATTCCTGCGCGTGCGTTGCGACGCCTACGTTTCTTGGCCGAGATGTGATTTGCCATGGGTTTTGTGACCCAAAATTATCGGGCCAGTCCATTAATGTTGTTACCGAAAAATCAGCGCGGCTTATAGGGTATGCGGGGGTCTGCGTCAACTCTAGTACGGCGAATCACACATTTCTTAAGCTCTTCGCCCTCCTTTCACCAGTATTAATTTAGCTGGCCACAATAGTGGGTAAGACAAACTTGGGGCCTTGCCGCACAGATCAAAATTTTCAGTGCTAAGCAAGCTGGGCAGCTAGCCAATTAGGTCTGGCACTGCGTGCAATAAAATGTGGATCGCCCACCTTGGGCGATTCGCTTAATGGAGCCAGCCATGGCTTTACCAGCTGAGCAAGAACAAGACTCACCAGCGCGGCCATATACCTTCCAGGAGTGCTGAAAATAGCCAAGTTCGCCCGACGGCTGCACATGATCGCGCAGGGAGGATCCTCCCGCAGCGATGGCTTCGGTAAGTACATCTTTGATCGACCGCACTAGCGCAGCGACTCGTTTTCCCGAAATCATGCCGGCCTTGCGGCGGGGTGATATACCCGCCCTATGTAAACTTTCACATGCGTAGATATTGCCGACTCCGGCAACGATTCGCTGATCCAAAAGCGCTAGTTTTATTGCTGTCTTGCGCCCTGCAAGGTTTTGGGAAAAGGATGAAGCTGTAAAAGCAGTACTGAGTGGATCGACTCCCAAATGGTGGAAAAGACGGTGGTTATCCAAACCCTTTTGCGGCGCAATAGTCATTAAGCCAAAACGGCGAGGATCATTGTAGCGAACTTCGATACCACCTTCGGTGGTAAGCAGCACATGGTCGTGAACTTCAGGTGGTCCAGCATTTTTTGTGATCACCATGCGGCCAGACATGCCTAAATGGATAATCAAAACATTACCATCATCAAGGTCTAGAAGGATGTATTTGGCTCGACGGCGAATTCGGCAGACCATTCGGCCCCTAATACGGCCTTCGAACCCTTGAGGAAACGGAATACGGAGGTCTGGTCGGCGAACAGTTGCGCGCACTATGCATCGACCTTCCAGCACGGCCGACAACCCGCGGCAAACGGTTTCGACTTCGGGCAGCTCAGGCATAAGGGTCTCGCTTTTAAAAAAGGGGCTCAAGCAGTTGGCAGGAAAACTAAATCCAAGGTGGCCTGAGCAGGGCCGTGGTTTTTGAACGCTCCTTAGATTATGGTCCCAGCATGACCGACATCGACAATATATCCCACCCCCACACCCAACGGGAAGAGCTACCCGACGGCTCAGCCCATTTTGGCTTCCGAACAGTGCCAGAGGACGAGAAAATTGGGCTTGTACGCGGCGTCTTTGATGCCGTGGCACCAAAATATGATCTCATGAACGACCTTATGAGTGCCGGCGTACACAGGTTATGGAAATCTGCAATGATCAACTGCCTGGCGCCACGTAAAAGCGAGGCTATTGCGGACCTTGCAGGAGGTACCGGTGATATTGCCTTTCGAATCCTAGGTCAGATAGGCAGGGGAGCGTTNCCCGTTACAGTTTGCGATATTANNACTGAGATGCTCGNCTTTGGGCGTGACCGNGCCATCAATCGTGGTTACCTGTCAGGTCTAAACTGGGTATGCGGTAANGCAGAATCCCTTCCATTNCCCGACATGCGNTTCGACGCNTGTACTATNGCCTTTGGCCTTAGAAATGTGACTCACATCGATAAGGCTTTAATNGAGGCAAGGCGGGTGCTGAAACCAGGAGGCCGATTTTTATGCCTGGAGTTTAGTAAAGTCGTCCTGCCCATGCTGGATAAGCTTTACGATGCTTATTCTTTTGCAATATTGCCGAAGCTAGGGGAGGTCATTGCCGGTGACAGGCAAGCTTATACTTATCTTGCCGAAAGTATTCGGCGCTTTCCCGATCAACAATCGCTAGTCGCACATATGGCAGCGGCTGGATTTAGTCAGATCAAAGTGCAGAACTTGAGTGGTGGCATCGCCGCAATCCACACCGGTTGGCGTACCTGAACTTGAGCTTAATGGATCAAAACTGATGCTGCGCGGCCTTCGAAATGCTAACAGATTGCTGGTGATTGTGCGCTGCCTTGCCCACCATGGGGCCCTTGACTTGATTGAGGGACATTCTGCAGCGCACCTTGGAAAAAGCATTGCGCAGTGGTTGTGGAGACCACGCCATTTAGTTAAAGAGCTGCGCCCCGGCCAGCGCTTAGCTCTGGCACTTACCGAACTAGGTCCAACCTTCATAAAATTCGGCCAAGCGCTTTCTACTCGTGCAGATCTGCTCGGCGAACAATGCGCATCTGACCTAGCCGAATTGCAGGATCGTCTACCGCCATTTGCCTTTAAGGATGCCAAAGCCACAGTCGAAGAGGATTTTGGAGTAGAGCTTTTGGCACTTTTTGAGAGCTTCGAGGAAAAGCCTGTCGCCGCTGCATCCATCGCTCAGGTCCACTTTGCGGTGACTACCGAGGGCCATGAGGTTGCTGTGAAGGTGCTGCGCCCTGGTATAAAGCAGGCCTTCGCCCGAGATATAAGTGTGTTGTTCTGGCTCGCAGAGTGGGCCGAGCGTCTTATGCCTAGACTCAGGCGTCTTAAGCCCATCGAGGTGGTGCGTACTTTTCAGAAAACTGCGCGGGTAGAAATGGATTTACGTTTAGAGGCCGCCGCTGCAGAGGAATTAGCTGAGAATTTTGCCAAAGATAAAACCTTCCGCGTGCCTAGCGTTGACTGGCAGCGTACGTCTGAACGCTTACTAACTCTGGAGCGCGTAGCTGGAGCTCGTATCGATAGTGGCACCGCATTAGCTGATATTGGCGCAGACCCAGTCGCTGTCGTAAAAAATGCAGCCGAAGTATTTTTTAAGATGGTTTTTCACCATGGCTTTTTTCACGCTGACATGCACCCTGGAAATCTGTTTATCACTTCTGGCGGCGTTATCATCGCCATGGACTTTGGCATCATGGGCCGGGTTAATGCCGAGACTCAAAAGATACTTGGAGAAATGCTGCTCGGTTTTTTGACGCGGGACTACCGCAAAGTTGCCGAAGCACACTTACGTGCTGGGTTCGTCCCAAATCACGAGTCTTTAGATGATTTTGCTCAAGCATCCCGTTCCATCGCCGAGCCGATTCTAGGCAAACCAATCTCCGAGATATCTATTGCGCGGCTACTGGGGCAACTATTTCAAATCACCGAGACCTTTGAAATGCAGACCCAACCACAATTGTTATTGCTCCAGAAAAGTATGCTTCTGGCCGAAGGTGTGGGCAGAACCTTAGCTCCAGAAGTCAATATGTGGGAGTTGGCCAAGCCAATGATCGAGACTTGGATGTACAACCAGATGAAACCTGAAGCAGTAATCGCCAATACCACGGCAAATATGTTAGGTACCCTCGAAAAACTACCGCGCATTATAGACCAGGTGGATATGGCCACAGCTGAAATGGCCCGTGGGGGTTTCAGGCTACATCCAGACACAGCGCTGAAATTGCGTGGCGATTCGAGTGATGGCAGCCCCTACCACCGCAGTCCAGCCTGGGCTCCATGGATGATTGCCGTAGCTCTGTTGGCTCTGCTCATCTTAGGGTAGAGTCCTTCTGAGCTGGCATTTTGCCCGCACAAAGGAACTGACGTGCTTGAGAACAAGAAAATTCTGCTGATCGTCGCTGGCGGTATTGCCGCAGTTAAGGTCCCAGACCTTATCCGCCGCCTGAGAGAGCGAGGAGCGTCGGTCACCTGCATATTAACTAATGGCGGCTCACAATTCATTACACCCCTAACCCTGGCCTCCCTGTCCGGGAATATGGCCTACCAAGATCTGTTTTCTCTGACTGAAGAATCGGAGATGGGACATATCCGCCTGTGCCGAGAAGCTGACATCATACTAGTTGCCCCAGCCACAGCCGACGTCATGGCAAAAATGACAGTTGGCATCGCTGATGATCTGGCTACCACAGTGTTACTCGCTAGCGATAAACCGGTAATAATTGCTCCGTCCATGAATGTGATGATGTGGACCCACCCAGCAACCCAAACCAATTTACAAACCCTAAAGACCCGCGAGGTACAGGTGATTGGGCCTGGTACAGGTGACCTTGCTTGTGGAGAGATAGGTGACGGCCGTATGGCCGAAGTATCCGACATCATCGCGACCTTATCTCGGCATTTTCAGAAGAGTCGGGGTGATGGACCTCTCAAGGGGTGCCGCGCCGTTGTCACCAGTGGGCCAACTCATGAGCCAATTGATCCTGTACGTTACATTACCAATCGCTCGTCCGGTAAGCAGGGCCATGCCATAGCCACCGCGTTAGCCAACTTTGGGGCCAGCGTTACACTTGTAACAGGCCCGACCAGTGAACCCAATCCAGATGGCACAAAAGTGGTTAACGTACAAACTGCAGCGCAAATGATGAAAGCCTGCGGAGAAGCCCTGCCTGCAGAAATTTTAGTCTGCGCGGCCGCCGTCGCCGATTGGTCGGTGGCCGGACAAACGGGCCAAAAAATCAAAAAGGGCGTCAAGGCGCCAGCGCTGAAGCTTGCAGAGAACCCCGATATTCTAGCCACCTTTTCCAAGCCCGGACCGGGGCGCCCAACCCTTGTGGTGGGTTTTGCCGCTGAGACAGAAAATCTGATAACAAATGCGCAGTTGAAACGTGCATCTAAAAACTGCGACTGGATTGTTGCCAACGACGTTTCAGTGGGTAGTAGCGTTTTCAGTGGAGACAGCAACACTGTGCATTTGGTTACCGCTGATGGCGTCGAGAGTTGGCCTACCATGAGTAAAAGCGCTGTAGCTGAGCGCATAGCCGAGCGAATTGTAAAATTTGCTAATAAAAATTTATAAGGAATTTTTGTGCCTCTTATCACTTCTGTTTCCATCAAACGCCTGCCCAACGCCAAAGACCTGCCATTGCCTGCTTATCAAACTAGCCAATCAGCAGGGATGGATTTGTGCGCAGCTATAGATGCCGATGAGGTTATTGACCCGGGACGGTATGCGATTATTCCAACCGGCTTTTCTATTGCTCTACCATCTGGATTCGAAGCACAGGTCCGGCCGCGATCTGGCCTCGCTGCCAAAAAAGGTGTAACCGTTCTCAACAGCCCAGGTACGATAGATTCCGATTATAGAGGTGAGATCGGCGTGATTTTAATTAACCACAGCCGTGATGCTTTTACTGTCTCCCGGGGCATGCGTATCGCTCAGCTTGTTATTGCACCAGTACGCAAAGTGATTTGGGAAGAAACAGAGACTCTTGAAGATACGGACCGTGGTTCAGGTGGCTTCGGCTCAACAGGCGACAGCCGCGTATAATAGAGTTTACCGATTGTACTTAAGGGACTTAATTCGAAAATACACTTTCGGTGAAGATCCGGATTTGATCGAAGAATATGTCGCAATTTTTGCAGGAGATATAAACAAGCACTCCTTGCGCCTTTAACTAACCACTAGAAGCCTATGGATTTTACTGAAGAGCAAATTCACCGCTACGCACGTCATATCCTGCTGCAGGAAGTCGGTGGAGACGGCCAGGAAAAGCTGCTTAACGCAAAGGTGCTTGTCATCGGTGCCGGGGGCCTCGGCTCTCCGGTCATACTATACCTCGCAGCGGCAGGTGTAGGTAACATAGGTGTGGTTGATGACGATACGGTTGATCTTTCGAACTTGCAGCGACAAATAGTCCATACGACAGACCGGATCGGCATAGCAAAAACTACTAGCGCACGGGAGGCAGTTGTCACCATTAATCCCGACGTAAATATAATTGAACATCAAACGCGTCTGAACCCAACCAACGTTATGGATCTAATAAACGACTATGACGTCATTGCCGATGGCAGTGATAACTTTCCAACGCGGTTTCTGATAAATGATGCCTGCTTCTTTGCAAAGAAACCCTTAGTTTCGGCTGCAGTACTGAGATTTGATGGACAGCTTGCCACATATAAGGCCTATGAGGGAGGGCCATGTTACCGCTGTTTATATTCAGAGCCCCCGCCAGATGGACAAATTCCTACTTGCCAAGAGGCTGGAGTTCTGGGTGCCGTGGCAGGTGTGATGGGATCCTTGCAAGCGACTGAAGTACTGAAAGAAATTTTGAGTATTGGTGAAGGTATGATGCACCGCCTACTAGTATACGATGCCCTTACCTCGGCCATGCGCACGGTAAAAATAAACTCGGACCCCGCATGCTCTTTATGCAGTGATAAAGCGACAATAAAAGATCTTCAGGTCCACAAAATGGTCTCTAAATGAGCATTACAACCACGAACGAGCGGGTAAATCTGGTAGGCCTGACACGCGAAGACTTGTTGGAAGCAATGTCCAGCATTGGCGAAAAACCACTTCGCGCTAAGCAGCTATGGCACTGGATATATTTCCGGGGCGCCACTGACTTTGCCACCATGACCGATTTATCCAAACCCCTTCGTGCTAAATTAAGGGACCGCTTTGTGGTTGCACGACCCAAAGTAACGCGCGAACAAACCTCGACCGATGGTACTCGAAAATGGCTTTTTGAATTTACTGGTGGGCAAAAGGCTGAGACTGTTTTTATTCCCGAAGAGGACCGAGGAACGGTTTGTATTTCCTCGCAAATTGGATGTACCCTAACCTGCCGCTTTTGTCATACAGGTACACAGCGGTTAGTGCGTAATCTTACACCCTCTGAAATTGTCGGCCAGCTTATGGCCGCGCGTGATAGTTACGGCGAATGGCCGACACCGACTGATGAACGGCGCTTGCTATCCAACGTCGTTCTCATGGGCATGGGCGAACCTTTGTATAATTTTGATAATGTTGTAGCCGCCATGCGAATTGCAATGGCCGACGATGGCATTGCAATTGGTCGGCGACGTATCACCTTATCCACATCTGGTGTAGTGCCAGAAATTCATCGTTGCGGCAAAGAACTCAATGTGAATCTTGCCATCTCGTTACACGCTCCCGATGATGACACGCGCAATGTCATTATGCCTATCAATAAGAAATATCCTCTGAAAGAATTGATAAAAGCCTGTAGAAATTATCCTGGAGCTAGAAACGCACGACGGATCACGTTCGAATATGTGATGCTGAAGGGTTTTAATGATACAACTAGCCATGCGCGGGCGTTGCTCAAGCTGGTAAAGGGTCTGCCGTGTAAATTTAATTTGATTCCTTTCAACCCATGGCCAGGCACGCCCTATGAATGCTCGGACGAGAGCACTATCCAAACTTTTGCTGAACTTTTATGGAATGCTGGATATTCAGCACCCATCCGGACGCCGAGGGGCCGCGATATTCTCGCCGCCTGTGGACAATTGAAAACAGATTCGGAGAAACTATCTGTCCGAAAAAGCCGCCTACAAACTGACACGGCCTGGAAAGGACGAGAGGCTGTGTTTTAACATATGATGGCCGTGTAGGTGTGATTAGGAGAGTTACCTGGCCGGCTATGGCAGCCGACCCCGAAAAAGGCAGCTCTTGCCCCAAAACAAGCACTGCCTATACTGCGCGCAATTCCTTCACCTCAGTGTGATTCGATTTCACTGCAAATAGGCTTACCCATGGCTGCAAAAACGAAAAAAGTCGTACTAGCGTATTCCGGCGGCCTCGACACATCAATCATCCTGCGTTGGCTCCAAGTCGAGCATAAATGCGAAGTAGTGACATTTACTGCAGATATCGGCCAGGGTGAAGAGCTAGAGCCAGCACGCAAAAAAGCTGAAGTGATGGGTATTAAGCAGATTTTTATTAAAGATTTGCGCGAAGAATTTGTGAGCGATTTTGTTTTCCCGATGTTCCGCGCCAACGCACTATATGAAGGTGTATATTTGCTTGGCACGTCGATTGCACGGCCGTTGATAGCCAAACATTTAGTTGAAATAGCCATTGAGACCGGCGCAGACGCCATTGCTCACGGTGCCACCGGCAAGGGTAATGACCAAGTGCGCTTTGAGCTAAGTGCCTATGCACTAAAACCTGACGTGAAGGTTATAGCGCCGTGGCGCGAGTGGGATTTGAACTCTCGAAGCAAGCTTATTGCCTACGCCGAGCAACATCAAATTTCCATCCCCACCGATAAGCGGGGCGAAGCACCCTATTCTATGGATGCGAACCTTTTGCACATCTCCTATGAAGGTAAAGCTCTGGAAGACCCTTGGCGAGAGCCGGATGAAAGTATTTTTCGGATGACCGTCTCGCCTGATGCTGCACCCGATAATCCCGAGTATGTGGAAATTGAGTTCGCGGGCGGTGATGCTGTGGCTATAAATAGCAAAAAGTTTTCGCCCGCTGCCCTTTTGGCCGAGCTAAACTTAATCGCTGGTCGGCACGGAGTAGGACGGCTTGATCTGGTTGAAAACCGGTACGTAGGAATGAAAAGCCGCGGTATCTATGAAACCCCGGGGGGAACCATTCTAATAATGGCCCATCGTGCCGTGGAAAGCATCACGCTTGATCGCGAAGCAGCACATCTAAAAGACGAGCTGATGCCACGATACGCCAATCTAATTTATACGGGCCATTGGTTCAGCCCCGAGAGAGAGATGTTGCAAGCATCTATTGATCAAACTCAAAAGCAAGTAAATGGCATTGCGAGATTGAAACTGTATAAAGGAAATGCCTGGGTTGTGGGTCGAAAATCACCTAACTCTTTATACCACCTGGACTATGTTACTTTTGAAGAAGACTCTGTATATGATCAGACTGATGCCGAAGGATTCATTAGGCTTAATGCCTTGCGCCTACGTCTGGGCAAAATGGCCCAACAGAAATAAGCCCTATCAATCAGGTGCGCTCTATGACCAAAAACATCCGTACCGAACAAAAGGGCGACGTTCTCACCTTATTTTTTAATCGGCCAGACAAAAAAAACGCATTGCTGACCGATATGTATGCAGACATTGCGATAACGTTGCGCTCAGCAGCTGAAGATTCAGCTGTACGCGTCGTGGTGATAACCGGTAACGGCGACAGCTTCTGCGCTGGCAATGATTTGAAAAATTTTCTGGAAAGTCCCCCGATGACGCCCGATGCGCCAGTATTCCAGTTCATGGATAGCCTAGCGCGCTGTCCCAAACCTATAATCGCGGCAGTAAACGGGATCGCCGTGGGCGTCGGCACCACCATGCTGCTGCATTGTGATTTGGTCTATGCGGTAGCAACGGCGAAATTTCAATTCCCTTTTGTCAATATTGCTCTAGTGCCCGAATACGCGTCGACTTTTCTGATACCTCGGATGCTAGGTAATGCACATGCCTCAGAACTTATGTTGTTGGGGGAGGCTTTTAACGCAGACCGCGCCCAAGCTCTTGGCATAGTCAACAGCGTAGTTGCTCCAGAAGCTTTGATGCCCACAGTTATGGAAAAATCCCAAATACTAGCCAATAAGCCACCCGCCGCCTTGCGCAAAACCAAAGCCCTATTGCGAGCCGGCGCCGAAAAAATATCGACGCAGATTGATTTAGAAAATAAAGCGCTGGGCGAAAGTCTGAAATCTCCAGAATTCAAAGAAGCAGCTATAGCGTTTTTAGAAAAGCGCGCACCTGATTTTAGAAAGTTCAAATAAACACCACCTCTGAAACTAAAGATTCAGAGGTAGGCTCACATCGGTTATATCTTTTTGGGTACAGCAAGCTCGGAGGGTGTTCAGCATCAGGCAAGCAATTGTCATAGGCCCCACACCGCCAGGCACCGGGGTAATGCTACCCGCGACTTTTACCGCTTCATGATAATTCACGTCACCAACCAGTCTAGTTTTTCCCTTACCGGCAGGTACGCGAATGATGCCCACATCGATTACTGTTGCGCCGGGCTTGATCCAATCGCCTCGCACCATCTCGGCTTGACCCATGGCTGCGATGACAACATCAGCTGTACGGCACAGGCCCGGCAAATCGACGGTACGAGAATGGGCCACAGTGACTGTGCAATTTTCCTGCAGAAGCAGATGCGCCATCGGCTTTCCTACAAGATTTGAGCGACCCATAATCAGCGCTCGCTTACCCGTTAGATCACCTAAGGCATCCTTCAGCAGCATGAGGCAACCAAGGGGTGTGCAGGAAACCAAAGCATCACCACCCCCAGCTACCAGGCACCCGACACTTTTCGGATTAAGGCCATCGACATCTTTAAGAGAAGATATTGCAGTGATAATTTTGAATGAATCGATCTGTTGAGGCACCGGTAATTGTACCAAAATACCGTTGACAGCTGGATCAGCATTCAACTCAGCAATCATCGTTAGTAGGTCGGCCTCGCTAGTTTCCATTGGTAGGTCACGCTGATAAGAGTGCATACCAGCATCTATCGCTGCTTTCTGCTTACTTTTAACATAGACTTGGCTTGCCGGATCATCACCGACCAGAACTGTCGCTAACCCCGGAACGATACCGTGCTTTTGCTTGAGCTGAGATACAGCGGTAGCAACACTTAATTTGAGACGGGCCGCAGCCTCTTTCCCGTCAATAATTTTTGCTGAACTCATAAATTCACCCACCGTTGTGCGATATCATTAGCACAAGAGCACCCTTGTCTAAGAAGAAGAACAACACCAGGGCCTACATTACCAGGGAAATTATCAGCCGCTGTATGACCATTTGGGCAAACATAATCGCAAGAATGAGCGCTATAGGAGACAAATCTAAGCCACCAAAAATGGGTAGGAATTGACGAATCCGCCGCAGCGCAGGCTCAATAAGTTGGCCTAAAGAAGACATAACCATTCTTACAAACTGGTTATAAGTGTTGATGATATTAAAGGCTACCAGCCAACTTAAAACCACCGAAATAATAATCGCCCAAACATAGAGGTCGAGAGCGATGTTTATCACTTGGAGTAAAGGAATCAGGACGGTATTCATCGGCAAGCTGCTCTTTCTAACTCAGGCATGTGCACTATGTACGGTGGCGCACTCACCAATAAGCCACACTACCGACCACGTCCTGACGGTGCAAGCTGGACGGTAAGCAAAACATTTTTGGAACCGCAGGTTAGGTCAATATTCCGTCACCTTGACTTCCCTAGCCTTTCCCACCATTCTCCCGCCGATTTTGTGGGACGGGTGCGCCGAGGTGTCGCCTTCTCCGGCGTTGATGCGGGGCCGTAGCTCAGTTGGGAGAGCGCGACGTTCGCAATGTCGAGGTCAGCGGTTCGATCCCGCTCGGCTCCACCATCAACCCACAGCCCAACTCACCCTTTAGAAGTTGCTTGCAATGTAATTATCCAGCGACAATCGCAGGCTTAAATCACTGCAAGCTAGTTCAACACCATGCTTGCCGCAGTTTCCTATGACGATGGACCATGATTCTATAATTATTTTTGGCCTCTATGTTTAAAACTAGGCCCAGTAAATGCAAGAAAGGTAATGCTAACCAGGCAAGGTCCATTGGCATTTACACATGAAAGCGTGCCTTCCAATATATCCACACTNGTGCAACTTTAAGCACTGGAGGTNAAGACGCAGATGGTTAATCTAAGTTCATTCATTCGATATTATGCTCGCCACACACCTAACCGGCTAGCGATAATCTATGAAGAAGAGCGCATCACCTACGCCGAGTTCGCTGAGCGAATCGAGGCTATGGCAGCCTTCCTGACGGCCGAAAACATTAAACCGGGTGATGTTGTTGCAGTATTCATGAAAAATTCTGCGGCTTTTTTGGATATCGCCTTCGCGGTAAGCCATGTTGGCGCCGTTTTTTTGCCCTTAAATTTTCGTCTCGCAGCTGAAGAGGTTGATTACATAANTAAAAATGCTGAGGCAAAAATNGTTTTCGCTGACGCGGAGTTCGCCGAANAGACCAAAGANTTGACGCGCGTCATCTATTTAGATGCCGGTGCGCAAAGCAATTCCAAAATACTTGGAAATAAGAATTTTTTAATCCCCACTCCAGTTCATCGCACACCGAACGATTTATTCCGCATCATGTACACCTCAGGGACTACTGACCGGCCCAAAGGGGTCATGCATAGCTATGAGAATTTTTATTGGAAAAGCATGGAGCATGTGATCGCGCTTGGCATAACTGCAGCTGATAAATTGCTCATGATCGGCCCACTCTATCATGTTGGTGCATTCGATCTGCCCGGTATCGCGGTCCTATGGAAAGGAGGAGCTGTTTGCATACTCCGAGATTTTGAANCAGAATCAGCTCTTGCCCTTATTGAAACTGAGCGCCTGAGCTGCACCTGGGGCGCCCCGGTGATGATGATGCAAATGCTTGGTGCCGCCGAGCAAAAAGAATGGGACGTCAGCAGTCTGAAATGGTGGATTGGCGGTGGAGAAAAAACACCGGAATCCCGTATCCGCGACTTTACCAAGATTTTCCCGACCGCCCGCTACATCGATGCCTATGGCCTAACGGAAAGTGGCAGCGGTGATACTCTGATGGAAGCCGGATCTGAGATTGAAAAAATTGGCTCCGTCGGAAGACCAACGCCGCATGTTGATATAGAAATTCGCGATGATAGTGGCATAGAGCTGCCTATAGGTGCAGAAGGCGAGATTTGTCTCCGCGGCCCCAAAGTTACGAAAGGTTATTGGAAAGACTCCAAAAAAACCAAAGAAAGTTTTTTTGGTGATTGGTTTCGTACAGGTGACACCGGCTACCTGGACAATGATGGATTTCTATACATCACAGACCGCAAGAAAGATTTAATCATTAGCGGCGGAGAAAACATCGCCTCAAGCGAAGTGGAGCGGGTGATTTATCAACTGCCTCAGGTTAGTGCGGCGGCCGTGATCGGCGTACCTGATGAGCAATGGGGCGAACGACCCGTTGCCGTTGTGGTTTTAAAAAAGGGTCAAAGCCTAGATTACCTCACGCTAGAAAATTACTGCCGTAAACGTCTGGCAAAATTTAAAGTTCCAAAGGAGATGCACATTGTGGACGTTCTNCCACGAACACCATCTGGTAAAGTTCTGAAAAGAGAGTTGCGTCAAAAATACCNNTAGAGNCCANCTGTTAGTTCNGNGCTATATTAGNGCAATTTCANACGACATTTTTGAAAATGTCTNTTTTGATATTGTGACGTNCAGGTTTGGTGCTGAAATCCGATACGCCGAAAGCTACATGCCCTTCGGGAACACACAAANTTTTGCCTCCACGAGCGACAATCGAAGTTCCTAAAGAAATAATACTATTATTACCCACTCTAACGTTGCCGACCACTCGCCCACCACCATAAATCACCACCCCCTCACCAAAGGACGGACTTCCTGGCACAAAAGGATCGGCACCAACTGAAACATTTTGATAGGCACAAAAATAATCTCTATAGGAAGCGCGGCCGAGCACTGTTCCAACAGGATGAATTAGCACAAATATCGAGGGTAATTCGATTTCATAAAATGCATCTAACCCGTGTAGTGCTTTATTCAACCCATAGGCTTTTGCCGCCAACGATTCAAAACCCGCTTTGAAAGCTGTATTCGACAGGTAGTACAAAAAGATGGCGTACTGATCCGAATGCAGATGATCAAATTTGGGCCCCTCGTNATCCCAATACCCCTTGATACGNGTGTGGCGAAAGCAATGCTCTAAGCGATCCAGAGTATCACTCAGCACACAGCTGACCGCTTCAGATTCATTTGTATCGGGNAAAAAAGTAACTAGTTGCCGCTCCAAATACTTCGATAGATCAGTTTTAGGTAAGCTAAGGCTGAAAGACGTGCGCACAAACTTTTCCATAAGGTGTGATACCTAGCGTATTGGCTTCAGTTGCGGCTGGATAGGCCAGCNCTGACACTAATACCGTTCGACACGAGATGCGAGCGCAGCTTAATGGGACTGTGGTCAGTAAAAAGAAATAAGCTTGATATGCCGACCGCTGATGCCCCGGCATTAAACGCATCAATACAATGTTGTAAACCGCCACAGCCGCCTGACACAACTAAAGGTATATCAAGTGCTTCGTTCAACCGCACGATCATATCAATATCATAGCCCGTCAGAGTACCGTCGCGATCAATTGATGTTATAAGAATTTCGCCACAGTTCATATCCTGCATACGCCGTGCCCAATCTACTGGTTCATGCGCTGTCTTTTCACGTCCACCATCAGCGAAGACTCGAAAAACACCCGGCGTAAATTGTTTATAGTCAATTGATAAAGTAATACATTGGTCTCCAAAGGCTTGGGCTGCCGCCTTAACAAAATCTGGGTTACGTAGCGCCTGGGTATTAACAGAAACCTTATCTGCTCCAGCACGGATCAAATCATCGATATGACCTAGTGTCTTTACCCCACCACCCACTGTGAACGGCATAAAAATTTGCTCGCTCATTTTGGCGATACTATCTAAGACGCTTTGGCGCGAATCTTCGCTAGATGCGATATCAAGAATAATAAATTCGTCGGCACCATAATCGTTATAAACACGTGCAGTAGATACTGGGTTGCCCGCCTCCCTTTCTTGCTCAAAAAAGCGTACATATTTGACGAGCCGGCCATTGCGGAGCAGAAACTTGGGGATGATGCGTTTTTTGAGCATGAACAAGTTAGTTCTGTTTTACGGTGACCAGGAAATAAAGTTCTCAAGCACTTCGATACCGGAGTCCTGACTTTTTTCAGGATGAAACTGTACGGCAACAATATTGTCCTTACCAACAACTGCGGGAAATGAAAGGCCGTAGTCGCAAACGCCAATTACAGAGTCTGGGTTAGCCACTTGAAAATAATAGCTATGCACAAAATAGAAGTTAAGCTGGTCGGATTGTAGGCCTTTGAAAAGGGCATGGGGTCTTTTCACTGAAATAGTATTCCATCCCATATGAGGAATTTTGAGCATGTCAGCGCCAGGTGCTAGGCGTATGATCTCGCCTGTTATCAAGCCCAGGCCCGTATATTTTCCATGCTCTGAACTACAGTCTGCAAGAAGCTGCATACCAAGGCATACACCAAGAAATGGCTTACCCTTTTCTAGTATTTGGCAACGCAGTATCTCGGGCAAGCCTCGCTCATGCAGAGCGGCCATAGCATCCCCGAAAGCACCAACACCGGGCAGAATAATGTGAGAGGCATCTTCGATGGAAGTGGAGTCGGATGTCACTAACGCATCAGCTCCACAGGCCTCAATTGCATTCGCAACAGAGCGCACGTTACCGCGCCCATAATCGATAATCGCGACGGTGGTCATAGTTGGCCGATCATGGCAAATCGTACAGCTGTGGACGCATCATTATTCGCCGATTTTAGTTGATGGTCGGTCCAGCCATGGCACATCAGTTCGGTCCCACTGGTCCATGTCGGGCATACGCGGACCAGATTCCACCTGATTAGGCTGAAAGCGGTGGGGGTCAATCTGATGGCGCATGGCGATTTCATAAAACTCGTCTTCTGTCATATGCAGGTATTCGAGAAAGATATCGAGTGAAGGCGGACGTTTGCCGTCAAATTTTCGCTGTAGCCGCTCACCTTCTTCACGATCCATTCGACTATTTCGGATTTCGATATTCGCCAAGTGGTTCGTGCGTCCAAAACCACGCTTGATATATTTTAGATAATCGCGAATACCCTGCATATGGCATTCGATCTTCTCATAATCAAACTCTCCTGGAATACCTTCAACCGGGGCCCCCTTCCAACCAAGCTCTCTTTTGATAATTTCAACCTGCTTTTTGGTATCCCATTTGATGTAATTACCAAGACAAACCGAACGGACACCAAGTTTTTTCAGCTCTTTGCGCGCCGGATAAGCAAAGGGGTACAAGTCGCGCTTTGAAACGCGACCGCCCAGAAATTCAAACATATCATCAGCAGTCATGCCAAGATTCATGGCGCGATTAAAACGCTTTTCATCCACTTCTTCCATTTCTTCGTAAGTATAAAAGCTTTGGTACTCTGCGAGGCTTTCGCCCCAAAATAAGAGTGGTGTTTCATACCTAAGAGCAATCTGCATTGTGTGAGCGTAAATACCTGTATGGCAGTGCCAACAGAAATCACCCCGGCGTTTCATACTTTCCAGCATCAATTCGCGTACAATGTGCCAGGACGGCGTGAATTGTGTAACGTCAACGCCAAGGGTTTTGAATGTACGCTTATTATTATTCTCAAGCTGTGGCCGATAAAATCCATGGTCAAACCGAACAATAAGAGGTTTTAACTTAAGTTCTTTGACTATGTACCAAGCCTGGTAAGTGGAATCCTTCCCACCGGAAAAGGGCACTATACAATCGTAAAGCCCCTTACCACGGAATGGCGCGATCAGCTCTTCAAGCTGATTACGTCGGTCGACCCAATCCACCCTTTCTTCTTTAAACTCAATTTGGCGGCAAACCGAGCAAGTGCCGGTTTCGTCGAAGGTTGTCGCCTCAGCCGTTTCCGGTATGAGGCACTTCGCACAAGATTTCATATGAACGCATCTCAATACATAGAGTGACCGATGTTCAGCCTTGTAACATGCGCGTTTGCAAGCGTCGAGCTATGGGGCTTTGAGCCGATTAAAGTCATATCCTATTGATCAATGGTAGGATTTTCCTTTGCCGCATCCTCGACGGGCCTTACAAAAGAGAGATAATTAAATCGTAACCTGCCAACAAGGATGAATTGTGGCTGTGATCGAACAAGACCTCATATCCGTCGTAATCCCCATGTTTGACGAAGCCGATAACGTCGAACCCTTGACGGCAGCCCTTACACAAGCTCTAGACGCATTGGGGCGACCCTACGAGGTTATTTTCATCGACGATGGATCGCTGGACGGGACAGGCGAAAAGCTTACCGCCGAGGCTAAGACCAACTCACGCATCAAAATCATCGCGTTCAAACGTAATGTTGGCCAAACCGCAGCCATGATGGCTGGGATTGACCACGCCAGCGGCTCCGTCATTGTGCCAATGGATGGCGACCTGCAAAACGATCCAGCCGATATCGGGCGACTGCTTGATAAACTTGATGAAGGTTATGGCGTCGTGTCAGGCTGGCGAAGCAACCGCCAGGATCACTACCTTACCCGCACCCTACCAAGCCGCATCGCCAATGCTATCATCAGCTGGGTCTCAGGCGTACGTCTACGGGACTATGGCTGCACTTTGAAAGCTTACCGCCGTGATGTCTTAGAAGGTTTTCGGCTATACGGTGAAATGCACCGCTTCGTGCCAATTTATGCAAAATGGCAAGGCGCAAGAGTAACCGAACTGCCAGTGACACATAATTCACGCCAAGCGGGTAAGTCAAAATATGGTCTAAGCCGGGCTTTTAAAGTGCTTCTTGATTTGATGGTTGTAAAGTTTCTAACTCAGTATGAAACCAAACCCATTTATATTTTCGGCATGGTTGGCCTCGGGTTCTTTGCTATTTCGTTTATTGCAGGTTTATGGGCATTGCACCTAAAAATATTTGACGGCACTTCTTTCATTGAAACCCCGCTGCCGCTTTTGTTCACCTTGGGCTTCATTACGGGCGTTATGTGCATGTTGATGGGATTGCTAGCCGAGGTACTAGTCCGGATTTACTACGAATCTCAAGATAAACGTCCATACACCGTAAAAGAGCGTATTAATTTTGAAGGCGGTGGCGATGTGCCCCGGGACTCGTAAGTATTAAGTATGTGCGGTATTGCGGGATTTATCGGTTTAGGAACGGTCGCCGACATCAAGGCCATGACAGATGCCCTTGTCCACAGAGGGCCGGATGGTGAAGGCCATTTCGCCGACCAGCATCTACCAGTCTTTTTGGGCAGCCGCCGCCTAGCGGTGGTCGACGTTCCGGGTGGTGCGCAGCCCATGTGGGATGCTAGCGGTGATATCTGTGTTGTGTTCAACGGCGAAATCTACAATCACAGAGGTTTACGCAGACAACTGGAAGCTCGCGGGTGTCGATTTAGGACGGACCATTCGGATACAGAGGTTTTGATCCACGGCTACAAGATTTGGGGCATGGGTCTATGGACCAAATTAAACGGCATGTTCGCAGTAGCTATTTACGACCGGCACCAAAAAAAAATCACTCTGGCCCGCGATCGCTTCGGCGAAAAGCCACTATTTTATGCTCCCCACCGTGATGCCTTCGTCTTTGCCTCAGAGCTACCAGCGATGCGCACACATCTGTCGCTGCGCGCAGCCAGCGCTTCGAAACTCGCACTAATGAAATTTTTTGCCCATGGCTTTTTCCCAGCTGCACACACGCCCTTTGATGGAATTTATAAATTACCCGCGGGTCACATTTTGACTGTTGATGCAGTAACTCGCTCTGTGGATACCAAGTCTTATTGGCGCCTCGAGATTATTCCAGAGACCGAACCATCTCATAATATAGATGAGCTAGCTGAAGAATTAGAGGCTCTGTTGAGTCGCGCGATTCTTAAGCGCCTTGAAAGTGATGTTCCGCTAGGGGTTTTTCTTTCCGGTGGCTTGGACTCTAGTACTCTTCTTAGCTTCGCCGCCGAAGCGAGACCCGAAAACAAACTGAAGACTTTTTCAATGGGTTTTTCCGATACTAGTTACGACGAATCTGCATTTTCTAAAAAAGTTTCGGCGCATGTGGGCAGCACCCATTATACAGAGGTCTGTGATCTAGAGGCTTCAAAGGGCACCGTTCCAGAATTACTCTCACGACTGGGAGAACCTTTAGGAGATAGTTCGGTTTTACCAACATCCATGCTCGCTTCTTTTGCTCGCAAACATGTAACTGTTGCACTCTCTGGTGANGGGGGAGATGANCTATTCGCNGGCTACGANCCATTNCGCGTTCTAGAGCGTGCTAANNTTTANAACCANTTTATGCCTAAACCAGCACACGCNGCNGTTGCTATGGCCGCATCGCANTTGCCGCTTTCCGATCGCAATATGAGTCTAGACTTCGTNCTNAANCGCGGTCTAAGAGGTTTNAGGTATGCGCCTAGCCTTTGGAATCCAGTTTGGCTNGCACCACTACAACCGGAGGAAATCGCNGACCTATTTNCAGAGCANNTCTCCGCAGAAGAGCTTTACAGCGAAGCCATTGATGCNTGGGACGCTGNNCCTAGCACACACCTGGTAGATCGAGTCCTTGATTTTTACACTCGATTCTATTTGACCGATGGAATACTGGTGAAAACGGACCGAGCCAGCATGATGGCTTCTCTTGAGACGCGCGCACCTTTTCTCGACAATGAACTAGTTGACTTTGTCCGACGGCTGCCGTGGCAAACCAAACTACGGGGCAACATTATCAAAGGCTACTCGACTAAATGGATCTTAAAGCGTGCGGTGCGACGACGCCTACCTGAAAGTATAATCCATCGGCACAAAAAGGGGTTTGGTATGCCGCTCGCACGTTGGCTAAAAAACTGGAAACCACCAGAACAAGAGAGTGTGCCATTTATAAATTCCGAGAAGTTTTTAGATCGTTGGCGCGACCACTCTAATGGGTCCCGAGATGACCGCTTAGCGCTATGGAATTGGCTATCTCTTAGTCAGATCTTGTAAGGATTCGGATCAGCATGAATGCTAACGCCGAACAACTATCAACAGAATTTTGTATCGTTACACAAAAAGCACTCACTTGGGTGCGCGACACACAAGGAGAATACTTTGCATCACTTATGAGAGTTGAACCTGATAAATTTGCTGCCGATACCCTAAACCCACGCAAGGCCGAAGATATGGCCAAGGTATTAGAAACCTACGCAGCACTAAAGGGTAAAAAGGTTTTAGAAATTGGCACAGGGTGCGGAGTCAATCATATCGTCTGGCAAAAAAAATACGGCATTGATGCTTGGGGCGTTGAACCTGAAGGAGGAGGGTTCGAAAATTCAGCAATCGTGGCGCGCAACCTCATCGAAGCTAATGAACTTGACGCTACACGCATCAAAAATGCTACTGGCGAATCTCTACCTTTTTCCGATAATAGTTTCGATATCGTTTACTCTTCAAATGTACTAGAGCACGTATATGACCCAGCTAAAGTCTTGCGCGAAGCTGTGCGCGTTTTAAAGCCTGGCGGCACACTTCAGATTATTTGTCCCAATTACTTTTCTTATTTCGATGGCCATCATGCGGCATTTCATCCACCAATTATTTCGAACAGATTTTTTATTTGGTGGATTAAATGGGTTTACCGCTGCGATCCAGCATTTGCCTCCACAATACGCACAGAGATCAATCCATTTTGGGCACGCCGACATTTAAAAGATATTAGCCATTCCGTTCCCTTAACAGTACATACTCTAGGTGCCGAGAAGTTCCTGGAACGCATGGATAAGGCTGAGATCGACGGTTGGATGGCCTTAGGCTTGCTAGGGCGTCTTATCGCACTATTACGGCGGCTGCGCCTTAACCGTCTGCTTGCCCGCCTCATAATCGTCCTCCAAGGTTGGACACCACTAATCATCACAGTCACTAAAAATGGTTAAGCGTCCTGGTCGCTATCAGAAAAATCAACTAGAAAACCAACTATTGCCCCGAGAAGATTCAGAATCAGCAAGACCAGAGACATCGCCAGGGCCGCGCTTTGACTTTGGCCAAGCAAGGCGATCAAACCTACCAAAGAGCTGTCACGCAAGCCGACTCCAGCGATAGTAACTGGCAATAATAAGACAACTGAAACCAGACCAACAACGACTGCCCAAGCCGCTATAGTTAGTTGGATCCCCATTGCATCTCCAAGGATAGCAAAAACAAAAATGGAAAAGCCTTGAAAAACAATGCCTAAAGATAAGGCTTGAAACAGAATGAACGGCCGAAGGGTTAATCGCCGCCACGTGCTGAACTGAGCTGTCCAATGTTCAAAAGCCTCAGGAATAGGTGCAGCAACAGCTATAGCAAGTAGGGTAATGAAAATTGCTAGACCCAGCCCAACGATCTTCACCATATCCGAACCAAATACCGCCCCTCCTATAGCCAGTCCTATGGCGGTCAAGACCAGCAAAGCAAATAGTCCCAGCAACTTATCCATAGCAACAGCTGCTATAGTAATGCCCGCACCCCCCGCGCTCGAAAGAGCGCGTGTCAGGCGAAAGGCTTTAACTGCGTCTCCTGCCAACTGCCCAGGCAGAGCGGTACCATATAATACGCCAATCATGGTAAAGCGCAGAGATTGGCGTATGGAAAGCCGCGGCAAGAAAAGGCGTAACTTTATTGAGTTAACGACATGGGCTACAAAATAGAGAACAGCAGCGGCCACAAGGTCAAAGAATGTTAGCCGACCCAGAGCCTCCATCGCTCCTGCCATCGGGACACGCTCTAACACCAAAGTCAGCAATAAGGCACCGATTACGATTTTTACAACGAAGGATTTACGTGCAGAGTTCATTCCCAAGAGTGCGGCTTCATCTTTTGTGCAAGACTCCATTGATCATGTCATGAGCGCTTACTTGTGTCGCCCCGCTAAATTCTGATAGGGCAACAGTCTATTCTACCTTGCGTCCTTTGGCTTCACTATCTAATTGGCAAATACTATTGACCCAGTCCCGCCGCATTCTGCTTATCAATTATGAGTACCCGCCCATCGGCGGCGGTGGCGGAAATGCCACGCGCCATATTGCACATGAACTAGCGAAAATGGGCCATCAACCATTTGTGCTAACGGCAGCATGGGGGGGCTTGCCTCTGACGGAGTACACACAGGGCGTTACACTCCGCCGCATCCCCGCTCTACGCCGCCACGCAGACCGGTGCTCAGTACTTGAAATGCTCGCCTTCGTTGTCACAGCAATGCTGACAGCCCCTATTTGGGCGCGGCGATGGAAGGTCGAGATTGCAATTGTTTTCTTTACAGTGCCCTGCGGTCCGGTCGGCTGGCTACTTAAACTTCTTCTTAAAATTCCATATTGCTTATCCCTACAGGGTGGCGACGTGCCCGGATTCGACCCCGGCAGGCTCTACAGGCACCATATAATCGCTGGACCTGCTATTAAGTATTTGTGGCGCAATGCTTCAGCGGTCATTGCCAATTCGAATGGCCTTGCTGACCTTGCCCGGTCATTTGATAAGCTTACGCAAATTGATGTTATTCCGGCGGGCGCTAATGTGATCGGTATTGCTCCAAAATCCAATTACATCTCGCATCAACATTTAGATATTTTATTTGTAGGGCGATTCGTGCGCCAAAAAGGCCTAGATATTCTCTTTGAAGCACTGGGCATGATTGACCCCCATCTAGGCTGGCGTCTGTTAATGGTGGGCGATGGTCCAGAGCGAGAAACACTCACCGCTCAGGCTAAGCGCCTTAATATAGAAGATCGCATTACATTAAAGGGGTGGACAACCAGATCAATTTTACCAAGCATATATAGAGATGCTGATATTTTTGTTTTACCGTCACGTGATGAGGGCATGGCAAATGTTTTACTTGAAGCCATGGCCGCAGGATTGCCCGTGATTGGCACAGATGTCGCGGGAACCTCTGAGGTTATCATAAACAATAAAACTGGTTTACTGGTGCCGCCCGAAAACGCTGATGCACTAGCAAGCGCGATCATAAATCTGATCGATAATAGCTCACGACGAGAAACTTTTGGGCGTGCGGCAAGGGAATGTATCGAGACCTCCTATAGTTGGACGAGCTCCGCCGCACAGTGGTCGAAGATTATTGAAAATGTGATCGCCACGAAGAGCCTAACGTGACTGGCCCGCCTTTTATACCCGACTATAATACTATTTGGTCCGGCGGCTGGAACGACATGCGTCTTTACGGTCCTATGTCACGGCATACTCGCCGCTTGATGCGACTTCTCACAAAAGATATGAAGCCACACTCTATTCTCGATGTCGGCTGCGGCGAAGGCTCGCTTCTCAAAGCTTTGGTAGAGATACATCCAAATGCAAAGGCAGCGGGTATTGAAATCGCAACGAACGCGCTTCACCTAGCTCAGCGGACACTTCCGGATGCGAACTTTAAGATTATGGATATCGCTGCTTCGCAATGGGAGCGCACCTTCGATTTAGTAGTCTGTGCTGATGTAGTTGAACACATTAATAATGATTCCATTGCCATACAGCATATGGCAGCCATGACCGCTCCGGGTGGCCACTTAATTATTGCCACACTGCAGGGTCGCATGCGGCGCTTTGAGTCAGGAATAGGTCATGTAAGAAATTATGCGCCAGGCGAACTTCAGGCCAAAATCACTGAGGCGGGACTGAAGGTGGATCGGGTCATAGAATGGGGCTTTCCGCTTTACTCGCCCCTCTACCGTAATTTACTCGCATTTTTGGGTAATCGCGGCACTATGGGTCGCTTTGGCTTCATGCGAAAATTGATCAGTCATATATTGTATTTTATTTTTTTCCTCAACAGTTCGGAGCGCGGTGATTATGTTTTCGTATGTGCGCGCAAAGAATCAGGGTCCGGAGAAACATTGTGAGCAAACTAGGTAAAATTTTGGTCACTGGTGCGGATGGATTTATCGGCTCACACCTTGTTGAAGCCCTCGTTTCCGATGGTCACGATGTTCGTGCCTTTGTACTCTACAATAGCTTTAATTCATGGGGCTGGCTGGACAGCCTACCGCAGAACATTAAGTCGAAAATTGATGTATTCACTGGTGATGTGCGTGATTCCCACGGTGTACGCACTGCCTTAAAGGACTGCGAAACGGTTATGCATCTCGCAGCATTAATTACTATTCCCTATTCCTATCATTCGCCCAGCGCATATGTGGATACAAACATAAAAGGGACACTTAATGTTGTTCAAGCAGTGCAAGACCTCAGCATTAGGCGATGTATTATCACATCGACCAGCGAGGTTTACGGTACTGCGCAATTTGTTCCCATTACTGAAGACCATCCATTGCAAGGGCAATCGCCCTACTCAGCAACTAAAATCGGTGCTGATCAGATTGCCTTATCTTTTCACCGCTCCTTCAATACCCCTGTCAGTATAATAAGACCCTTTAATACCTATGGACCCCGGCAATCAGCACGCGCTGTAATCCCGACCATCATCACACAAATCTTATCGGGCAAAAAATTCATCAAACTTGGCAATGTGAACCCGACCCGTGACTTTAGTTTTGTGGAAGACACGGTGCGCGGTTTCATCGCCCTTGCAGATACCATGACAAATACCGAGGGTGTATTAGGAGAAGTGATTAATACAGGCTCAAACTTCGAAATTTCTATCGGTGATACGGTAGAACTAATCTCTGATATTATGAATGTAGAATTAGAAATACTATTGGAAGAAAGCCGTATGCGCCCGGCACTAAGTGAGGTTGATCGCTTATTGGCAAGTAATGATAAAGCAAAGGCCCTGCTGGGATGGACGCCTGAATACTCGGGCCGTAATGGCCTTAAGTATGGTCTCGAGAAAACTATCGAATGGTTTTCAGATTCAAAAAACCTGGCACAGTACAAAACAGACACCTACAACATTTGACTGCAACGCAGAGTCAATCGCAAGACTGCAATATAGAATTAATTGCAGAGCAAACTGTTGACGCTATGCGTTTCGCGCGCGACCATTAATTTATTCATCAATCACACATCAAAGAAAGGGTGGCGCTATGAAAGGCGATAAAGAGGTAATTAAATTTTTGAACGCCGTGCTCAAAAATGAGCTAACCGCTATAAATCAGTACTTTCTTCACTCTCGCATGCTGAGAGATTGGGGGCTGACCCGACTCGGTGAATACGAATACAAAGAATCTATTGATGAAATGAAACATGCGGACCGGCTAATACAACGTATTTTATTTCTTGAAGGTTTACCCAACCTTCAAGCTTTAGGAAAACTGATGATAGGTCAGGATGTAAAAGAAATCCTAGAATGTGACCTAGCTCTGGAAAATCAGGCAATGCCAGCTTTAAAAGACGCCGTTTCCCATTGCGAAAAGGTCGGCGACTATGTCTCGCGGGAATTGTTCGAAGACATCCTAGAGTCAGAAGAGGGGCATATTGATTTCTTGGAGACGCAACTCGAACAAGTTGAGCGCATGGGTCTGAATAACTATGTGCAGCTTCAAAGCAGTCCGGCTGAGGACTAAGAAGAGGGCTGAAGACGTCCGAGTCGGCGTGTAACGCCCTGGCAAACCTTAAGGGCGTATGCGGCGTGCGACTCGACTCTTATTGATTTTGTAGCTGCCGACTCGATAACCTCTTCAGCCATACAACGGCATTGTCCGCAGCAGACTTCTGCACCGAGCATACGAAAGGCATCGTCATACGTCCGCGCACCCCGGCCAGATGCTTCAATAATATCCTTATCTGTCAGTGCGTTACATACACATACGTACATGATAACTGCAACTCCAAACAAATAATGCGAGTCAATCGCAAAACTTCATATTCCAGATAAATGATTTGAGAATGATATGCAATAACAAATTCACGAATAAGGCGTGCGCCGAAGTAATGCCCCGTAGAAGCCATCCAAACCACCGTGCTCGGACCATTGACTCGGAAGACTGCGCAACTCGCCACGCTTTGAAATAAACTGGATTTCCCCTCCCACGGCTGAAGGTAAAATTTTTTCGAGGGACAGCCTTTCGTCTTTAGAAAGAGCGGACTCAACTACAAGGCGGCGCTCCTGAGGCTGAAGAGAACATACACTGTAAAAAATCAAACCGCCGGGCTTTACCATCTCTACTGCCGCCCTGAGCAAACTGCACTGAGTTTCCGCAAGTAAGGCAATATCTTTTGACCGCTTTAGGAAGGGCAAATCTGGATGCCGCCGAACTGTCCCGGTGGCAGAACACGGCGCATCCAATAGCACAGCATCCACCGGTGCCGAAGGACGCCATGCAATGGCATCTCCTTCTACCACGTTGGCCTTGAGTTGAAGGCGGCTAAGGTTTTGATGTAAACGCTCGAGCCTCTTCGCATCAACGTCCACGGCCGTCACGTCACAACCACTCGAAACAAGCTGAGCAGTTTTACCACCGGGAGCGGCGCAAAGATCAACGACGGCTTTATTCTTCTGACTATATAAAGCATGCAATAAGACCTTGGCCGGCAATGCTGCTGCAGCATCTTGAACCCACCACTCACCTTCAGCAAAGCCGTCCAGTTCTTGCACACGGCCCGCATTTTTGCATCGCACCGTGCCCGTCGGAAGCATGCGCCCTCCAAGACGCTTAGCCCATTCTGTCCGGCGCAGTGGATTTTTGACAGTGATGTCCAAAGGTGGCTCAGTTAAATGAGTCTCAGCCATACCCCGAGTGACGGGCTCACCATACGCCTCCAACCAGGAGTCCCATAACCAAGTCGGCGTCACTAAACGCGCCGCATCCTGGTCAGCGATGATTGCCGGCCCCTTTTCCGACACACGCCGTAGCACCGCGTTTACCAAACCGCCAAATCGTTCATGATGGCGCTTGGCCATAGAAACTGATGTTCCCACAGCCGCATGGGCCGGCGTATCAAGAAACAAAAGTTGCGCCACGCCTATTCGAAGCAGGTCAATTATTGGATCAGAGGGGCGCTTGGTCAAAAAGACATCTAGCACCAAGTCAATCTGTCGCAAGCGCCGCAGGGCAGTGGTATAAAGGAGACGTGCAAACGCCCGGTCCCTGGGCTCAAGCGACCTAACCGCGAGCTCAAAATTGTCATTAGCTCGGCGATGCCTCCGAAGAACACCCGCCAGCAAATCACACGCCGCAGCGCGTGCCGCCGTATCATTGGTTGGAACAGAAGCGTGCTCCTGTCTATCTGTATTTCGAGTAGGGGGTGACATAACCCCAATTGCAATCACACTTCCAACAATGTCAATCACACATGCCATAGAACATGTGTGTTGTATGCGCTAGTTTGGCAAAATTTCGCGTCATGGAGTTTTTATGAGCACAAATCTACGTGCACAGGTCGCCGCTATTCCGTTTTGGTATCACCGCATAGCCCTGCCTGACGGTGTTATTACACCTGGCTGGGCGCCACTGGCGCCAGAAAGGTATCAAATCCCTAAGGATCTAAGCGGCCAACGCGTTCTAGACGTTGGTGCCTGGGACGGTTATTGGACATTTGAAGCCTTAGCCCGGGGCGCTAAGGAAGTACACGCAATCGATGACTTTTCAGATAGCCTAGGAGAAGAACGCAGTGTTTCTCGGCAAAAGTGGAAAACGTTCGATCTATGCCGGTCGGCATTGGGATATTCCGAGGAACAATGTAGGCGCACAGAAATGAGCATCTACAATGTCTCTCCAGAAAGCATTGGGATATTTGATGTGGTTTTCTTCTTTGGTACCCTCTATCACTTGCGTCATCCGCTGCTTGCTTTGGATAGGCTAGCCTCTGTGTGTGCCGAGTCAATCTTTGTGGAAAGTGCGATTTGTGATGACTTCAGCCCTTACCGCGGCTTAGGTAGGGGTTACGATCAACGGCAAATGGTCATGGAATTTTATCCTGATAAGCAACTTGGGGATAACCCCACAAATTGGTGGGCGCCGACTTTAGACTGCCTCGGCCACTTGGTTCGCGCTTCTGGATTTAAAGATGTGAAGTGCTGGAAGCTAACGAATGCGCCTGAAAAAATCCCTCATTGCAGAGGGTTTGCAAGTGGCACCAAGGAAGCCTCCAAGCGCTAAATGTTTTCTCCCAAAGGCCTGGGAAACGGCCCTCTAATGCCCACAACAAAAATGCGGGCCAAAAATAAGGTATGTTTATCGGCTTTAAGGGCTTACTTTTCCAATGCCCAGGGTAATTTTTACCAATTCTAGGGCTGAATTGTTCTCCACGGCCATGTAACCTAGCCTCATGACAGCAAAAACTAATCAAAGCAACACATTACCGCCGCTACCCCTAAGTCCTGAAGCGGGGGCGCTAAAACCTAAAACCCCATTAGCGACAGGCGAAAAGATCAAGGTCAGCAGTGTGAATGAAATCGGCGGTCCAAAAGGGGCTGAGCCAACCCGTTTCGGAGACTGGGAACGTAAGGGTCGGTGCTCGGATTTTTAGGTATCTAGACAGCACATTCCTCCGAGTCTCCAATAGCCTATTAAGCGGCTAGTGTGCTAACCAGCTAATTCCTGGAATCTTCTCACCGACGCTTAATATAGAAATCAGGTGCCAGTTATGGGGCACTGACAACACAGAGGCGGATTTTAAAAGTTCATGCCACAAGGTACGTTCATTGACGTGCTGCGGCGGCACGCCTTCAAATCACCCGCCGACCCCTTCACTGATGACGGCCTCGATGAGGCTCCTTACGGTATTGAGCCCCTCCGCATATTGGTCAGCCCCCTAGCCGGTGATAACCAAAGGCTTGCCGCACGCCATATTCACGATCGATTGGCTGGGCGCTTGGGAGTGTCGGTCTCGATTGCCGATCGGCCGCTCACAGTTCCGGGGGCCGATTATAGCCAGCCACTATTCGTCTCTATGGCAATAGAGTTGGGCCGCAGATGGCTGCAACGCGAAAGCGCCGATTTGCTCATTTGGGGCGAAAACATTTCGACGTACGCTGCCAAAGCCCCTAAGGAAACTCGATCTTCTTGGCGTCTACGATTCCTAGGCGGTTCGACACCCTTGCATCCACAAAGTGCGACAATGTCGGCTCTTGAACGGCTTGAAGTCCCAGAACTTTTTGACGATGCGACCGGCGACCTCGTATTTGGTGCTGCTCTAGCGGCGATAAATGTTGAATCCGCTGAAGGTGTACGGGCCAGGGCCGGCATGTTTCGCCCAGTGCTTCACGCAGCAACGCATTTCGCTGAAGGCGATATGGAGGGCACCGTGGCTGAGGGCGCCACCGCGCAAAGCGCCTACGCAGCTCTATTGTTACTTGAGGGTGCGCGCACTAGCGATGTGAAAATGCTGGAACGCGCTGTATCGGTATACCAAGGCGTTCTTATACTCGGAGAAGATGCTTTTACTGAACACGAGCAGGCGATGATTGGAAGCCACATTTCTGACGCCCTGTCATTGATTGGTGAAATCGCCGAACGGCCCAAGCTAGCAGATAAGACAATCGAATATTACCGCGCTGCCTTGAGCATGGTGCGCAAAGAAGTTTTTACGGACGAGTATGCGGCTCTCAATGTTCGCTTGGGTCTTGCTCTACATGGGCAGGCGCTTAGCACCGGAGAAACTCTAAATCTGAAAGAAGCCACCGATGCTTTTTCTGCTGCCACATCTATTTGGACTATCACTGATGCACCAGAGCGCTGGGCAGATATTCAAAACTCTCTCGGTGGGTTACTAGTCACTATGGGTGAGTTAACGCAACAGCCATCCCTATTCGACAAAGCCGTGACAGTGTTTTTGAAAATCGTCCAGGTGCGTAGCCGCACCAAAGCACCACTCGCTTGGGCCACGACACTTGCGCATATTGGGGCAGCTTTAAAGGAAAAAGGTATAGCTGCTGAAAATACCGAATGCCTCAAACAAGCCGCTGAGGCTTTTGACCGAGCCTGCCAAGTATTTATCGAACTCAATCTCGATATCAACGCTGAGCTTGCTGCGAACCAGCGAGAAGCGGTGCTGAAACTCCTAGCGGAACAACCCTAGATTACAGCCACCCAATTTAGCCGGCTTAAGTACTATTTTCCCGAACGGTTATTTACCAGGTCTTGCACCACTCCAGGATCCGCTAGAGTTGATGTGTCACCGAGCTTGTCCACTTCGTTTTCGGCTATCTTGCGCAAAATACGACGCATAATTTTGCCAGATCGGGTCTTTGGCAAGCCCGGTGCCCACTGCAGCTCATCAGGTTTCGCAATGGGACTGATATTTTTACCAACCCAAGCTGCAAGCTCTCTGCGCAACTCGTCCGTAGCCTCAACTCCCTTAATGAGTGTGACGTAGGCGTAAATACCCTGACCTTTCACATCATGTGGATAGCCAACCACAGCTGCTTCGGCCACAGCCTCATGAGACACCAGTGCGCTTTCTACCTCCGCTGTGCCCAACCGGTGGCCAGAGATATTCATCACATCATCCACACGACCGGTGATCCAGTAATAACCATCCTCGTCCCGCCTGCAGCCATCGCCAGTAAAGTATTTACCAGGATAGGTCTTAAAATATGTATCGATAAATCGCTGATGATCGCCATAGATCGTGCGCATTTGTCCCGGCCAAGATGCTTTTAGACAGAGGTTTCCACTGCACACACCCTCCAACTCATTACCCTCTCCATCGACAATGCAGGGCTCAATACCGAAAAATGGCAATGTCGCTGAACCAGGCTTTAGTTTTGTAGCGCCTGGTATAGGGGAAATGAGAATACCCCCTGTTTCCGTTTGCCACCATGTATCAACAATAGGACAACGACCATCACCAACTACCCTGTGATACCAGAGCCAGGCTTCCGGATTAATTGGCTCACCAACACTACCGAGCAACCTTAGTGTAGCTCGCGAAGTACTCTTGACTGGCGCCTCACCCTCACGCATGAGCGCACGCAGAGCTGTAGGGGCAGTATAAAAAATATTTACTTTGTGCTTATCGACTATTTGCCAGAACCGAGATGTATCAGGGTAATTAGGCACACCCTCAAACATGAGGGTAGTGGCCCCATTGGCTAGCGGCCCATAAACAATATAACTATGGCCCGTCACCCAGCCCACATCAGCTGTACACCAATACACATCACCATCTTTATAGTCGAACACGTACTTATGGGTCATGGAGACGTAGACGAGATAGCCGGCTGTTGTGTGCAATACCCCTTTTGGTTTTCCAGTTGATCCCGACGTATATAAGATAAATAGTGGATCTTCTGCATTCATCTCCACAGGGTCACACCAAGCATTAGCCTGCTCTGTCAGTACATGACACCAAACGTCACGAGGGGAACTCATAGCCACTTTGCCGCCTGTATTTTTTACTACTATCGCATGTTGAACTGACGGCGCCATTTTCAGTGCTTCATCTACATTAGCCTTAAGTGGTACGATTTTACCGCCACGACGCCCTTCGTCAGCTGTGATAATCACTTTAGCCTCGCAGTCATTGATGCGATCGGCGAGTGCATGCGGCGCAAAACCACCAAATACTACTGAGTGAATTGCTCCTATGCGCGCACATGCCAGCATAGCCACAGACGCCTCTATGATCATGGGCATGTAAATACATACCCGGTCTCCTTTGGCCACTCCAAGCGACTTCAGCGCATTAGCAAGACGGCAGGTCTCTTCGTGCAGGCCAGTATAAGTTATTGACTTTGTATCTTTCGGATCATCGCCCTCCCAGACAATAGCTATCTGAGAGCCACGCATTTGCAAGTGCCGGTCAAGACAGTTGAAACTCGCATTCAACGAACCGTCTTTATACCACTTGATATGCAAATCATCCGCCTTGAAAGAGACGTCACATACTTCGGTATAGGTTTTGATCCATTCAAAGTTCTGGCCTGCAGCATACCAAAATGCGAGCCGCTCTTTTGTCGCGGCATCACGCACTTCATCGCATTTTCGCTCATCAAGAAGCGCTTTCTCGGCGAACTTTTCTGGAACATCAATCACCTGGCTATCTGACATTTTGCGTCTCCCTAAATTTCGTAGCAAAGATCATATCCATGCCCACGCCGTTGAGTCACGCCCATCAACAAGAACAATAGCTTTTCCGTGATCAGACATAAAATAGTCCGTAGGGGCTGGTACTGTCACTGTAAGCTGTTTCAGTGTGTATAAATAAACGTTTGCATAATTAGCCATGAGAATAAGTTCAGGCTGCAAAAATGGACTGCCAGAATGAATAGCAAAAAAACGATATTCCTCACAGGCGCTAGCGGAAACATGGGTAGTGCAACGGTACAGCATTTGCTTGAGCGCACAGATCGGTTCCAAATCAAGGCACTCGTCCTTCCCGGTGAACGAGAAAATCCTAGAGTGCAGCGACTTCTCCAACATACGGGGCTGGAAGTTATTTGGGGAGACCTAACGCATTATGAAGATGTTCTGGCAGGGTTATCAGGGGCCGATTACGTGCTGCATGTAGGAGGTATGGTTTCGCCATACGCCGACCTATTCCCGGATTTGGCGATGAGAGTCAATGTTGGTGGCGCACGTAATATTGTCTCTGCTATCAAGGCTCAGGACAGACCGGACCAAATTCGCCTTGTCTATATTGGTAGCGTTGCGCAGACAGGTAGCCGCATGCCGCCCATCCACTGGGGACGTGTCGGCGACCCAATCAAGATCAGTCACTTCGATCAATATGCTGTAAGTAAAACACTGGCAGAAGCTATCATTGCTGATTCTGGCCTTAAATACTGGGTATCACTGCGCCAAACGAGCATGGCGCACCTTGGTCTTCACGAAATCGTAGATCCGATCAGTTTTCACTCACCGCTAAATGGTGTGCTCGAGTGGTCGACAGCGTGGGACTCTGGGCGACTGTTGGCAAACGTCTGCGAGGAAAGTGTGCCGGATTCTTTTTGGCGCCATTTCTACAACATAGGCGGTGGTGCCAATTCCCGCCTAACTAATTATGAATTTATGGAGAAAACCTACGGCGCTATGGGCATTTCTGATTTGAGCAAGGTCTTACGGCCCAATTGGTTCGCAACCCGTAATTTTCATGGACAATGGTACACCGACTCAGACAGGCTTGAAGCCCTTGTCCCATTTCGCAGTCAATCAATTGATGATTTTATAAATATGCTGAAAAAAAATACGCCGCTCCATATCAAATTAGTGGGACGTTTCGCGGCCAGTGCAATTTTCTGGCGAACACGTTCATTAGCAAAATCTCCAGGCGGTTCTCTTCATTGGTTGGAGCATGATGAAACATCACACATTGACGCTTTTTTCGAATCACGCGATGCGTGGCGTAGTATTCCAGATTGGGATGCTTTCACGCCGGCACAACCCTCTCGCACTCCTCAATTCTTAAACCATGGATATGAAGAAAAAAAACCCCGCGAATCCTGGACACTGTCAGATATGCAGTCCGCTGCTGAATTTCGTGGAGGCCGCTTCATTTCAGATCATACGGACGATGCCTTCAAGCAATACAATTGGCGATGTGCACTGGGCCACAATTTCACAATGTCACCAAACCTAATGCTGACCGGTGGACATTGGTGCCCGACTTGTATGGTTGACCCAAAGTGTTACGCTGATGTAGCGCGCCATAGTCCATTTTTCGCGCAGGTCTGGCAAGAAAGCTGAACTTGCCTCACTAAAACTAGCTCGTAATTCTAAAGATTTTAGCCGCCCTTACTCGGTGGTTTTTTTGGGGGGACTTTCTTAGATACAGTCTTTGTTGTTGGGCGCATAACACTGCGCTGAGCGCGGCGTTGAGATGCTATTTGGGGATCGGCCTTACGGCGTGAACCTAGTGGCGAATCTTTTTTAGTTTTCGGCTTCGCCCCTACCGTTGTCTTATTTTTCGAAAGCTTCTTGGAATCGTCCGCAACAACCCGGCCATAATCATCGGTAATGCGAACAATATCATCTTCTCCTACATAATCACCTGACTGCACTTCGATCATCTGTAGATCAATTTGGCCTGGATTACTAAGGCGATGAATAGTGCCGGAGGGGATAAACGTAGATTCATTTTCTTTTAGAACAAAGCTTTTGTTAGACTTGGTCACCCTTGCGGTGCCCGTGACAACTACCCAGTGTTCACTGCGATGCTGGTGCTTTTGCAATGAGAGTTGTGCGCCCGGCTTCACGCAAATTCGCTTAACCTTAAACCTCGGTTCCTCATCAACCGTTTCAAACCATCCCCACGGCCTGTATGTGCGCACCTGTACTGTTGCTTCAGAGCGCCCCTCAGCTTTCAGCTTTTCGACAAGTTTTTTTACATTTTGGTCCTGAGTCTTGTCAGCTACCAACACCGCATCGGCAGTCACTACTACAATAACACTTTTTACTCCGATTACGGTAGTTAGTTGCTTATCACTCCGCACATAAGTATCTGCAGTATCAACAGCTAATACATCGCCGATCAGAGTGTTGCCTGAGGCATCTTTTTTGGACTCTGCATGCAGTGCACTCCACGAACCGACATCTGACCAACCCATATCCACCGGCACCACAACAGCCTTATCTGTGTGCTCCATGATTCCATAGTCGATTGATTGCGCCGGTACTTTTGAAAAGTTCTCTGCATCAAGCCGAAAGAAAAACAAATCGTTCTCACCCTTCTCAAGAGCAGAGCGGCACCCAGAGCTAATTGCCGGTTCGTTCTGCTCCAGCTCTGACAAGTAGAGCGCAACTGGACACATGAACATGCCTCCGTTCCAGTAGTGGCCACCGGTCTTGACCAACTTCGCCGCCGTTACCGCGTTCGGCTTTTCAACAAAACCATCTACTGTAAAAAGGTCCGGCGCCTTTGGCAGTGTGACCCCGCGCTTGATGTATCCATATGCGCTAGACGGTGCTGTCGGCTCAATACCGAAAGTCACCACATGCCCAGCCGTTGCTACCGGTATAGCGGTAGCAATGGCTGCATGTAAGGCCTTCGGTCTGCGCACCAAATGATCGGAAGGCATTATGAACAACAGTGCGTCAGGCTCTTGCTCAAGCAAAAGAGCCGCCACGCATGCCGCGGGTGCAGTATTACGACCTACCGGCTCGATCACAATCGCCTTGGGCTTTACATTTACAGCTCGTAATTGCTCAGCGACAATAAACCGGTGTTCTTCATTGCAAATAATAATCGGCGGTTGGACAGTATAGCGAGTGCTGGGAAGCATGGTGCCGAGGCGCAATACGGCATCTTGCAGCAAACTGTGTGCCGATATTAGCGGCTGAAGCTGTTTAGGGAGTTCTTCTCTTGATAAAGGCCACAAGCGCGAGCCACTGCCTCCAGAAAGAATAACAGGGTACAAGCTTGCGGGTTTACTCACCGAATTCCCTTCAGAAAATGTTTGTCATTGGGGGTATAGCACGGCTGGAGATCATTCTAGGGCCCGTTCACCAAAAATTAGAAGTTAGTCTACCTCGTGCCTAAGCGGACGATTAAGCAACCCCTTTAGCATATCATCGATCGCCGCACTGTGGTTAAGCACTTGGTTAATCGCTGCACAAATAGGCATGTCCACCTTTAGCTTAGCCGCGAGGGAGGCAACTGCCTCAGCTGTAGCGACTCCTTCGGTGACCGAGCGGCGCGCACCTAATACTTCATTTAAGGATTTCCCCTCTCCAAGCGCTACGCCTAGGGAATAGTTGCGAGACTGCGAAGATGTAGCCGTCAGCACTAAGTCTCCGAGGCCTGAGAGTCCCATCAAGGTCTCGGCTCGGCCGCCCCGCGCCACCGACAAGCGCACGATTTCGGCGAGGCCACGCGTAAGTAGGGCTGCACGCGCGTTGGCGCCGAGGCCCTTGCCCTCGGTCATTCCGCAACCAATGGCGAGCACATTTTTAACTGCTCCGCCTACTTCCGCACCAATGACGTCATCCGACAAATACGGACGAAACGTAGGAGAGCTCAGCGCTGCAGCGACTCGCAGACCGAATGACTTATCCGCAGCAGCCAAAGTAATGGCAGTTGGTCGCCCCGAGGCCACCTCGCGAGCAAAGGTGGGGCCGGACAGCACCATGATAGTGGCTGTAGGTAGTGTCTCTAAAACTACATCGGTCATAAGCGCCGAGGTGCCGCGTTCAATGCCTTTAGCGCAAATCACGACTGGCGTCCCAACTTTAATATGAGGGGCGAGGTTTTTGCAGCTGGAGCGCAGAAACTGTGCAGGAACCACTAGCAAAATAACATCTGCCGCCGCCGCCCGGCCCAGGTCGCCTGTAGCAGAAATAGACGGATCCAACGCAATATCTGGGAGATAAACAGTATTGCAACAACCGCTATTGATAGCTTCCGTTACCTCTGGCTCTAGCGCCCAAAGCGTGACATCGCGGCCAGCTCGCCTTGCGACTGTAGCCAGCGCAGTGCCCCAGGCGCCAGCTCCGATCACACCAATGCGTTGCATGTCCACCATAAAATCCACCCAGATAAAGTTACTATTTACTTTCTATGCCCGGGTGTCCGGCGAATGTCCATATAAGTACGTTGCAAACCTTCGAGGGATACGCCAAGACCTTACCATGACTATTCTTATCACAGGTGCGGCTGGCTTTATCGGATTTCATGTAGCAAAGCGACTCTTAGAACAGGGGCGCCGTGTCGTCGCTTTTGATAATTTCAATTCTTACTACGATGTCAGTTTGAAGGAGGCGCGCTGGGCATTACTGAAAAAATGTGAGGGATTCACTGGAAGGCGTTTAGATCTGGCAAACAGGCAGGCAGTTTTAAAATTTTGTGCCGAAACCGGACCCACCCATATCGTGCATCTTAGCGCCCAAGCCGGTGTGCGCTACGGGATGGAAAACTCCGAAGCATATACTAATTCCAACCTAGTGGGCTTCATGAATATACTTGATGCTGCGCGTGAACTTAGTGTCAGACATTTCGTGTTTGCATCTACTAGCTCGGTTTATGGAGCAAATACAACCATGCCCTTCGCCGAACAACATACAGTCGACCACCAGCTTAGTCTCTACGCTGCCACGAAGCGTGCTAATGAAGTGCTCGCACATTCGTACTCACATTTGTACAAAATACCATCAACGGGTCTCCGGTTTTTTACAGTCTATGGACCTTGGGGACGGCCCGACATGGCGCTCCAGAAATTTACTGAAAGGATTTGCGCCGGCGACCCTATCGACGTCTATAACGATGGTAGAATGGAGCGTGACTTCACCTACATCGATGACATTGTCGAAGGCTTGGTTCGCGTTGTCGATCACACGCCTTTGCATAACGAATCCTGGAAAGCATCAAGCCCTCTACCTAATAGCAGTGGTGTTGCACCTTACCGCATCTTCAACATCGGACGAGGAGAACCGGTAAATCTCATGGACTTGATCGCCATGCTTGAAAAATATATAGGCAAGAACGCTACTCTGAATTTTATGCCAATACAGCCAGGTGATGTGAAGAGCACGTGGTGTGATTTGAGTGCTCTAAGACACGCTGTAAACTATGATCCAAAAGTTTCGCTCGCTGACGGCCTGAAGAAAACTGTCTCGTGGTTCCGTGCTTATTATAAAGTTTAATCTTTCGTCCCTACGCCATGGGCAGCCGAAGCATTTGGATCAAGTGGCCAACGTGGCTGAGGTTTAAAACTTAACGGATCAGTTAGTCCCAATCTCAAGCGCTCCAGCCCAGCCCAAGCAATCATAACCGCGTTGTCTGTGCATAAATCTACTGGCGGTGCGACAAATAAAAGACCATCCTTTGCGCACTGCTCTTTCAACGTGGCGCGCAGAACAGTATTGGCGGCAACACCACCCGATACTACAAACGATTTTCCATGCGGATACTCAGTGCGGAACATTGCTAGTGCATGCGCCATGCGATCGCTAACCGATTCTATCAGCGCCATCTGAAAAGACGCGGCTAGATCAGAGACATCTTTCTTAACAAGCTCCCCGGGTGGCATCATCTCAACTGTTTGGCGCACCGCAGTTTTTAAGCCGGAGAACGAAAAATTACAGCCCGGTCGTCCCTTCATAGGCCTGGGAAGGTTAAAACGGCCTGCATCACCGCTTTGCGCAGCTAATTCGATCGCCGGACCGCCGGGATAACCAAGGCCCAGCATCTTCGCCACCTTATCAAAAACCTCGCCGGCGGCATCGTCTAAGGTGGTGCCAAGACGGTGGTAACTTCCCACACCTTGCACCACAAGCAACTGGCAATGACCACCGGATACCAACAGCAGTAGATAGGGAAATTTTACACCATCAGTGAGTCGTGCAGTGAGGGCATGGCCTTCCAAATGATTCACTGCCAAAAATGGAATATTATGGACCGCGGCAATTGCTTTAGCTGTCATAACCCCCACCAAAATACCACCAATAAGGCCTGGCCCCCCCGTAGCAGCTACGCCAGCAATATCATTGTAATTTATGCCCGCACTAGTCATAGCCGCAGTAACAAGTTTGTCTAAGTGTGAGAGATGAGAGCGAGCAGCAATTTCTGGAACAACGCCACCATAAGGCTGGTGTTCGATCGCCTGGCTAAGAACCGAGTGTGACAAAATTTTTCCTGTGCCATCTACTACGGCGGCAGCAGTTTCGTCACAACTTGTTTCAAGCCCTAGGACAATCATTTGAAGATGCTCACGACCCGTTACCAACTTGTATTTGCGCTCAATTTCTAGACAGAGCATTTCTATGTAAGTTCAGAAAAAGCCTTGAAAACAGCTTTTCACCCTCAAATGCAGCATCTACAACACTTGTTCGGGTAATGCCAGAGCACACCATTGCTATGGCCATATCCGGGTCAACCTCTAATAATGAATCGCCGCTGTAATCTTAGGAAAAAAACCGTGTCACAAGAGCCTCCGCAGAGAGTGGGCAACAGCACTAAGCTTATTAAGGATCCCACCCCTGCCTCACCTAGAGGTAGTGAAATAGAAAGCCACAGAGCTGAAAGTAATTCCGACCAGGGTTCAACATTTCAATCTTCAAGCCCTAAGGCACACGGAAGTATTGGCCGTATTATATCCCTATTTATTTTGTTAGCAGTGGTAGCTAGTTCGATAATTGGCACAGCTTCGTGGTGGTTTCCACATGCCACAATGCTTGTCCAAGGACTGAGCAAACCCAGCGGGATTGTTTCGTGGCAACCCTCAAAAAACACACGGAAAGTGGAGACACTAGAAAGACTTCAGACGCATCCTGAGGCCCTTGAAGTAGATAGAACTAGCACAGCGAATAGCGAAAATATTTCCCCTGCTGGAGACAAGCCTAACAACCGCCTTCAAGTTCCTGAAAGACTCAGCCACACTGATGAGGCTCCCATAATCACAATGAGTGATTCTCTCTCCAGTCAAGCTCAGCAACTAGCCAGCTTCAGTGCACGCCTCTCTAAATTGGAATCTGAAACCGGCAATACTGCACGGATGGAAGATATAAACAGTCGCATCAGTGCTCTAGAGAAAAAAAGTGCTAACGCCGCAAGCGTTCTCAACTTGTCAAACCGCATGACTGCATTGGAGGACCTATCGCGGCGGGCTGGCGCAGAACAAGCCGCCAAGGTCGCATTACTTTTAACAACCGCGCAACTCCGTGTAGCCGTGACAACTGGGCAGCCCTTTGCTTTGGAACTCGCCACAGCCAACGTCTTGTCCATGAGCGTTTTGGGCACAACTATCAATGATGAAGGTTTCGCAAACTATATTAATCGCGGAATTCCCACCCTATTCGCATTGCAACAGTATTTTGATGAGACTGCATCACAGATAATACGTGCCGCAGTGATTCCAGATGAAGCCAGTGGGTGGCTAAGTCAATCGCTTGACCGTATTATGGCCATCGTCACTGTCCGCCGCGTAAACGGCGGCACCGACAGTAAAGGCGTGTCAGCGATTCTAGCTCGTGCCGAGAACCACCTCAAGGCCGGCGATTTAAAGAGTGTAACTAACGAAATGGCGGCACTCACCGGCGCCAGCGCTGAAGCTGCTGCGCCTTGGCTTACAAACGTGAACGCACGTATCGATGCTGAACAGGCTGTGAATACTACCCTAAGTAAAGCAATGGCGCTAATGGCCGTTGACGAGCATACTAAAGAACTAAGTTTAGAAACTGCCGATACAGAGTGAATGTCATCATGATTCGCCTGATTATTTACGTCATGGGTATTGCCGCGGCTGTTGCTGGGGCTGTTTGGATGGCCAACGAACCCGGTACCGTGAATCTTACTTGGCGTGGTTGGCACGTGCACACGTCTGTTGGTGTTTTGGTCGCAGCTATGATCACCGTCGTTGTCATAATTTTATTTTTACTGAGAATGGTTTCTGCACTGAACAGGACGGTTAAGGCTTTCGCTACCGCCAAACGTGAGCGACGAATGCAGCGCGGGCTTGTTGTCCTTGGCGATGGCTTTGCCGCAGTTCAGGCTGGTCAACAGGCTAGCGCAAATCGGCTTACAAAGGATTCTTACAAATTACTCGGCGATTCTTCGGCCGTACTCGTTCTAAAACTAGTATCAGCAAAACTCGGGAACGACTCGCTTGAGATACAGACCGCAGCAAAGGCACTACTGGGCCGGCCACAAACGGAGCTGGCTGCTTTGCGCACACTCGCGAATAGAGCGCAAGCTGATGGCGATAACGTAGGCGCACTGCGTCACGCAGAAAAAGCGCTAGCAAGTAAAGATGCCCCGGACTGGGCCTTGAAAATGGCACTCGATATTCGAATTAGTATGGGGCTTTGGACAGATGCCATCGCAGTGTTAGGCACTAAGTTAGGCAAAACTATTTTTGAAGATGAGACTTACCAGCGCCTAAAATTGAAACTTTACGTTCAAGAAGCAAATAGCGCCTTAAAAAGGGGTGATGCATCAGCAGCTATAAGCTCAGCAAAAAAAGCGATGGCAACGTCCGAACTTAATCCCGAGGCTGTTGCCGCCTACGCCAAAGTTATGACTAGCCAGGGCAAAGGAAAGAAAGCAGCGAATATTGTAGAAAAAGCGTGGCAATCAAATCCACATCCCGCATTATTGAGCGCTTATCAATCCTTGGTTCCGGGCGAGTCCGCCCTAGACTGGGCAAAACGTATTGAGAGTCTAGCTAAAACCGCACCTGATCATCCTGAAACACGGCTAGCCGTAGCAAACGCATCACTTGGGGCTGAACTTTGGGGACAAGTTCGAAACAAGCTTTCAGCGCTGACGAACGAGGATACGACACCAGATATTCGGGCCAGTGCCGCCCTCCTAATGGCAGATGTGGAAGTGCGCGAGCGAGCCGACGTGGAAGCCGCAAATGAGTGGCTCCAACTGGCGATAGCAACCCAACAAAGAGCAACCGTCGGACCCGCACCACCGAAATCAACCAGCGATCTACTGACCAGTTTTTGACTTAGGCTTTTGGCATCATCGGAAGAGGCAGGACTGCATCGCTAAGGATTGGATAATGGGAGCGAGCATCAAATAATTGATAGTGCCACCACTCGTTGCGGAAGAAATCCCAGCCGGCCATGGTCATTATACCCAAAAGCAATATGCGGTTGCGTTGGGCTGCCGGTGAAATCTCGAGATTGCCATGGTGAGAAAGTGTTGTGAAAGAGTCAAAATCAGTCCCCATATCCAGCTCTTTGCCGGCCGCGTCAACCAAGGTCAAATCAACAGCTGCACCCATGGAATGAGGTGAGCCACGGCGTGGGTCTGCTAAGAAATCAGGATCAGGAGTATGGCTCCACAACACCCATTGAGCCTCCGCTGGGCGAAAGGCATCGAAAATTTTAAATCTCAAACCAAGCGACGCGGCCAACGTGATGGAGCGCATCAAACACGCTGCAGCATCAGCATGCAAATAGCACGACGGTCTAGCGTAAACCGGCTTACCAGTGAAATTGTCTGGTGTCGCATAGGCGATCTCTTTATCTACATCGTAGTTTGGAGACGTTATTTCAATCAAAGACATTGTGTAAAAACTTTATTTAGAGACTTTAGCGGCAAAAAAAGCGACGCCATGGTACCTCATCATGATAGTGAATACCCTTTGGTTCAAACGATTCTCGTTCACAAAGTACAATCAATGCTATGCTGATTCTCTCTTTGGACACCACCGCAGCCGCGTGCTCCGTCGCGCTTTGGCGTGATGGTGAAACCTTAGAAGCTAAACAAACCGCCATGTCCCAAGGTCAAGCCGAAGCGCTTGTGCCCATGATCGAGCATGTCCTGAGTGATTGCGATGTCAGTTACTCGATGCTTGATCGCATTGCTGTAACAGTAGGTCCGGGGTCATTCACAGGTGTGAGGGTCGGTATTGCAACAGCACGGGCCCTCGGTTTTGCTGCGAGCAAAATGACTGTGGGTATACCAACAACCGAGGTTTTGGCTGCCACTGCCCCAGAAAAAGACCGGCGCATTTTGGCAGCGATTGATACCAAACGAGGCGATTTATATGTCCAAATGTTTAATCGAGATCGATCCCCAATTGGAAATATAAATGTGGTAGACCTGGAAAACTTGAAGCTCTGGGCGGGCCCTGACCCTGTAACAGTAGTGGGCGATGGAGCCGTCATTGCACTGCCTGCCCTTGGGCCAAATGCATCAGCATCATCGGCCGGGCCGCTGCCCAACGTTACAAATCTCGCGGAATTGGCTTCAACTCGTGAGCCTACCTCTGAAACCCTTGTGCCAGTTTATGCCCGCTCCCCGGATGCAACAATTCCGTTAGAGGGCGGACGCTTGCGTCCGTGACCAAAGTAAGAATCATTCGAGCTACCCCTCAACATTGTGAGGTACTAAGCGCTCTTCATAGAACCAGTTTTTCAAAACCATGGAGTAAAGAAAGCTTCGCCGCTTTGCTCGAACAGCCAGGTGTCGCTGCTTGGATTAGCAAGGATAATGAACCCAGCGGCTTTATCCTCTTACGCTCGGTTGGGGATGAATCAGAGATACTAACGCTTGCTGTGGCTCCAAATTACCGAAGAGCTGGACTGGGCACACTAATTCTCAAAACCGCTTTTGATGCACTACAAGCCTCTGGAGCAAAAACAATGTTTTTAGAAGTTTCAGTCCAAAATCCTAAGGCTTGCGGGTTGTATAGAAAATTCGGATTCAGTCCAAAAGGAACTAGGCCTGCCTACTACAGCAATAAAAACACTCGGGCAGCAGCAGATGCCATCATCATGACAAAAACCCTTTGAATTAATTTCCCATCTAACGCCGACGCACCACCAGTATATGTGGCTGCCGCGGGTCAGAGGCTCCTTCTAGCGTTTCAGGACTAAGAGATAAGACTTCGTGACCGTGGGCCTTGACTGAGCGCGGAACATTATCTAGAGGCTGCGCACCTTTAAGGCGTACCGTTGCCAGAGCCCCAGATGGCATTTTTTCAAGATGGAGTTTCGTCTTTACGAATGTCAACGGACAGACCTCAGACGTGATATCTATAAAGTATTCGGGACTAGACATATCTAGTACTTAAGTAAAAAAATTTGTTGAACAATGTTGCCTCGACCTATTTGCACACTTATAGAGGATAATTACCACATTTGACCTAAGGGATATTATGGACAGCAATAGGGAAGGCGATGATTTGCTTACACTAACTGCTGAAATTATTGCGGCATATTTGGCGAATAATTCAGTTGATGCCAGCGATCTACCCAAACTTATTAATAGCGTCAATAGGGCCCTAGCGAATATTGACAAGAACCAGAGCATCGACCGATTAACTCCAGCCGTCCCAATCAAAAAATCCGTCACACAGGAATACATCATATGCTTGGAAGATGGCAAAAAATTGAAAATGCTCAAACGATACTTGAAAACTGCCCATGGCATGACACCGGAACAATATCGGGCGCGATGGGGGTTACCAGCCAGCTATCCCATGGTCGCACCTAATTACGCTCGGCAAAGATCCGGCCTAGCTAAAAAAATCGGACTTGGGACAAAAAACGGGCCAATAAATTAGCATTACGTCTGGATACGAGGTCAAAAAACACACTACTTTGTAGTAGTATTTTGCTTACAAAGCGCTTTTTTGCGTTTCCCCTAAAGTAAATACCAAATAACTATAATAACACGGTATCTTTGGTGCTCTTAGAGATAACAAACAAAATTAGGCTGGCATGACTCAAAATATTTCTCATATCGAACAACTTTGCGCCGCTAAAGGCATGAAGATGACTGAACAGCGTCGGGTAATTGCCCGCGTGCTCTCAGAAGCAAGCGACCACCCCGACGTGGAAGAAGTACACCGCCGATCTCTAGCGCAAGATGCCCGTATTTCCATAGCAACGGTTTATAGAACCATGCGTCTTTTTGAAGAGGCCGATATCGTCAAGCGCCATGAATTTGGCGATGGACGTGCCCGCTACGAAGAAACTCCATCAACACACCACGACCACTTGATCGATATGCGAACTGGTAAAGTGACAGAATTCCGCAATGACGACATCGAGCGGATACAAAAAGAAGTGGCAACAGCACATGGATATAAATTGGTTGGACATCGGCTTGAGTTATACGTTGTACCATTGGGCTCGGAGAAGGAAACAAAAACATAACAAGATAGAAACAGAAACATAACACGACATCCGGCGGCCAGATGTTTAGGTTGCGAATTACGGCGGTGCGTTCGTTGCAATTTTAAAATGAAGCCCTTCAACTTGTATTTAGGTGAGACGGAGTGTTCCGTGATTGTCACAGACCAAACCAAGTCGCCAACTAAATCTGCATTGAAATCAAAGTTATCGTTAACTCTGCGCGCCGGACCGATTTTTAAATCGAAAGTTCAGCAAACACTAAACATAGTAAAAATGATAGACGTAAGTGGGGGCCAAATATGACGGCCCTTTATCCTCCACCTGGGACTGCGCAGACAAACCATCCTAATCCCCAAATCCATGCGGCAGCCTCCCCTGATAATTGGGCTAAACGTAAACTAGAAAAGGCACTCGGCGGCAATCAAGTGATACGCGTAGCAACGTCTGACGATGAAATCGACGAGGCGCAAGAGCTACGCTACCGTGTATTTTATGATGAGATGGGCGCCAAGCCATTGCCGGAAATGAAATCTTTGCGCCGCGATTTCGATCGCTACGACAACGCTTGTGACCACCTAATAGTCGTAGACAGAAGCCGTAAAAAAAATAGCCAGGTTGTCGGCACATACCGTTGTATGCGACGTGAGCACGCGGGTGAGGTGGGTGCGTTTTATTCCGCTGGAGAATACGATATTAAACCGCTGCTTGCGACTCCCGGTGCCGTGATGGAGTTGGGTCGTAGTTGTGTTGATGCGGCTTATCGTGATCGTGCTACAATGCAGCTTTTGTGGCGCGGCATCGCAGAATACTGTAATGCACACGAGATACGATTAATATTTGGCTGTGCGAGCCTTCCTGGAACCGACCCTGATAAGCTGGCCACTCAGTTATCTTATCTTTATCATCATCATCTAGCGCCCAAAGCATTGCGCTCACGGGCATTGCCGGAGCGTTTTACAGACATGCATTTATTGCCGAAAAGCGCTATTAATCCAAAGCGTGCATTTTCATCTTTGCCACCGCTCATTAAAGGATACCTGCGCATCGGCGCCTTCGTAGGTGATGGCGCTGTTATTGATCATCAATTCAACACAACGGATGTTTGTGTCATTGTAAAAACCGATTTAATGGCGAATCGCTATGCACGTCACTACGGCATCGGTGAACGCTAAGGGGTAGTGCCGTGGCGAAAAGCCTAGTAGTTCCCGCACCCGCCCTACCAACAACTCGTTTGGGGGCACTTGTTGGTGTTTTACGATTGTTGGTAGCTTCCGTGGTAATGGCTTTTTCAGCCCTGACTGCTGGAATCTTAATTGCTTTGGGTAATGACGGCGAGCGTTACCGATGTTGGAACTACGGCGTTCTCGCATGGGTTCTAGGCCTCAAGATTGTTACCCACGGCTTCCAAAACTCTGCCCGGCCACAGCTGCTAGTGTGCAATCATATTTCTTATTTGGACATCATCGCGCTGGGCGCCGCCGCCGAAGGTGCCTTCGTGGCAAAATCCGAAATTGCTAAATGGCCGGTAATCGGCCTCATGGCACGAGCCGGACGATCGGTCTTTGTTGATCGGCGGCGTACTGCAACCGGAGCCGCACGGAACCAGATTCAAGAAAGACTAGAAGCTGGCGAATCCCTAATTATGTTCCCCGAGTCAACATCTGGGGACGGCACAAGAATGCTGCCCTTCAAAAGTTCGCTCTTTACAGTGGCCGAACAACATGATGCGCAGCTGAATAAGCAGATTGGACCCATCACCGTACAACCGGTATCCATGGCCTACACCCGACTTAACGGGTTGCCTATTGGTGTAGGTTGGCGGGCATATTTTGCTTGGTTCGGCGACATGGAGTTGGTGCCCCACCTCTGGCAATTGGCGAAACTCGGCATCATTACGGTGGAGATAACTTTCCACGACCCTGTATCCCGCGCAGAGTTCCCAGACCGCAAGGCACTCTCAGCGCATTGCGAGAAAGTTTGTAGCGATGGAATGGCCCAATTACTGGCTGGACGGCATTAATTTAAGTCAGCAAATGCATCCAAAATAGCCTCGTTTCTTTGCTTTTAGGCCTCCAAGCAGGTAAGAGAGGCTAGGGCAGACCGGCTACACGGCGGGTCATGGCACACAGAACTATAATTTCGATAGGTCATGGATAAGCAGGTAGAAGAAACTACATACGGCCAGCGCAAGAAGCTTTTCATCAAAACCTATGGTTGCCAGATGAACGTATATGATTCGAAGCGCATGGCGGATGTTCTTGCACCGCACGGTTATGTGCTTACGGGTTCGGCCAATGGCGCCGATATGGTGATCCTAAACACCTGTCATATTCGCGAAAAAGCATCCGAAAAGGTTTTCTCGGAACTTGGTCGTATTCGCAGTTTAAAAAAAGACAAGACCGGGTCCGGTGGTGAAATGATTATCGCCGTAGCAGGATGCGTTGCCCAAGCCGAGGGCAAAGAGATTTTAGCGCGTGCCCCCTTTGTTGATATTGTTTTTGGGCCGCAAACTTATCACCGCTTGCCTGAGATGGTGGCCCGCAGGAGCAGGGTCCGCAACAAATCAAAAGCGACGCATGGTATCTTGGATACAGAGTTTCCACCGGAACCCAAGTTCGACTTTCTGCCCGCGCCCAGAGCCAACGGCTCAACCGCATTTTTGTCTGTGCAGGAAGGTTGTGACAAATTTTGTACTTTCTGCGTAGTACCCTACACGCGCGGTTCGGAATACTCCCGTCCTGCCGTTGACGTTTTGAAAGAGGCCCGTGAACTCGTCACCACTGGCGCGCTTGAAATCACACTACTTGGTCAGAACGTAAACGCTTATCATGGCGATGCACCGTATACTAGCGAACGGTCATCAAGTGGCGTATGGAATCTCAGCCGCCTAATTTTTGCGCTAGCGGAAATTGATGGATTAGAGCGAATTCGCTACACGACATCACATCCGCGCGATATGGACTCCGCACTGATCAAAGCGCACCGTGACGTACCTCAACTAATGCCATTTTTACATCTCCCTGTGCAGTCTGGTTCGAACAAATTACTAAAAAATATGAATCGAGGCCATACTCGTGAAGACTACCTCCGTATAGTTGACCAGCTACGCTGTGCGCGGTCCGATATTGGGCTTTCATCGGATTTTATTGTGGGCGCGCCAGGTGAAACCGAGAAAGACTTTTCCGATACAATAGATCTTGTAAAGAAAATTGGGTTTACCCAAGCTTATTCCTTCAAGTACAGCCCACGCCTCGGCACCCCAGCAGCGACAATGCCTGAGCAAGTTTCAGAACAGACAAAGGCTAAGCGTCTAGAGGTGTTGCAAAAGCTTCTTGATGAGCAACTACGTGCCTTTAATAAGGGGAGTGTCGGCCGCACTATGGATGTGCTCTTGACCGGTCCAGGACGCCACACCGGGCAGCTTGTCGGCCGCTCACCTTACCTTCAACCCGTTCATGTAATTGCCAACCCAGAACATATCGGAAAAATCGTCCCCTTGACCATTGTATCCACCCAGCCATACAGCTTGAGCGCAGTGTGGCCAGAAACTTCGGATGCTGCAGCCTTTGCCTAACACTAGTTCACCAGTTAGCACGCCCACAAAAACCGGGCCATACCGAACGTGCGAATTCTCGGATAACATGCTGGTACAGCAGCTTGTTGGACCGCACAACGCAAACCTATCGCGCCTTGAACAACGCTTTGGAGTCGTTTTACATAGCCGGGGGAACACAGTTGCAATTGAAGGGCCACCAGAGAATGCGGCGTTAACCGAAATCGCGCTAACACGTCTGTATGATCGTCTTACCCGAGGCCTGCCAATCGATGAAGGCGATGTCGACGGTGCTGCTCGCATGGCCGTACCGGACGATACGCAAGTAAATATGGATCTTAGTATCCGAACCCGAAAACGGCACATCTCTCCGCGGTCGAGAGGACAGGCAAAATACCTTCATGTGCTAAATACTAACGAGCTTGTATTTGCCCTCGGTCCAGCGGGCACAGGGAAAACATATCTTGCTGTGGCAAAGGCTGTCGCAATGAAATTGGCCGGACAAGTAGATCGAATCATTTTATCTCGTCCAGCTGTTGAAGCCGGCGAGCGCCTAGGCTTCTTGCCCGGCGATATGCGGGAGAAGGTCGACCCTTACCTTCGTCCGCTTTATGATGCCTTGCACGAAATGCTTCCGGGTGACCAGGTAGCAAAATTGCTCTTATCAGGCGATATAGAGGTCGCTCCGCTTGCATTTATGCGCGGACGCACTCTAAGCAATGCCTTTATTATTCTGGATGAAGCGCAAAACACTACCGCTGTGCAAATGAAAATGGCATTGACGCGCATGGGAGAAAATGCCCGCATGGTTGTTACCGGCGATTTAAGCCAAATCGATCTTCCGGCAGGCGCAAAATCGGGCCTCGCAGATGCCCTCGACACTCTTAAAGGCATTAGTGAAATCGCAGCAGTTACATTTACCTCGCGTGATGTAGTGCGACACGATCTCGTTGCACAAATCGTGTCTGCCTATGACGCACGCGACACTAGGCAAAAGGCTATGAAACCGCCCCGATGAAACGCGGTATTAAAACATCACCCGATTTTTTGGACATACACGTGACTCTTGGTTCTAAATCATGGACACGCAAACTGCGTTCAGCCGCTGCTTGTGCTCGGCGAGCAGCGGCAGCCGCTATGGAGGCTCCTAAAGGCAAACTGCTGCACCGTAGCAGTGCTAGCACTAAAGTAGAAATCAGCATATTACTGGCCACAGACCAGGCTGTGCGCCGCCTAAATGCATCATTTTGTGGCATAAACAAAGCCACGAATGTACTAGCTTTCCCAGTCGCCTCGGAGGATCGCAGCGTGCAGCCCATAGGCACTCCATTACTGCTGGGCGATATAGCTATCGCATTCGGCACGACGGACCGAGAAGCCCGCAATGAAGGAAAAACCATCGCCGCCCATCTGTCCCATTTGGTGGTGCATGGAGTATTACACCTTTTGGGCTATGATCATCAGAGTGAATGTGAAGCTATAAAGATGGAACACTTGGAGACTAAAATTCTAGAAGGCCTAAACATTGCCGATCCCTATTCGGCGACCCCTAGAAATTCAGACACTAGCTCGAAGGTGAAAAAGTGCTTTCGAAAATATCCGAACCAGACGCGGAGCCAGTCGTGAACGAACCCACACGCCCGGTAACACTTCAAGATAGCACAGAGCATCAAAAGACGGGCATTTTTGAGAGACTGAAACGTTTGCTTTCATCCGAGAGCAATGAGAACGAGTCAGTGCGCGATGTGATAGAAGAGTTAATCGAAGAGCGCATCGAAGAACATCCCGACGATGATGCAACGATTGATCTTAATGAGCGGCTTCTTCTCTCAAATGTCTTAAAACTACGCGATGTTACAGCTGTGGATATTATGGTGCCCCGCGCCGACATCGCAGCGGTTGAAGTAAAAACCTCTCTTACTGATGTGCTCACACAGTTGGTGGAGGAGGGACATTCGCGACTTCCTGTATATCGCGAGACCCTTGATGATGTGGTTGGTTTCGTGCACATCAAGGATCTCGCGATCCTAGCCGTAAATAACTTACCTAGTGCTAGAACAGAAAAAATAGAAAGTATGGAGCACAAAAGACTATCAGCGAACCTTATCGACATGGTGCGGACAGTTTTGTTTGTTTCACCTGCTGTGCGAGTAATGGATCTGCTTTTGGAAATGCGGCTAAAGCGCACTCACATGGCCTTAGTGGTAGACGAATATGGCGGTATCGATGGACTACTGACCATCGAAGACGTGGTTGAACAAATTGTCGGTGAAATCGAAGACGAGCACGATGATGATGACGGGCCAGAAATGATGCAACGAGATGACGGCACCGTATTAGCTAACGCTCGAGTCATGTTAGAGGATTTTGAAAGAGAGCACGGCACGTTTTTCACAGACGAAGAACGCGGAGAGGCAGACACACTGGGCGGACTTGTTGCCCGCTTAGCTGGGCGTGTCCCAGGTCGCGGCGAGTTGGTGAGGCACCCTTCAGGGCTCGAGTTAGAAGTATTGGAAGGTGACCCCCGAAGTGTCCGTCGAATCCGCATACGCGGACTTCCTGAACCCACCACATCCGATTAAGCCGTCCAAATGTTAGAGTATATTTCATGATTGCCCGAGGGGCAGAGCTGATTGGCGGACTGACCGGTTGGAGACGGTTGACAGCCTCTGCCATCGCCGGCGCGGTTTCGATTGCTGCCTTTCCTCCAATCTCTATTGTACCCGTTCTTTGGCTGTCGTTTCCGGTTCTAGTGTGGCTGCTGAACGGCTGCTCATCCCGCCAAGAAGCAGCCTCAACCGGTTGGGCATTTGGTCTTGGCTATTTTGGGGCAAGCTTTTATTGGATCACAAATGCCTTTTACGTGGATAGTGAAGCTTTCGGCATATTCGCGATCCCTGCTGTAGCCGGGCTCGTTGCATTTTTTGGTTTGTATACTGCCCTAGTTTGCGCAATAACGCATACGATCCCGCCACCATCGCGGGACGACATGCCAGACGACCATGTTTTTATAACAACCCTACGCATTCTTTTATTCGGTTCTGCTTGGATTGTGGTGGAATGGTTGCGTGGGTGGTTTTTGACAGGCTTTCCCTGGAATCCTTTGGCGACCGTTTGGTCAGAGACTGCTACTCCATTTGGGCTTCCGGTTCTTCAATCAGTTCCACTCATAGGAACGTATGGCCTCAGCTTACTGACTGTGCTCGCCGCTACGGCACCAGCTGTTCTTGCCCATAGACCACGACTAGCCCGCGCGTGGGTTGTTGCGTGCGCACCTATAATGTTTCTCTCGCTTATCGCGGCTGGAGGTGCGTTAAGGCTAGCTCTTAGCGATACCCAATTTGTGCCTGGTATAAAACTCAGGCTGGTACAGGCGAATATTTCTCAAGTCGACAAAAGCCGACCCAGTTTATGGGAAACTCACCTACGCGATCATATACAACTCAGCACAAAAAATCGGCCGGGCGATGTTACTCACGTGATTTGGGGTGAGGCCGCCGTTCATTTTTTTCTTAATGTCGACGAGCAACATCGCCGCTTAGCCGCAACAGCCGCACCAAGCGGTGGCATGCTGATAACTGGCGCAGACCGCGGAACCCGAGACGAGAGTGGTCAACTGCAAGTCTATAATACCCTTTACGCTCTGACGCATCTTGGCGATATGTTGGCAGAGTACGATAAATCTCATCTCGTGCCTTTTGGAGAATATCTTCCACTAAGGTGGCTTATTCCGTTCGAGAAATTGACCAGGGGAATGGGTGATTTCGGCGCTGGCAAGGGGCCAGTGACACTAGATCTGCCCGGGCTTCCCCCTTTCAGCCCTCAGATTTGCTATGAGATTATCTTTCCCGGCTCGGTCACAGCACGAGAGAGTGAGAAAGGCAGGCCCGATTGGCTTCTCAACCTAACCAATGATGCTTGGTTCGGTTTCAGCACGGGTCCCTATCAACACTACGCTGCCGCAAGACTAAGGGCCGTGGAGGAGGGTATTCCAATCGTGCGGGTCGCCAATAGCGGGATCTCAGCTGTAATCGATGGGGCTGGACGAACAATCTCCGAAATCGGCCTTGGAGAACGCGGCTATTTAGATGCCCCACTGCCCAGGCCAGCCTCAAAATTTACACCCTTTGGCTTTATGGGAAATACCATACCCCTAATACTGGCCCTGTTGGTTGGTGGCATCGCCCTAAAACAGTGGAGACGGTATCTTATCGAGAACACTGATAATCCGTTCAGAGGTGGCCGTTACCACCTCTAATAATAGGGGTCCCAAGATTTGATTTTGGCCCCACCGCATGTCAAAAGTAGTGGTGATGCCTGCCTAACTCAACGCAAAGTAGATTAGCTCTTGGCAACATAAAAAGTTTCTATCTGGTCAGATTGGGCCACAGGAGTTCAGGACAGCAATGGGCTTAAAAGATGAAAAGGGTCTCCAAGACAAATCAGCCGCCCCCCTCTCTTCTCGTGGACGAATGCCATCTGGTAAACCAAACCCTGTGGATGTGCATGTGGGCAGCCGAGTCCGCAAGCGGCGGACGCTCCTCGGAATGAGCCAAGAGAAATTGGGTGAGGCGATCGGCCTTACGTTCCAGCAAGTACAAAAATATGAGCGTGGGGCAAACCGTATCGGCGCTAGCCGCCTGTGGGATTTAAGCCGAGTGCTTGAATGTCCAATTTCACTCTTCTTCGAAGAAATGGACGAAAGCACAGCAGGCTCGAGCCCACGCAACCTTAATATTGAATCCCCGGACATTAAGACTCAGGAAGGCGATTCAATGGCTAAACGCGAGACTTTAGAACTTGTAAGGGCATATTACCGCATCAAAGATTATCGTGTAAGACGGCGGATATACGAGCTTGCCAAATCACTCTCCGAACCAGAAGAGACGGCTCAAGGCTGAAGCCTAAAAATTACCATAAAGATCTCTAAGGCGGCTACTTTTTGAGCCTAGCCCTCTAAGGCCACCTTGCATCTTGAAAAGTCGACGAGGTTCAGCTACGCCCGAGCGGGCTTTGCTCAGCCCTTATTACCCAATCAGGAGAAAACCTTGTCAAATACCGATTATATATTTACGAGCGAGTCCGTCTCGGAAGGCCATCCAGACAAAGTCAGCGACCGAATCTCCGATTCCGTGGTTGATCTCTTTTTAACAGCTGAACCGCAAGCCCGCGTTGCCGTTGAAACCTTGTGCACCACAAATCGGGTTGTACTGGCGGGCGAAGCACGGGGGCCGAAATCGGTCACGGCTGATGCTATGATTGATACAGCGCGGCAAGCGATAAAAGACATCGGCTACGAGCAAGACGGCTTTCACTGGAAAACTGCCGATGTGGAGTGCCTTGTTCATGCACAATCCGCCGACATCGCCATGGGCGTTGATGCCAAAGGGAATAAAGACGAGGGCGCCGGCGACCAAGGAATCATGTTTGGTTTCGCCGTTGATGAAACGCCCGAATTGATGCCCGCGCCAATACATTATTCCCACGCTATTTTAAAATCGCTGGCCACAGCTCGACATACAAAGGATGTAAATTTCCTAGGGCCAGATGCCAAAAGCCAAATCTCCCTGCGCTACGTCAATGGGAGGCCCGTGGGCGCGACGTCTATTGTGGTTTCAACGCAACATAAAGAAGGCGCGAATCAAGAAGAAATCCGAGAGCATGTTCGTGAACATATAAAGAAAATTTTGCCCAATGGGTGGATGTGTCCCGAAAGCGAATTTTACGTAAACCCAACAGGTAGATTTGTGATTGGAGGTCCGGACGGAGATGCGGGTCTAACGGGTCGAAAAATTATAGTTGATACCTATGGTGGTGCTTCACCACATGGTGGGGGCGCATTCTCGGGAAAAGATCCAACCAAGGTCGACCGTTCCGCCGCTTACGCTGCACGTTATCTGGCAAAGAATGTTGTCGCTGCAGGCCTTGCTAATAAGTGCTTGATCCAGCTGTCCTACGCTATAGGCGTTTCAAAACCTCTCTCGGTATATGTTGATACGCAAGGAACTGGAAAGGTGGACGAGGATAAGCTTTCGCTTATTTTGCAGGACCTAATGAATCTCAGTCCCCGCGGCATCCGCGAGCATTTAAATCTTAACCGCCCAATCTATGCTCGCACCGCAGCTTATGGACATTTTGGCCGTGCCTCAGAGGACGACGGCGGCTTCAGTTGGGAAAGCATTGATCTGGTAGACCCACTCAAGAGCGCTTTCAATATCTAGAGAGTTGGCGCACAAGGTAAAAGAACCGATCCGGCATTATGGCCGGCGCAAAGGAAAACCGCTTAAGGCTGGGCGGCAATCCTTGCTTGAAAAGCTGTTGCCGCAAATCCGCATAGAAGTAACGGATATAGACACTTGCCTGGACCCAAAAGTCATATTTTCGCCGCGGCCCAAATCCGTTTTCTTAGAAATCGGTTTTGGAGGTGGCGAGCATCTAGCCACGCTGGCTGCCGCCAACCCTGACGCTGGCTTTATCGGAAGTGAGGTCTTTCTTAACGGGGTCGCCTCAATGGTCCGCCATGTGGACAAACAGGACCTAACCAACGTGAGAATTTTCAATGAGGATGTCCGCTATTTGCTGCCAATCCTGAAAAGCGCTAGCCTGAAGCGCATTTTTCTTTTGTTTCCAGACCCCTGGCCGAAAGCGCGACACGCAAAACGAAGGCTTATCAGCCCTGAGATTCTTGAGGAAATGGCACGACTTCTCGAAGACGATGGAGAATTAAGGGTAGCCAGCGATCACCCCGTTTATGTCCGGTGGACACTACTGCACGGGACCAAGCACCCCGCTTTCCAATGGGCCGCTATAGGGCCAGAGGACTGGCGCACCCGTCCAACCGACTCGGCCGCTACCCGCTATGAGGAAAAAGCCCTAAAAGAGGGGCGCCCGCCAGCCTATTTGACGTTTCGAAGGCGACCTCGGGGCGAGTAACTGCAGAGCAAAACTTCTTGTCCTGCAACTAAAATCACTCTATATCAGCTCTCATCTTCTACATGTCGGACGACTTGATGGAGTGGGCTAACCGCCCACTTTTTTTATTGCCAAAACCATGAAGTGTCCGGAGAGGGAAGTTTGGAGCGATTACATTGGCTTGAGGAACGCATCACCCCGACATTAGAAGCCATGGGCTTCGAGGTGGTGCGGGTCGTATTTACCGGATCTACCGGTCGTAAGACGCTACAGGTAATGGCCGACCGGCTCGATGGCGGTTTGATCACTGTGGGGGACTGCGAAGAGATCAGCCACGCGCTCTCGACTATTTTTGATGTGGAAGAACCGGTGGCGGACCGTTACGACCTTGAGGTCAGCTCCGCTGGGATTGACCGGCCGCTGACTCGGCGAAAGGATTTTCTCGCCTTCGCAAACTTTGAGGCGAAAATCGAGACGAAAGTGCCAGTGGGTGGACGCAAGCGGTTTCGTGGACTCTTAGGCGGATTGAGAGACACAGATAAGGTAGTAATCCGCGTTGAAGACGAGGTCATTAGCATCGCGATGGATAATGTGAAGACTGCTAAACTAATACTAACGGATGAATTGATTGCTGCTACCACCAGGCCGCAGCAGCCTAACCAAGACGTTTAACTAGACGCAGAGGTCCGGGAGAGCGCCCGGAGAACAACAATGGCTAAAAGTATTGGAATGGCACGGCCAGAATTGATCCAAGTGGCCGATACGGTCGCCCGGGACAAAGGCATCGATCGTGAGGAAGTTTTTCAAGCGATGGAGCAAGCCATTCAAAAGGCAGGGCGTTCCAAATACGGCCATGAAAATGATATTCGCGCGAGTATAGATCGCAAAAATGGAGAGATTCGTTTAGCCCGATTTCTCACTATTGTTGAGGATGTCGAAGATGAAAACATCCAGACCACTCTAGAAAAGGCAAAGAAAAAGGATCCTGCAGCCGCGATCGGGGGTGAGATTATCGACCCACTGCCCCCCATCGATTTTGGCCGTATCGCTGCTCAAACAGCTAAACAGGTTATTGTGCAAAAGGTGCGGGACGCAGAGCGCGCACGACAATTTGAAGAATATAAAGACAGAATCGGTGAGGTGGTCAACGGCCTCGTTAAAAGAGTCGAGTTTGGCAATGTTATTGTTGACTTAGGACGTGCCGAAGCCCTTCTAAGGCGTGACGAGTTGATCCCCCGCGAGCATTTCAAGAACGGAGATCGTGTTCGGGCCTATATCCTTGATGCACGTGAAGAGCAGCGCGGACCACAAATTTTTCTATCGCGCACCTGTGGAGATTTTCTGGGCTCTCTGTTTTCACAGGAAGTCCCAGAAATTTATGATGGCATAATTGAAATTAAGGCAGTGGCCCGCGATCCGGGAAGTCGAGCAAAAATCGCTGTCGTCTCCAATGATAGCTCCATCGATCCTGTCGGCGCATGCGTAGGTATGCGTGGCAGCCGTGTGCAGGCCGTTGTCGCTGAATTACAAGGAGAAAAAATTGATATCATCCAGTGGAACCCAGACCCAGCCACGTTTGTAGTTAACGCACTCGCGCCAGCGGAAGTGACCAAGGTTGTGCTTGACGAAGACTCAGGCCGCATCGAAGTGGTTGTGCCTGACGATCAGTTATCACTGGGTATCGGTCGGCGCGGCCAGAATGTACGCTTAGCCTCGCAGTTAACAGGATGGACCATCGATATCCTCACTGAGGGTGAAGAATCGGAACGTCGTCAGGAAGAATTCCGCACACGGTCACAAATGTTCATCGACACGCTGGATGTTGACGACGTAATAGCACATCTGCTTGTCACCGAAGGCTTCGCTTCCGTTTACGAAGTGGCCTTTGTGCCAGATGAAGAACTAACCGATATTGAAGGGTTTGATCAGGATGTCGCGGCCGAGCTTAAAGCCCGCGCCACCAACTATATCGAAGATGAAAATAAAAAAATTATGGCCCGCTTGGAAGAGCTCAACGTGAAAGACGATCTTGTTAACAGCGGAATTGACGGCCTTGACGCCAAGAAAATCATAATTTTGGCCGAACAGGGCGTGAAAACCCTGGATGATCTTGCCGACCTGGCTGGAGACGAATTGATAGAAATGCTAGGAACCGGAGTTATCAAAGAAGAGGCAGCCAACAAGATTATCATGGCTGCACGGGCTCATTGGTTCCCGGACGAAGAAGATGACACTACGCCGAAGGATATATCGGCGAGTATTTCAGTAGACACTGACCAGCCGGCTTGAGGGAGTAGATACTATGACAGGCCTTTTGCCGAGCCTTGCTACCAAGCTGTATGCGATGAACTGAGGGAACAACCATGTTAGCGGCGAGACGCATAGAAATGCCGGTGCACACTGGCGACGCGGAACGCGGACCGCTTAGGCGCTGTATTGCTAGCGGCGCGTCTCTACCGATTACCAGCCTGGTTCGTTTTGTCGCTGACCCCAAAGGCACAATAGTTCCCGATATCTGTAATGCGCTCCCCGGCCGGGGTTTGTGGTTAACCGCTGACCGCGCTATGATAGAAAAAGCAGCGACTAAGCAGATGTTTACCAAAGCGGCCAAGCGTAATGTGACTACTGGCCCTAATTTGGTTGAGCAGGTCGAAGGGCTGCTTAAACGCCGCTGCCTCAATCATATCGGACTAGCGCGACGAGCGGGATTGGTGGCCATAGGGGCAGAAAAGGTGAAGACCCAGATTGCCACAGGCTTAACGGCTGCCTTGTTTGAAGCTGCAAACGGATCGCTTCCGGAGCGCCAAAAGATCTTCTCCTTGGCGCCACATGTGCCAATGGTGGACCTATTCACCAGTGCTGAACTGGGGGCGGCGTTAGGGCGCGAAACGGCCGTGCACGTCGCACTTTTGCGGGGTGGTTTGACACGGACTTTACTGGAAGACGTTGTGCGATACGCCGGTTTGCGGCGAAAAAATTAGGGTTAGGTTTTTTTAGGTACAATTAGAAGAATGCCGAGCGACACAAAAACGAAAAAGCCTCTGTCATTGGGCCGAGGCAAACTTGAACTGAAAAAGACAGTCGAAACTGGGCAAGTTCGACAAAGCTTTTCTCATGGCCGGTCCAAAGTCGTTCAGGTTGAGCGAAAGCGTAAACGCCAATTTGAGATGAGCGCCGACGGCACAGTTCAAGAAGTCAAAGCCCCCACACTAGCACTGAAGGCAAAAGCCGAAGAGGCTCTAGCAAAAAGCGACTCCCAACTGCAGGGCACTCTAACAGAAGGTGAAAAAGCTCATCGACTAAAAGCCCTTCAGGATTCTATCAAGGCCGGCGAGGAGGCTAAACGACAGTCATTAGAAGAAGAGGCCCCGAGCGAACCCGAAGGTGCCACGGTAAACGAAGCTGAAAGCGACTCAGCGCTAAAGGTTGAAGAGACTGAGAGCCCCGCAGAAGAAACTGCAACCACTAAGCCAGCGCCGCAACCCCAGGAAGCAGCGATCGAACCGGTGATAACGCCTTTGCCAAGAGCAGATGCCCAGCCGGACTCTCACCGCTCGAGACGAAATGAGTCAGCTGCTGAAGAAGAAGACACGAAGCCACGTAAGTCAAAAACCGGCCATAAAGCACCAACAACCAAACGCGACGGGCCTCGGCGCCGGGCAGGAAAACTTACTATCTCAGCAGCCCTCGAAGGTGACGACGCCGTTGAGCGTAGCCGTTCTATAGCCTCCATGCGTAGGGCCGTCGAAAAAGAACGACGCAAAGCCCAGAAAAAGCAGCCAATGAACACAGAGAAGGTAGTGCGCGAGGTAGTGCTACCAGAAACTATTACAGTTCAAGAGCTATCCAACCGTGTGGCCGAACGTTCAGGAACTGTCATTAAGGCTCTTATGAAGTTAGGTGTTATGGCAACAATCAATGAGGTGATTGACGCCGACACTGCCGAGCTGGTCGCACAGGAATTCGGACACCGCGTCAAACGCATAACCGAAGCCTCTGTCGAAGATAGTTTGCAAATTGATCAAGACGACGAAAAGACTCTGAAACCGCGTCCACCTGTAGTCACCGTCATGGGCCATGTTGATCACGGGAAAACATCTCTGCTTGATGCATTGCGCTCTTCTAGCGTTGTCTCGGGAGAAGCTGGTGGCATCACCCAGCACATCGGTGCCTATCAGGTGCGCACACCCAAAAATCAAAAAATCACATTCATCGACACACCGGGACATGAGGCATTTACCGCTATGCGCGCAAGAGGCGCCAAAGCCACGGATATCGTTGTTCTGGTTGTTGCAGCCGACGACAGCATTATGCCGCAAACAGTTGAGGCGATAAAACACGCCAAAGCTGGTGACGTGCCTATGGTTGTCGCCATCAATAAAATGGATAAAGAAGGTGCTGATCCAAGTCGTGTAAAAACGGATCTTTTAAGCCATGAGGTGGTCGTAGAAGATATGGGCGGAGACACGCTCTGTATCGAAGTTTCTGCCACGCAGAAAAAGAATCTTGATAAACTTGAAGAAGCAATTCTTTTACAAGCGGAATTATTAGACCTAAAAGCCAACCCAAAACGTCACGCTGAAGGCACTATTATTGAAGCAAAGATGGAGAAGGGTGTGGGGCCCGTCGGTACCGTACTAGTGCGCCGTGGCACTTTACATGTTGGTGACATTTTTGTTGCCGGCGCTGAGTGGGGTCGTGTGCGGGCATTAGTAAATGACCGCAACAAGCAAGTTAAGTCAGCTATGCCGTCTGCTCCAGTGGAAGTTGTCGGTTTCGGCGGCATACCTGAGGCGGGTGATGATTTTATCGTGACTGCAGATGAAGTAAAAGCGCGCGAAGTCTCTGAATACCGCAAACGCAAAATCCGAGAAAAAGAACATGTGTCTAGCGTCAGTACGTCGACCATGGAGCAGATGTTTGCCCAGATTAAAGCCGGCGAGGTCAAAGAGCTGGGCATTGTCGTCAAGGCTGACGTTCAGGGCTCAGTAGAAGCGCTATCGGGCACATTACAGAAACTTGGGACCGACGAAATAAAAGTTAATGTGATTCATGGCGCAGTCGGGCCTGTTAATGAATCTGATGTAACGCTCGCGCGCGCATCAGGCGCTGTCATCATCGGCTTTAACGTACGCGCCAACACTCAGGCTCGCGAGCTTTCCAAGCGAGACGCCGTTGATATCCGTTATTACTCTATTATCTATGACGTGGCAGATGATCTTCGGGCACTGCTGACCGGTATGCTTGCGCCACAATATAAGGAGAGCTTTATCGGCTACGCTGAAGTCCGCGAGGTGTTTACCGTTTCGAAAGTTGGAAAAGTCGCCGGCTGTATGGTGACCCAAGGCTTAATCAAGCGCGGCTGCAAAGTTAGATTGCTGCGTGATGACGTTGTTATTCACGAAGGCGATCTCTCGCAGCTGAAGCGCTTCAAGGACGATGCGAAAGAAGTGCGAGAGGGATACGAGTGCGGCATGGCTCTAGTCAATTATCAAGACATTCAGCCCAAAGACGTTATTGAATGCTTTGAACTTGAGCAAATCGCGGCCTCCCTTTAGGGCGTTATATCGCAAAAGCAGCAGCTTAGCTGCAACTTAAGCCGCTAGGCATCAGAGGAATGACCATGGCGAAACAACGGTCCAAAACTCCGGGCCAGCGGCAATTGCGCATAGGCGAGGAATTACGGCATGCCCTCGCCTTGATTTTCGAACGCGAAACATTCCGCGACCCCAATCTTGCCAAAGTTAGTATTACCGTTACGGAAGTTCGACCCAGCCCAGACTTGCGCCTGGCCCGTGTATACATAGTGCCATTAGGCGGTGGTAACTCCGAAGGAATTATAGCTGGACTAAAACGAGTAAAGCCCTACCTCCGACGCGAACTAGCGCGACGTGTGAAACTACGGTTTAACCCTGACTTGATTTTTGTAGCAGATAACACCTTTGACGAAGCTGACCATATTGCACGGCTGCTACACAAACCGGAGGTTGTCCGGGACCTGAAAGACCCAGACGGCAACGAACCAAATGGGCCCAATGGTGCGTAGGCAAAAAGGCGAAAATATTAGTGGTTGGCTAGCCGTCGACAAGCACGAAGGAATTACAGCCGCTAAGGTTGTGGCGCGAGTCAAAACTGTATTCAACGCAGCAAAGGCTGGTCACGGCGGCACTCTAGACCCCCTGGCGACCGGCGTTTTGCCAATTGCACTAGGCTGGGCCACAAAAACCGTAAGCTTTGCCATGAATGGGCGCAAAGTATACGAGTTCGAAGTTCTTTGGGGTGCTCGAACAGATACCGATGATCGGGATGGTGTACTTGTTGAAGTCTCGGATGTACGACCAGCCAAAACCGATATTCTTCTAGCTTTAGAAAACTTCACCGGAGAAATAGAGCAAATTCCCCCAGATTATTCGGCTGTAAAGGTAAACGGAAAGCGGGCCTACGAGCTCGCCCGCGACAAACAGCCCCTATCTTTAGCAGCGAAGCCCGTTTCCGTTCATGCTTTTGAGTTAATCGAAGCCTTGAGTGCTGATCGCGCTCGCTTTCGAGTACAGTGTGGAAAAGGAACTTATGTACGTGCTCTAGTGCGCGACTTGGCCCAATCCCTAGGTACATTTGGCCACATCACCGGTTTGAGGCGGACCCAGTGCGGCCCATTTATGGAGTCTGGGGCGATTTCTCTGGAAAAACTGGAGAGCCTGGGGCATAAAGCCGCCGCTTCCGAATGCCTTCTTCCAATTAGGACCGTGCTGGACGACATCCCGGCTCTGGCCCTCACGGACGAAGAGGCCCACCGCATGACCCTCGGACAAGCCATTGCCTTATGGCCGGTGGTCAAACGCAGCGGAACTTCCGGATTTGAGCCAGGCATAACTGTCCAGGCTCTGTGCGGAAAAACGCTGATTGCGTTGGCCGAGGTCGAGAACGGCATGGTCCGCCCCGTCCGCGTTCTAAACAATTAGCCCTCAAGGAGACCTTGATGTCGATTACCCAAGAGCGAAAGCAAGAGCTCATTAAAGAATACGGCACCAAAAGTGGAGACACCGGTTCGCCCGAAGTCCAAGTGGCGATCACAACAGAGCGCATAAAAAATCTGACCGAGCACTTCAAAGATCATGCTAAGGACAACCATTCTCGACGGGGCCTTTTAATGTTGGTGGCTCAACGGCGGCGTATGCTCGACTATCTGAAAAGTAATTCTCAAAAGCGTTACGAATCCCTGATTTCACGTCTCGGAATCCGGCGCTAAGTATTTGTTGCTCCAACCGAACAGCAGGTACACATTTTGAACACCCCGCATATTATATGAATAGAGTGGGATGGATGTCGCCGCGTGGCAGCGAGCGGCTTTCTGGAAAGTTTTTAATCGCTGCCATCCGCATGCGCGGATACAGAGTGCATAGTGCCGCAAAGCAGTACTGTGTTTGTTAAGATCGGGGCCTGCATGTGCAGTATCTTCGATTACGGTTGCGTGGGCATGAAAAGAACCCGCGCTGGATCGAAATGGCTCTCTACCAATGGCCGTTATGCCTGCATAGGCAGGCCGTTAAAGGTGGACCAAGTGCACAATCCGGTGCCGATCCGTGAGGGATAAGGAAAAAAGACATGTCTATGTTTAACGTACATCGCAAAGAACTTGATTGGGGTGGCCGCAAGCTGGTTTTAGAAACCGGTAAGGTCGCCCGTCAGGCGGATGGAGCCATTATGGCAACCTACGGCGATACATCAGTATTATGCACTGCAGTCGGCGCAAGATCACCAAAGCCAGGAATCGACTTCTTTCCACTAACTATCAACTACCAAGAAAAAACATCCGCCGCCGGTAAAATACCGGGCGGCTTTTTTAAAAGAGAAGGCCGACCCACGAAAAAGAAACGCTCACCTCCCGACTGATAGACCGCCCCATTCGACCCTTATTTCATTCCAGTTATCGCAATGAAACGCAGGTCGTATGTACGGTGCTATCGCATGACTTGAAAAATGATCCAGACATAGTTGCCATGATCGGTGCATCCGCGGCACTGACAATTTCAGGCATTCCTTTCATGGGCCCAGTTGGAGGCGCGCGGGTTGGTTACGTTGACGGAAAATACGTCCTAAATCCGTATATGGAAGACGTTACGGACTCAGCGCTTGATTTAGTTTTGGCGGGAACGCGTGAGGGGGTTCTGATGGTTGAGTCAGAAGCCAAAGAATTGCCAGAAGAAACCATGCTGGGAGCCGTAACGTTTGGTCATGAGCATATGCAGCCAGTGATCCAGGCTATTATCCAACTGGCCGAGATGTGCGCGAAGGAGCCCTTTACTCTTACACCCGAGCCGGAAGCAGTTGCTGTGGTTAAGGGAAAATTTGAAGCTTTCGCAGGTGAACTCGCCGAAGCCTACAAAAACCCGATCAAGCAAGAAAGATATGCCGCTGTCGACGCTGTGAAAGAGAAGGCTGTTGAAAGCCTTGGCGAAAGCGAAGACGAAGTCGCAGTCGCTAGTGGAGTCTTAAAAAAGATGGAATCCGCGGTCGTGCGCGGCAACATTTTAAGAACCGGCGTACGTATTGACGGCCGTGATACGGCGACAGTTCGCCCAATAGAAATTGAGGTAGGTGTGCTACCGCGCACTCATGGGTCGGCATTATTTACTCGCGGGGAAACGCAAGCCTTGGTGACCACAACTCTCGGCACCGGACAAGACGAACAGATCATTGATGCCCTGGAAGGGGAATACCGCCAAAATTTTATGCTCCATTACAACTTTCCACCTTACTCTGTGGGCGAAACGGGTCGAATGGGCGGAGCCGGACGCCGTGAGATAGGCCATGGCAAACTCGCTTGGCGCGCCGTTCGCCCATTATTACCTGGTCGTGAGGACTTCCCGTACACCTTGCGAGTTGTTTCCGAAATCACGGAATCAAACGGCTCTTCCTCTATGGCAACCGTTTGCGGTACCTCGCTATCGCTGATGGACGCTGGCGTTCCGTTACCACGGCCTATCGCTGGTATCGCTATGGGTCTAATCAAAGAGGGTGACGATTTTGCAGTGCTTTCGGATATTCTTGGAGATGAAGATCACCTTGGTGACATGGATTTCAAGGTGGCTGGGACCGACCAGGGGATTACTTCACTTCAGATGGATATCAAAATCACATCCATCACTAAGGAGATTATGGACATAGCCCTTAATCAAGCTAAGGCTGGGCGTTTACATATCCTCTCAGAAATGTCGAAAGCCATGACCGGTGCCCGCGATAGCGTGGCTGATCATGCGCCGCGCATCACCACACTCACAGTCCCTAAAGATAAAATCCGAGACATTATCGGGACGGGCGGTAAAGTGATACGAGAGTTGCAGGAAACAACTGGCACCAAGGTTGACATTGAGGATGACGGCACAGTGCGCGTTGCCTCCTCCGATCAAAGTATGATGGAAGAGGCGGTCAAGCGTATCCGAGACATCATCGCAGAACCAGAAGTCGGTGTGATCTACAATGGCAAGGTCGTCAAGCTCATGGACTTTGGCGCGTTCGTTAACTTTCTCGGCAAGCGTGATGGCCTTGTACATATTTCCGAGCTGGCGCAAGAACGTGTTGGAAAAGTCGGTGACGTTGTGCAAGAGGGCGATATGGTCAAAGTGAAGTGCTTGGGCGTCGACGATCGCGGCAAGGTAAAGCTCAGCATGAAACGTGTTGACCAAGCCACGGGTCAAGATCTTGATGGCGCCAGCACCTAACTTTGAGTGTTGTATCTAAAATGCGAAGCGCTGGATATTTAGTGCTAGCCTATACGGTGAATGATCCGGCGCGGGCCGCAGCGCCGTTTTCTTGGGGTATCAAAGCTATTTTTACAGATATTCCTAATATTATGCTTAAAGTCCTCGCTCGCCGAAAGGTGCAGCCGTGCATATAATTGTTTTAATAATCAATGGCTTGTTTGAGTTTCCTTGGTTTGGAAGACTCAATGTCGTATATTACACTTATGAATCGGCTGCCATGGATGAAAGTGACAAAGGCAGTAGATGGAGAAGCATCTCCAGGTCACATTCAAGCCTTTTTGAAACGGAGTATTCAGCGTGAAGGCGCTCAACGCCATCCGTATCGCTGGTCAGGAAGTGCTGCCAATCATTGAGGGCGGCAAGGGCGTTGCTATATCCAACGGACTAAGTTCTGGCTCATGGGCAGCGTCAGGGGGTATCGGAACGTTTTCCGGTGTCAACGCTGACTCATATGACAACGGCGGCAAGCCCATCCCACAAATTTATAGCGGACGAACCCGACGCGAACGTCATGAAGAGCTGGTACGCTACGCCATTGACGGCGGCATTGAGCAAGCTCGTATTGCTCACGAGACTCGTGGTAACCAGGGCCGTTTGCACATCAATATTCTTTGGGAGATGGGTGGCGCTGAACGCGTTCTAACCGGCGTACTCGATAAGTGCCGCGATCTTGTCCACGGCGTAACCTGCGGCGCTGGAATGCCATATCGCCTAGCAGAAATCGCTGCCAGCTACCGTACTCACTATTATCCCATAATTTCATCGGCCAGGGCCTTTCGCGCATTATGGAAACGTGCCTACCACAAATTCGCCGAATTTCTTGGTGGCGTAGTCTATGAGGATCCCTGGCTTGCAGGCGGACACAATGGACTATCCAATTCAGAAGATTCGCGCGAACCAGAAGATCCATATCCACGTGTTGTCGCTTTACGTAAAGTGATGAATGAGGCCGGACTGCATGATACGCCCATCATCATGGCTGGCGGCGTCTGGTGGCTCAGCGAATGGGATCATTGGCTCGACAACCCCGAAGTTGGCCCCGTGGCCTTTCAGTTCGGTACACGGCCTCTGCTAACTAAGGAAAGCCCCATTTCTGAAGACTGGAAGAATCGTTTAGTCAAATTAAAACAGGGCGATGTTCATCTACATAAATTTAGCCCAACTGGATTTTATTCTTCTGCAGTGCAAAACGCATTTCTGAATGAACTACAAGACCGCAGTGATCGCCAGATTCCTTTCACAGCTGAAGAAGTTGGCGCACACGATACGCCACTCAGCATTGGTGCCCGAAAAGGAGTTGTTTACGTCACCGCCGAGGACAGGGCCTGCGCAGAGAATTGGCTTTCCCAGGGTTTCACAGAAACGCTTAAGACGCCAGATTCTACTCTGATTTTCGTCACGACACAGAAGGCCGAAGAAATTCGTGCCGACCAAAGTGCATGCATGGGCTGTCTATCAGCATGCTCCTTCTCTAATTGGTCTCAGGGAAAAACGGGCTCAACCGGCCGCAAAGCAGACCCCCGTAGTTTCTGTATACAAAAGACTCTTCAAAACATCGCCCATGACGGCAATATAGAAGAAGAGCTGATGTTCGCCGGACACAATGCCTACCGATTCGGCCGCGACCCCTGGTACCGCAACGGTTTCGTTCCCTCAGTAAAGCAGTTAGTAGAGCGCATAATAACCGGTTCGTAACGACTAATCCTTTTTCATACTTCTGAACTTGGCGTTCTCTGTGTCTAGCAGGCTGTAAACCAATGAGCTCCACCATTTCCCACGCCCAAAGAAGACATCTCGCAACAGCCCCTCGCGAGCCATACCTAACTTCTGCATGACGCGAATTGAGCCTTTATTATCAGGACTGCACTGCCCGCTAACGCGGTGCAATTTAAAATGCCCGAAGGCCATATCCATAATTGCATAGCCAATTTCGGTGCCGTACCCCTGCTTCCAGAGCTTGGGAACAACGCCGAAACCTATCTCGCCCTGCCGGTCCGCCGGACTAAGAATCTTTAAAACAGCTTCCCCAACAAGCTCACCCGTATCGCGACGAGTGGCCGCCAAAAAGTAAGAAAGCCTCGGAGCAGTGTTTTGCTCTCGCACCACCCATTCAATTAGTGTCTTGATCTGCTCTTCCGTAGGTATATTAGAGCGCTGGTATTGCCAATAACTTGGGTTCTTAACATAGCCGAAGACAGCCGCAGCATCTTCGATTTTATATTCACGGATGAAAAGCCGCCTTGTTGTTATCGGTAACGGCAGCTGAGTTAATGGGTTTTCTGAAACGGCGTTAGGCATAATTGAAAAATAGCACAGTCCTTAAATTACCGCGTCAAATACTTGGTGATGAATTCATCTATATCGGTGTCGGAAAACTCCCTAGCTTTTAGCTCACCACGAATAGCGCGCAGATTCACATCAGCATAGTTGTGTATGCTAGCTGGCTTATGGGCAGATTTATCAACAATTCGGAAATCAAAAGGCCGCTGTCCACTTTTAAATACCTCGTATTCAAGGACTTGGTCGACCTCGTTGTCTGGCATAAAAGTCACAATCTTTGGGCTTAAATCGTAGAGATCTTTTGGCGCCACATTCCCGGAAGCCGCTATAATCAACTCATCCCCAACCTGGCAGGTGCGAGCAGCAGCACCATTGAGAATACAGCAGCGCGAGCCGGCTTCACCAAAAATGACGTAGGTAGACAAACGCGCGCCAGTGTTTTTATTCCACACGTCAACAAACTCCGTGGGATAAAGGCCAGCCTGATCACAATGTTCAGGGTCGAGTGTGATGGACCCATGATAATGCAAATCGGCGCCGGTAACCCTTAGGCCGTGAAGCTTGGCTCTTATGACGTTAACCACCAGCTCACCTTCTTTAAACATTAATGCGCTATTTTCGGTGCGCTCTCGTTATACCGCCGCAGTGTGTTGCGGAAACGGCGGCCAACATAGCTGATTCTGAATCTGGGTAAAGCCTGAGGTTTGGTGCTGCCTCACCCGCAGAAAAGGCCAGTTATACGGCTGACATCGTCAATCTCGATGTTGACACGCGTTGGGCTTTGTTCAGCACTTAGGCGAACGCCGGGTGGTATAATCCTGTATGGCGGCGATAGTCGTTCCTCGCGAATGTACTGGCCAGTAACTGGCACTTCCGTGCCTCGCCGAACGAACGTCATTCCGAGTGCCGGAACCAGAACATGACCATTACACGGCACAAGCATTTCCGGAACCACGGGTTGACGGATAATGGTCGGAGGGTTTTCGTAAACCACTCTGGCATCTGTCAGGGGTGGAAAAAATTGTCCCTCGGCGCTACATGCCGAAATCAAGGGAGCCAAAAGTGCGAATGTGATCAGTTTGATAGAAGGTTGCATCAGATCTTAACCTTTTGTGCCGAATTCATAGCCGCAATAGTCGCGGTTGTTGAGTATGGGCCAATCACGTCCACCAAAACAACACGCCCGCCATAGCCTTCCACGAAATCCCCACCCACAACATCGGTCCTGGCATAATCGGCGCCCTTTACCAAAACATCAGGCCGAAGCGCGCTAATTAGGCCCATCGGAGTATCTTCACCAAAAACCACCACTAGATCGACTGGAGCCAAGGAAGCCATAACGGCAGCGCGGGCCATTTCATTTTGAACTGGACGCCCAGCGCCTTTGAGACGTTGGATAGATAAATCGCTATTCAGGCCCACGATCAAACGATCGCATGCCTCACGCGCCTGGCGCAACAGCGAGACGTGTCCGGGATGCAAGAGATCGAAGCACCCGTTTGTAAAACCAATTTTTAATTTTTTTTCCCGCCAGCTTTTTGCTCGAGCACCGGCTGTGGTGCGGTCCACAATTTTCTGCTCTGCGTGAGCAAGGCCGTCATGAAGGACAGCCGCTGTAATATCTGGTGTGCTCACAGCAGCCGTCCCATGACGCGCAACCACCACACCCGCCGCAGCGTTTGCCAAATAGGCAGCGTCCGATAGGCTAGCACCGCATGCAAGGGCCAGTGCCAAAGTGGCAACCACCGTATCGCCAGCGCCGGTGACATCGGCAACTTCTCGGGTTGTCGCTAGCATATGCTTGGCACCATCAGCTTCCACCAACGTCATGCCATCGCCGGACCTTGTGACCAGCACAGCGCTAACCTTTGCCGCGGCACGTAGCGTTTGTGCCGCGTCAACGATAGCACCTTCCGTATTTACCGGCCCACCCGTTACTTGCTCAAGTTCAGCGCGGTTTGGTGTAAGAACGCTAGCGCCCTTATACCGGTGATAGTCGACTCCCTTGGGGTCAACGACAGTAGGCTTACCCGCTTTACTCGCAGCAGCGATGATAAATGATGAAAGAGATCCGTTAAGCACGCCCTTTCCATAGTCGGAAAGAACCACCGCATCTACAGTGTTTATTTGCGAAGTTATAACCCGCTCAAGGTCGGCGATATCTGCAGAAGAAAGCGGTTCGACCGTTTCCTTGTCGGCGCGCAAAAGATGATGGTTATGCTGACTGAAAAACCGCGTTTTAATTGTCGTTTCACGGCCAGAGCCATCGCACAAGTAATATTCGGCTTTGTCTAGCGCTCCGAGCAACTTTCCGACATCACCGCCAGCATCATCATCGCCAACAACAGAAACAAAAAAATTACGTGCACCGAGCGCAACAAGATTGCGCAACACGTTACCAGCCCCACCGAGTTCAGAATGTTCCCGAGTAACATTTATTATTGGCACGGGCGCTTCCGGTGAAATACGCTTGACGCCTCCATATATGAACCGATCAAGCATAACATCACCGACACACAAAATTCGGCGCTCAGCAAACCCAGATACAATTTCAGTCAGGGCCGCAAGGCGTTCAGTTGGATTCGGCAATTTCTCCCTCATGGTCTTCTCATGCCAATGACGATCGGAAATAATCTATCGTACGCTTAAGGCCATCTTCCAGAGCCGTCTCTGGCGCCCACCCCAAACTATCGCGCGCCAAACTTATGTCGGGGCAGCGCCGCGTAGGATCATCCTGTGGTAATGGTTTATGAACAATTTTTGATGTGGTCTTTACAAGGCGATTAATGGTCTCGGCGAGTTCAAGAATTGTACTCTCAACTGGGTTCCCAAGATTCACCGGCCCAGCAAGCTCGTCGGGAGCTTCCATAAAACGAATCAAGGCTTCCACCAGATCGTCTACAAAGCAAAATGACCTTGTTTGGTCTCCATTTCCGTAAACTGTAATAGGCTCACCCTTAAGCGCCTGTACAATGAAGTTTGATACAACACGACCATCGTCAGGCAACATTCGAGGTCCATAAGTATTAAAAATACGAGCAACGCGGATACGTGTTTTATGCTGGCGGTGATAATCGAAAAATAGAGTCTCGGCGCAGCGTTTTCCCTCGTCATAACACGCCCTTGGGCCAACCGGATTTACGTTACCCCAATAACTTTCCACCTGTGGATGTATCTCAGGATCACCATACACCTCACTAGTTGAGGCCTGAAGAATTTTAGCCCCGGTACGTTTAGCAAGGCCCAACATATTTATAGCGCCATGCACGCTCGTCTTGGTCGTTTGCACAGGATCATACTGATAGTGAACTGGTGAGGCCGGGCAAGCCAGATTATAAATTTCGTCCGTTTCCACATACAGCGGAAACGTGGTGTCATGACGCATCAGCTCAAAAAGGGGATTCGGACTCAATGCCGCGACATTTTGTCGCCGACCGGTGAAAAAATTGTCCACGCACAGCACTTCATGACCAGCGGCAATCAACCGTTCACAAAGGTGTGAGCCAATAAATCCTGCGCCGCCAGTGACGATGATACGATTCACACAATCCCCAATACTGCTATCGGCGCCCCCGCTAGGGTTCCCCGGCCATTCGCTAACATCGCGAAGCGGGGCATATGCTGCACCATTACTAATTGGGCACAATATTTGTTAATTTTTTCCAAATGTTTGGATAAGTGCCCAAGCGCCTAAATACCTATAGACCTTAAAGCTTTTGGGACAACAAAGCCCTTTAAAAATTAGTGTTCGGGACCAATGATATTCTCAAGGATCCGGCTGGATTCTTTTGCTCAAGGCCTCTGGTCTCGTTGTAACTATCAAATTCTCATTAATGGCCAAAGCCTTGAAATATTTTCGTTCTCTTGTAGGGCGCAGCTTGGCGTTGCGTGTGTCAGACACATGCGGCGTGAACTGGGGTTAGATCGGCCAGAATGGAAATCCTAGGGTTTCGCATTGCCCACACCGGCGTATTGCTGCTTAATACACTTAATAATGAGGTGGTATAGTCACCCAACTAATATCAGGACGCACTTCACGGACACGTTTGAGCACAGCCCTAGAATGTAAGCGCAAGAAAAATGTGGAGGCGGAAATGAAACGAACGGTTTCCAGACGCAATACTAAAGCTTTATTTTTGAGCGTAATCGTCCTTACGTTGGTAGCCATAATGCCTGTGGCACGCGGAGACGAAGTAACCGATGCCCGCCATATAATTGACGAGGCTCTGATTACTATTGAGCGAGTTAGCGAAGAGATGAACTCGCCATCAGCCATGGTCGACCTCATGCGACGCTCAAAAGGTGTTCTGGTGATCCCAAAGTACTACAAGGCGGGCTTCATTATCGGTACCGCTTACGGAGATGGCGCACTACTGGCACGTCTGCCGGAAGGGGGATTCGGGGATCCAGCCTTTTACCGCATGACCGCTGGNTCCATAGGATTGCAGGCCGGAATGCAAACAGCNGCAACAGTNTTCATTATCTTGACGGAAAAAGGCCTCAGCGCACTACTCAATGACGAATTCAAGTTGGGAGCAACCGTTGGCATGACAATTGGTTCAATTGGTGTTGGAGCCGAAGCAGCTACAACTACGAANATAGGCAAGGACATTGTCGCCTATTCGACAAATGCAGGACTGTTCGCCGGCGGTAGCTTCGAGGGCGCGGTTATCCGCCCACGAAAGGACTTGAATGCCGCAGTATATGGCCTGGAGAACGACGACCCACGNGCAGTGGTTCAACGCAACCAGCTGCGCGCAGCAACATCACTAAAGGACATCCTTGGTAACAACGCGCNTCCNGCACAATAAANTTTTNGNTTGANNCGGCCTTTAGAATAAAGCGGCATCAAAAATCGTAGGGGCGGGGTTCACCTCAACTGCACCATCACGGGTTACCTCCATAATAGCGAACCCACGCTTCGCTAATCCATCGGGCGTGAAACGCAAAATACCGTCTATGCCAGCAAAACCGCTAGCTGTTGTGATCGCCTTGGCCGAGAAAGGTGCGTCCATGCCACTCTGCGCTAGAACCGAAGCCAGGGCCACCGCATCATAGCCGTGGGTTGCGATAGGAGGCGGAGATAGGCCTTGTAATTCGCGATAGCGAGCGCTGAACCGTCTAGCACTGTCTGCCGGTGGGGCGGGGTAAAGCCCGCCAACCATAACGGGCTCGCGACCTAGGTCTGGTGTATTCCAAAGCATTGTGCCCAACAATTGTACATGTTCAGGGTCCACATCAAAAAAGGGCAAAAGAGTTGCCACTTGCCTCAGCCGCACTCCTTGCTCGGGCAATAAAATGGCATCGAAGGTTACTTCTCCAACCGTATCCAAGAGCTCAAGCCGATCGAAGGTGAATTGCGAAAGTCTGTCTTCCTTACCTTCTAGTTTTGCTTTCTGTGATTCCAGTTCAGCGCGGCGCTGATCGAAATTAGCAAGCTGACGCACAACGGCACTCAGGTCAGATCCTGAAGTGTTGTAATACGCCACATCAGAAATTAGCCCTCCTGTGCGAGGTACATGATGCGCCATGGCGTCAACCACCGCTTTCCCATAAGCAGAATCCGGCGCCAAGACTGCAAGGGTCCGATAACCCTGGGCACCAGCATATTCGATAATATGGCGTATTTGCTCATCAATCATAAACCCGATTACGAATACCCTACTGCTGGCGACTGCNGGGTCAGTCGAAAAGGCGATAATGTTGACACCCGCCGCAGCAGCATCAGGCGCCGCCGCGGTTACCTCAGCGGAAAATAACGGCCCGAGAATTAATTGCACACCTTGCGAAACAGCTAACGCGGCAGCCGCCTGAGCCCCTGCGGGCACACCTTGCGTATCGTAAACCTGCAGCACGAAACGTTCATCGGCCACATCAAACAGTGCCATCTGCGCCGCATTCAATAATGCTTGACCTACCGGGGCTGATGGACCGGTCAGCGGCACCAAAAGGCCGACTCGCACTAAGCGATCGACACCCTGCTCGGGCNGCTGGNCCAANTCGCCNNCCANTCCAGGAATGAGCTGGTTCGGNAATAAAGNNGNGCCCTCCTCCTGNGCTNCCAGAACNTCAAGCNCNNTGGGNGATGCTGAAGNANCATCGGACTGCTGGCNTTGTTGGGCGGNAGNCTGNNGAGGTGCTACATTTTGTCCNGCNCACGCGGTCAGCAGNNACATACCTANNANGACCGCGGCNCATTGCTGGATNNAGNAAAGAAACAAAGTNTGGGAANNACGCAATTATGGCCTCCAAAGCTTCAGANCTTGGCAAGGGTAAAAAATACNAGCCNGAGTCTANGGNCTNTCAAACTANCGACACTAGCCTAGTAAGTAAATCCGGCGAAGACATGGCAGGCTTGCCCCCCTGCGGCCTTTATGTTGTTGCCACACCAATAGGCAACTTGGAGGACATGAGCGCACGTGCCATCAACACCCTAAAAGCCGCCGCAGTCATCGCCTGCGAGGACACCAGGGTAACCGGCGCATTGTTGCGACATTATGGCATCTCTACGCCCATGACCCAGTATCATGACCANAATGCACTCNGGGCTCGACCNCGNATCCTTAAACGTCTTTCCGCNGGCGAGTCTGTTGCTTTGGTATGCGATGCGGGCACGCCTCTGCTTTCCGATCCCGGCTACCGGCTGGTGAGAGCCTGCTCTGAAGCTGGCATTTCAGTCTTTGCGGTGCCAGGGCCATCTGCTTTGCTCGCTGCCCTCGCCGTATCAGGCTTGCCCACGGACCGAGTGTTGTACGCCGGTTTCTTACCAACCAAATCCAAAGGACGCAGAACAATAATCAATGAAATCAGTGGGGTAAGAGCAACTTTGGTTTTCTACGAATCGGCCCAAAGACTCGCCGCGACACTTGCCGACCTTTCTGACGTTCTAGGTGCACGAAATGCCGCCGTATGCCGTGAACTCACTAAGCTGCACGAGGAAGTGCAGCGCGGAGCACTCGCCACGCTCGCCACCCACTATGAAGCCTCCGGCGCGCCCAAGGGAGAGGTTGTAATCGTTATCAGCCCACCAGAACACACGGCTAAGTCAGTTACAAATGAGGAGTTGGACGCTGCCTTGCGCGATGCGCTTTCGACCTTCAGTCTTCGCGATGCTGTAGAAGCGGTAGCTGGATCACTCTCGCAACCGAGACGTGTGGTCTATGCTCGCGCCATTGCCTTGAAAAAGAACNCACAAAAGANATGACAGGCGANACCTTNAAGCTTAAGACCTCAATCCGCGTTGGAATGCNCTGGCGAATGGCGTACATACNGCAGATATGACTNCTAGTCTNAACAAAGNGAGACTTAACGTGGCCTCNTCNGAGACCTTACAAAANCAACTNGAGCTCATTACAGCTCAGGCAGACGAAGCCATCGACATCGCCGAGGCTGCGTTAGTATTAGCCTCGGTCAACCAGCCCGCCTCAAATCTGAAAATTTACCGTGACCATTTAAAGGCCGTCGCAAAAGCGGTTGCCCATGCCGCTAATTCTGCAAACCTCAAGCCCGACACTGCTAGGCCTGAGGACATGGCCGCAGTGCTCAGCCGCGTTCTTGCTCAAGATTTCCGCTATGCTGGTGACGAGGACACCTACGATGATCTTGATAATGCTAATTTGATGCGTGTTATTGATCGCCGCAAAGGTTTGCCGGTCACCCTTGGAATTCTCTATCTCGCAGCGGCGCGGTCACAGAGCTGGGGGGCGGCAGGACTAAGCTTTCCCGGGTATTTCCTGATTCGCCTGGAAAGTAGAGATGGTCGCCGCGCTATTCTGGACCCCTTTCACGGTGGACGTATTTTGGAAGCCCCACAGCTGCGCGAACTGCTAAAGGTTATGGCCGGTGCCGCGGTTGAATTGGAGGCCGGTCACTACATGCCGGTCAGCAACCGCGACGTGCTTGTGCGCTTGCAGAACAACATCAAAATTAGGCGCTTAGAACTCGGTGAGTCTGAGGGCGCGCTCGATGCTTTAAAATGTATGCAGGTTCTTAAACCTGATGACCCCAACGTATGGCGCGAGACTGGTGTTATTCATATGCGTCTTGGGCACCTCAAGAAAGCCGTTGAAGCTTTTGAACATTTCGTCGCTCATGCACCCGAAGGTCCAGACCGGGCCAAAATTAGCGGTGTGGTCTGTGAATTACGGGAGCGCCTTCACTAACATTTTAATAAAGTAGCGTAATCATTTTGCTAAAGAGGTCTACATGAGTTTGAGCGTCGCCATACAGATGGACCCCATGGACTCCATCGACATCAACGGGGACTCCACATTCGTTCTTGCTCTTGAAGCTCAAAAGCGCGGTTACAGCCTTTATCACTATCTTCCTAGCCATCTGACACTCAATGATGGGCGTGTCACTGCCCGGGCATATCCGCTAACCGTGCAGCGCAAGATGGGACGGCATTTTGATCTCGGCCCCATGGAAGCTTTAAACCTGCACGAGATGGATGCTGTACTGATGCGCCAGGACCCACCATTCAACATGGCCTATATCACAGCGACTCATATTCTGGAGCATATCCACCCAGAGACTTTAGTGGTGAACGATCCGTTTCATGTTCGCAACGCGCCGGAAAAGCTTTTCGTTACCCATTTTGAGAACGTTATGCCACCAACCCTGATCAGTGCAGACATTGATGAGGTCAGGGCGTTTCGACAGGAACATAAAGATATCATTGTAAAGCCGGTCTACGGCAACGGCGGCGCTGGTGTGTTCCACCTCCCACCTGGGGATGAAAACCTTGGTGCTTTAATCGAGCTGTTCACCACCACTTGGTGCGAGCCCATCATGGTTCAGCGCTATATACCGGAAGTTAGAAAAGGAGATAAGCGTGTCATCCTGATCGAAGGCCGACCGGTCGGCGCCATTAACCGAGTACCTGCCGTGGGTGAAGCCCGCTCAAACATGCATGTGGGGGGTCGTCCAGAGAAAGCCACACTGACCGGTCGCGAACTGGAGATTTGCGAAGTCATCGGGCCCACATTAGCGAAGAACGGCATTATATTCGCAGGGATAGACGTTATCGGCGGCTACCTTACCGAGATAAACGTCACCTCACCCACCGGCCTACAAGAGGTAAACAGGTTCGACGGCGTTGCTCTTGAAAGTCAGATTTGGGATGCTATTGAGGCTCGCCTGCCCTAAGAAAGTCCTCAGCAGCCCCGGGGCTATGGGCTTGAGCTCAGTTACACCACTTTGACCTCGTGCAAGCACCCTACAAAGAAGATTGAATTAAGCGCCGGAATAGACGATGGGGTCAATTATTTAGACACCTCGTCCTTATTATTCCAGCTCTCTATGTTTTTTGGCCAGCATGGGTCCAAGCTTGCGTCCGCCTAGAATATGAAAATGTAAGTGCGGCACTTCCTGATGGGAATTAGGCCCTATGTTCACAATTAATCGATAGCCGTTATCCTTTACTCCCTTCTCATATGCAACTTTCACAGTCGCACGCACTAAGTTTGCAATTTCCGTATCCGTTGCTTTCTCGGCAAAATCATTGAGAGAAACATATTTGTTTTTGGGTATCACCAAGGAGTGAACAGGCGCTTGAGGGTTGATGTCGTCGAAGGCCAGGACACTGCTGTCTTCAAGCACTGTTTTATTTGGAATTTCATCGCGCAGGATTTTAGCGAAAATATTATTGTCATCGTACATATCTGCTTCCTCTCATAACAACTCTAAACGCTTTTCTTGCGCGATTCTTTCTCGGTGATGCCCGAAATTCCAGAACGCTCCGCTAACCTTTCCCACACCTCGTCCGGTTTGATGCCCTTATCTGCCCAGAGCACTAGTAAACAATATAAAAGGTCTGCGCTTTCAGATATCGTCTCGTGCTTCCCTTCCGCTACAGCGGCAATCGCAGTTTCCACGGCTTCTTCGCCCAGTTTCTGAGCAATCTTATTCGTGCCGTTTGAAAATAGACTCGCGGTGAAGGATGACTTTGGATCAGCGCCTTTGCGCATAGCAATCACATCGTATAATTCACACAGAATATTTACGTTTTTACTCATCATATTTCTTCCGTTCATGCTGCAAGACGCACGGGGATCCCCACGCTATGCAAGTAATCTTTAGCTTCGTGTATCGTATGCTGTCCAAAATGAAAAATCGATGCCGCTAGCACAGCCGTTGCGTGCCCCTCGCTTACCCCAGCGGCGAGGTGCTCGAGAGTTCCTACACCACCTGAGGCAATAACTGGCACGCTCACCGCATCAGCTACTGCGCGGGTCAGCGGTATATCGTAGCCAGCTTTCGTGCCGTCCCGATCCATCGAGGTGAGAAGAATTTCTCCTGCACCATAGGCAGTCATACGCTTAGCCCAAGCAACCGCATCAATCCCCGTCGCGTTGCGCCCGCCATGGGTGAAAATCTCGAAGAAATTGTCGCCAGTTTGTTTAGCATCAAGCGCCACAACAATGCACTGACTGCCGAATTTTTCCGCTGCGGCTTTAACGAACTCTGGCGTCTTCACCGCCGCAGTATTGATAGACACTTTATCGGCACCGGCTAACAAAAGCTTGCGGATGTCATCGACCGTTCGGACACCGCCACCGACAGTAAGCGGCATGAAGCACTGCTCGGCAGTGCGCGAAACTACGCTATAGAGCGTATCGCGATTTTCATGACTAGCGGTGATATCAAGAAAGCAAAGCTCGTCCGCACCCTCAGTATCATAAAGCCGCGCCTGCTCCACAGGATCACCTGCATCGCGCAAGTCGACAAAGTTTATACCCTTGACAACGCGGCCCTGCTTAACGTCGAGACAGGGTATAATACGAATTTTCAGCACAGCGGTTTCCAGTTGCGACAGGTCCGTAAGGATTTATAGAAGGCACCCTATATGGCGCAGAAGCGCTATTCGTTCAATAAAGCGGCTGCGGCCTTAATATCTATACTTCCATCGTAAACGGCTCGGCCCACGATAACCCCTGCTATCCCTGAGTCCGCCTCAGCTTTGACAGCCCTGAGATCTTCCAGCGAAGATACACCGCCTGAAACAATCACTGGAATAGGTACCGCACGGGCCAATTCAGCGGACGCGACCACATTTGGCCCGGTAAGTAGCCCATCGCGATCGATATCAGTATGAATAATGGCAGCAACGCCACTATCAACAAAGCGCTGAGAGATATCAATCGTAGTTAGCTCGGAAACATCGGCCCAGCCTTCAGTCGCAACTTTTCCGGAACGCGCATCAATGCCAACGGCGATGCGCCCTGGATAAGCTCGACATGCTTGACGCACTAAGTCGGGTGCTTTGACAGCCGCGGTTCCCAGCACAACCCGACCAACCCCAGCCCTGAACCAAGAATCTACCGTCTCCATGGTACGGATTCCGCCACCCAGCTGCACTGGAATACCTGAGGCAATAATATCTTTCACCGCGCCCGTGTTAACTGGGACTCCCGCAAAAGCACCATTCAGATCGACCACATGGAGCCACTCAGCGCCCGCTTTAGAAAACTGGCGGGCCTGATCTGCGGGAGAATCGTTGAATACCGTTGATTGGGACATATCGCCTTTTACGAGGCGCACGCAAACGCCGTCCTTCAAATCTATGGCAGGGAAAAAAATCATGGGTGCCTTAAACCAACTGTAATGGGCGCTCTAAGGTGTCCAGGCCAGAAAATTAGCGATAAACTTTAGACCAAGAGCCTGGCTTTTCTCAGGGTGAAACTGGGTGCCAATCATATTTCCCCGGCTTACAGCAGCAGTAACTGTTTGACCGTAAGAGGTGGTCGCAAGTACATCACAGATATCGGCACATTCCATATGAAAACTATGCACAAAATAAGCATGCATGCCCACATCTATGCCATCAAATACTGGATGGGCATTTTTAAGCGACACCTCATTCCAGCCCATATGCGGTACTTTGTAGCCAGCGGGGGACGGCGACCTGCCGCGAGAGTCTAAAGCGACAACTTTCGCGTCTAACCATCCGAGGCCATCGGTTTCCACGTGCTCAAAACCACGCGCCGCCATGAGCTGCATGCCCACACATATGCCTAAAAAAGGGCGCTTATGAGTGCACACCGTGTAGTTAAGGGCATCAATCATTCCTGGAAGCGCTTCTAGGCCACGCTTACAATCTGCGAAAGCACCAACGCCAGGCAGCACAATGCGATCAGAAGAGGCCACTTCGGCAGGATTTGATGTCACTAGAATGTCCTCTGGCGCAGCAGACTCCTGCGCCGCTCGCTCAAAGGCCTTGGCGGCGGACCGTAAATTACCCGATCCGTAATCAATTATAGCGACTGTCATATTTCGCTTTAAATCTATAGGCTCCCGCCCAGGGTGCCCTTTGTCGAAGGTACATCGCCGGACTTGCGCGGGTCTATCTCCACCGCCTGTCTCAGGGCTCTCGCAAGCCCCTTATAACAAGATTCAACAATATGATGGTTGTTTTCGCCGTACTTATTCCAAACATGCAGCGTCGCTCCCGCCGCTTGGGCAAAAGCTTGAAACCATTCCTTAAATAGCTCCGTATCCATGTCGCCAAGCTTAGGTTTGCTGAACTCCGCTTTCCAAATCAAATAGGGGCGGTTGGACAGATCAATTGCGACTTCGCTTAAGGTCTCGTCCATAGGAATGATCGCCGAGCCGTAGCGCACAATGCCTTTGCGCTCCCCGAGCGCCTTAGCGATCGCCTCTCCGATACAAATAGCCGAATCTTCTGTGGTATGATGGAAATCGATATGAAGGTCGCCTTTGGCTTCGACCGTCAGGTCAATGAGACTATGTCGCGAGAGCTGCTCAAGCATATGATCAAGAAAGCCAATTCCGGTAGAAACAGCATAGCGCCCACTACCGTCCAGGTTTACGGTCGCCTTCACCTGGGTTTCCTTCGTGTTTCGCTCGACACTAGCCTGGCGCATCTACGTCGCTCCATCCGCTGCACACGTAATTTGAGAATTATAATCAGCGCGTTACGAGCACGTCCCTGCTGCGCTGGGACACGTGTGCGGTGATCTTCTAGCAGGTAGAAGGAAGCGAGGCCATATAGGATTGATTTGATCTTTGCAAATATACTCGTGCTACGCTTGCACTAAGCTGTTTTTCGCCTCATTTTAGTAATGCTAGTTCCGAATAATAGTCTTTACAATGGATGTGACGTCGTGATCGGCGCAAACTCAAGACGAGGTTTTTTAAACTGTGGTTAGTTAGATTTGTTTAATGGAGTCTTCGATCATCACAATGAAATCCCGTGGCAAGGGCAGGCAACCTGGCGCTAAAAGCGAAGGCCCGGATCCAGTCGACATACACGTGGGGAAGCGAATCAAGCTGCGCCGCACGTTGTTGCGTATAAGCCAAGAACAATTAGCCAGCGACATCGGCGTCACATTCCAACAAGTGCAAAAATATGAGAGTGGTCACAACCGGGTAAGTGCAAGCCGGCTGTTTGATATTTCGTGTGTGCTTGATTATCCAATCTCTTGTTTCTTTGAGGACATTGGCGCGAACACAACAGGTGAACGTACTATGCCAACATCGCGCAGTAGCGAGGGAGTTGTGGAGAACATCGAGCCCTTGGATAGCGACCCCATGCAACGGACAGAAACTCTTGAGCTTGTGCGGGCTTATTGGCGTTTAAGTAGTCCCGAGCTTCGCAAGAGCGTGCTTGAGTTGCTCGCCAATATTTCAAAGCGCGAATAAGTGCCGGGACTTTTTGTGTCGTTACCGTGGCATCCATTTAGTAGCGACTTTGATACACTTATGGTTCAAGCCTATATCCGCCTGGGACCGTGACAAGAATGCGGACGTCCGCAGGGTTCGCCTCTATTTTTTGGCGAAGGCGATAGATGTGTGTTTCTAGTGTATGGGTAGTCACTGCCGCATTGTAGCCCCAGACCTCACCTAAAAGTGTCTCACGCGGAACGGTCTTCTGGCCGACACAATATAAATGTTTAAGAATAGCTGTCTCTTTTTCGGTTAAGCGTGTTTTCTTTCCATCCTTATGCACTAGGTTCTTGGCGGATGGATGAAATTTATACGGCCCGATAACAAAAATTGCCTCATCCGATTTATCGTGTTGGCGCAGATGAGCGTGGACTCGTGTAAGCAGGGCGGCCAAACGGAACGGCTTTGTAATATAGTCATTGGCGCCAGCATCATGTCCATCAATAACCTCTTTATCAGAATCAGCCACTGTTAATATAATTATAGGCGAACGAACCCCGCGCTCGCGCATAGTCCGGCACACCTCACGGCTATCCATGTCCGGAAGGCCAGTGTCCAATAATATCATGTCGAATATAGTATGTTCCGTTTTCGCTAAGCCACCTGCACCGTCCACAGCCTCATCTATGGAATCAAAGTAGCTAACCGCCTGAAGCTGATCTCTAAGCGTCCCTCTTAGAAGTGCGTCATCGCAAATAATGAGTGCGGTTCGGACTGAAGTCATTTTACGCCCCACTGCGGCCGTCGGTTGGTAGTTGTCGAATTTACCGACTTAGCTTAATTTTTATAAGTTAATTGACTCAGAACAAAATTTTCTAGATGCCGGTTACCAACATGCGGGTCTAATAACAATTAAAGTCTCGAGGCCATGCTGGGCTGAATCTAAATACATGAATTTGATTGGTGAAAAATGGCCTTGTCCAATGATCTTAACCACAGCTACCTTCAAACAAAAGAGAATCGATCCAAGCATATGACCTAAGAATGCTGTCGTGGTAAAATTTATCGAAAAACTAGTATTAGTTCCCGACCAGGAAACCTCGCACCGAGGAATATTGTACTGTGGCAACCGCATTTTTTCTTGCATGTTGGGCCGTAGTGGCGTTAGCCGCGATAAGCGAGAAGGTGATGGCGCAACACCAGCTGGAAATTTCAAGCTTCGTAAAGTTCTTTATCGCGCAGATCGTACAAATAAGCCAAAAACGTCACTCCTAACAACTCCAATTGGTGAAAACGACGGTTGGTGCGATGAGCCTGGTGACCCATTCTATAATTGTGCAGTTGAAATCCCATATCGGGCGAATGCAGAAAGTTTATGGCGTAAAGATAATAGATATGACCTATTGGTCGTTATTGGATATAACGATGACCCGGTTGAGATCGGTGCAGGTAGCGCGATTTTCATGCACCTAATTCAAGATGATGGCGACCCAACCGCTGGTTGCATCGCGCTTAGTCTATCCGATCTGTCTGAAATTCTAGAAGTTGTCAGGTTAGACTCTTTCATTGAGATTAATGCTCGACTGTCTACAATTTAGGGGAGCCCCGCGAACCAAAAATAGCACTCCCAACCCTAACGTACGTTGCTCCAAATGAGATAGCAGTCTCGAAGTCAGCGCTCATACCCATACTGAGATGCGCCAAGTCATTGCGAAGAGCAATTTCGCGCAAGAACGCAAAGTGGAGCGAGGGCTCCTCGTGAGCTGGGGGAATGCACATGAGACCTTTTACAGGTAGGTTCAATTTGTGGCGACAATAGTCGATAAACGCGTCCGCATCTGCCGGATCTATACCTGCTTTTTGGGGTTCTCGGCCTGTATTTACCTGAATTAAACACAGTGGTCGGCGATCTTGTCGTTTCATTTCCACGGCCAGCCTTTCCGCAAGGCGGGAACGATCAACTGAGTGAATAACATTGAAATGCTCGATCGCATCCCTAACTTTGTTAGTTTGCAGAGGGCCAATCATGTGCAAAACGATATCCTTCACCTCTCTACGTAGCTCGGGCCATTTGTCTAAAGCTTCCTGAATGCGGTTCTCGCCAAAATGGCGGTGCCCCTCGCAAAGCAAGGGCATTATATCCTCTTTCGAGAATGTTTTAGAGACGGCGATAAGATTTACGGTTTCAAGGGCCCGCCCTGCACCTTGTGCACTTGCCCTGACGCGTGAAGTGATATTATGGAAAGCGGCGACTGGGGTCACTTTTTGAAAGACCATCTTTCTGAGATTTATGAAATGCACCTGACGTTAACAAGCGCTAGCCATAACCTCAAACGCGGGATATCTCGCGATAATAGTCAATCTCCGTTGCCTACTGTTTTCTTGATGAGTGATGATGACCGCCTGCCAAAACCAAGTGCAGCATTATCCAAGCTGCCGCGCGGCTCGTGCTTCATTCTTCGCCACTATAATGATCCTGAGCGGTTTCAAATCGCCAAACTATTATCTGCACTTTGTCGACGGCGTCAAATTAGCATCTTGGTTGGGGGTAACTGGAGGTTGGCCGCACGGGTCGGCGCTCACGGATTACATTTGCCAGGACATATGGCCAGAATAGGCCTTGAGCCAGCGGCACGATTATGGCTAAAGCGGCGAAAGGGCCTGCTCACCGCTGCCGCTCATAGTCCTCAAGAACTGCGACAAGCATACAAAATCGGCGCTTCTGCCGCCCTATTATCGCCGGTCTTTGGCACGCTGAGCCACCCGCACAGGCGGCCCTTAGGGCCTGTGCGCCTTGCGGCAATGGTGAGAAGCACCCCAATCTCAGTAATTGCGCTCGGTGGAGTAAATTCAAAAACGCTCAACGCGCTTCGTGGCACTGGATGCCATGGCTATGCGGGTATAGGCTTTGCTTCAGAAAATCAAAGCTGATCTAAAAGCGGAGCTGAACTCCTACGCGAGCACCAGTGCCCTGAGGCGTAGTCAGGGACGGCGCTGAGAGTAAAGCCGGGAGGCCTCTGCTGCGCATATCATAGAACGCGTCTGCATTTAGCCGAAGACTGGACGATATTTCATAGTCACCACCGAGAGTCCATTGCTTGCTGTCCAGTTGATGTGCCGGCACGCCCAGGTCGCCCACTGACTGCGTCGCGGCATAGGTCAGCCTTAGATCTAGGTTGCCCGTTTCGTATCCGAGACCAGCCTCCCATCCCTCAACGCTCTGAAGAAGTGCTGCCGCGTTCATATCGCTAATTCCGCCACGCACATAAAACCCAGCGTAACCAATCGAAGCGCCAAAACTCCATGCGCTGTCGGGCTCGAGCGACAAAGTTGTTGGTCGGTCAGAATAGCCGCCATAGAGACCAACCCGGCCGCCATGAAGGTCCGCAGTGTATGTGCCAACAATATCAAACGTATCAGCGAGCACTACGCCACCCGAGCCTCCATTTAGCGAGTTTATTAGTAAAGGCTCTCCTGGCAGCGCCCCAAAAGCAAGTGATCCGCTGGCCGGCGTTAGATAGCCCATGGCTATAGATTCAACCGCAAACACCGTCAGGGTCGAGCTAATTTCGCTATCAGAGCTCGCTGCCATTGACGAAGAAAGCGACCCAACGCGGAACTCTGCCGAAAGGGCAGGGCCCGCGGTAGCTAATAAGCCGGCCATCACTGAGACGACAGTGAGTTTGCCTATGTTATGTGAGATGCGCATTACGACGCACTTCTTTAAAGTTCACGGTCATATAAAATTCGCACCACAGCAGCTACGGGTCAATAATGCGAGTGCAGTTAAGGCATGTTAGAGCGCTGTTGTGGCAAATACCTCACACTTAAGGAGGGGATTCCTCCAAGTATTACACAAAAACAGACTAAGTATTGCAAAATAAAGGTGAAGGCTCTCTCTCCACTGATATTTATTAACTAGCTGAGCACCGAATCGGCCCTGCGAAGCTCGATTAAAAGCCCACCTTGATACCACCAAGCACACCACCGCCACCCCAAGATGCACCGGCGCTATCTTTCTGCTTGGCGTAAAACCCAGCAAGACCAACACTTATGCCAGGGCCCAATTTGTAAGCCGTCTGAAGTGTCGCTCGCCCTGCTCGCTCATGGCTTGCGGCGCCAGCATATCTGCTTCGTTTTGATGTTCGAAAGTCAGCCGATAGCTGCAATGGCCCGATTCCATAGAGCGCACCAATAGTCCAGGCACGCTCTCGCGGCTGGCCATCGATATCAGCGTTCATATAAGCTCCGGCCAGCTCCCAGCCACCGTAGGTAAGGCCGGCAGAGATGTTCCATGCTTGGGCACCATCATTTTCCAGGGCGCTCGAATCAGAATGAAAATACCCGGCTAATAAACGATAAGACCCGCCGGGATAATAGCCTTCATATCCTGCCGTAAAGTCTACAGCATTGTTGGCCTTCGTTGAATTATTGATCGGGCCTTCGTTGCGATTAACGGCAGGGTGATAACTAACGCCCAGTTTAACTCCAAATACTTCGGGTGCCTGATAAGAAATCCCAAGCGCATTTCCTGTAAAACGCCGGAATGTAAACGCATCGCTCAGTGTAACACCGGTACGCGAGATCAGCGCGTCTCCAACAACCTCATCATAAACTGTCAAAAATGCCTGTGGTGCAGGGTCGCCAATTGTCGACGTGTTGACGCCTGCCTTCTCGCCTATGCGGAGTCGGCCCAAGGAACTTGCCACTTCTACATAAACTTCATCAGCGTTGGGCTGCGAATTTGCCTCAGCGAACACGCGCACATAGGCCCGAACGACAATGCCATTATCTAAAGTGGTGCGACCCCGAAAGGTCAAGCGCGTGTCGCCAAACATGCCGCTGGGATTGATATCTTCTCCAACCAAATTATCTTGGCTCGCGACAAAAAAGTATTGGTGGATATAACCGCCAAGAGAAAGTGTAAGGGCTTCAGCCGCCCGTGCAGAAGGCGCAAGCCCATGGACAAAAACACCCCCGAGTAATAAAGGTGCCGTTAAGCGAGCAATGTTTAACCAACCCATCTTCGTCCCCTGCCGCGGCGGTGCACCTGGCGAAGCAAGTGATATCAGTTTCTTAGACAACAGCCCAAGGGTTGTCTATAACGGCCCTTGATTAAATTGCCAGAAACGTAAAGGAGCACGCATATGGGCGGCGGCCAGGGAGTTTGGGGCGAAAAAGCATGGGCCATAGTAGCCCTTGCGTTGCTGGCTATCGCCGGGTGTGGCTCTGACAGCATATATCAGCCATCACCGGATAGAGACTCAGTAGAAAACCGCGAAGGCATTTTTAGTGAGGGCGGGCTGGGACTAGAGCTGTTTGGAGATGATAAGCGTGATGGAACTCAGGGGGCTGTTGCCGTCAACGCCTTTTTGTGGCGCGCCTCCCTGGATACTATTGCGTTTATGCCGCTAGCCTCGGTGGACCCATTCGGCGGTGTCATTATAACTGATTGGTATGCGCCACCAGAAACTCCTGAAGAGCGCTTCAAGGTTAATGTATATATTTTAGGACGTACTTTGCGCGCAGACGGATTACGCGTATCTGTGTTCCGTCAGGCAAGAGGTGGAGTGACTGGATGGCGGGATGCCGCTGTTAGTGTTGATGTGCCTACCGCATTCGAAAATGCTATCCTAAGCCGCGCACGCGACCTACGCTTGCGAGCTGTGGCGGAAACTAACTAATGAAAACTGCATCGGCCCAATATAGCTGATATACATAATTACAAACATCTAGGGCCGCAGGATCCGCGGCTGTGGCTCCAAAGACCGACAAGACTGGCGATGGCACTGCAGGAAGAACGCTACAATTTCCGCGAGACGGAAAAGATGTGGCAAAAAACATGGGCTGAAAAAGCTTGCTTCACGGCTGAGGACGGCTCAGCCAAGCCAAAATATTACGTGCTTGAGATGTTTCCTTATCCATCAGGCCGTTTGCACATGGGGCATGTTCGCAACTACACCCTAGGCGATGTGATCGCGCGTTATAAGAAAGCGAACGGCTTCAACGTCTTGCATCCAATGGGTTGGGATGCTTTCGGACTGCCCGCTGAAAACGCAGCTTTAGAGCGCGGTGTGCACCCTCGCAAATGGACCCGTCAAAACATCGCGGATATGCGAGATCAGTTCAAACCGCTGGGCCTTTCCCTCGACTGGAGCCGTGAGATCGCAAGCTGCGAGCCGGACTACTACAAGCACGAACAAAAAATGTTTCTCGATTTAGTAAAGGCCGGCTTAGCCTACCGCAAGGAATCCTGGGTTAACTGGGACCCCATTGAGCATACTGTTCTTGCCAACGAACAGGTTATAGACGGCAAAGGCTGGCGATCGGGCGCCGATGTTGAGCAGCGCAGGCTAAGCCAGTGGTTCCTGAAAATAACTCACTACGCTGACGACTTGTTAACAGAAATAGATTCCCTTGAAAATTGGCCAGACAAGGTGCGGCTAATGCAGCGCAACTGGATCGGCCGGTCAGAAGGGGCGAGCATCCTCTGGTCTTTAGTGAACAAGGACGGTACTGATCTCTCAGAATCCTTGGAAGTATATACAACCCGTCCTGACACATTGTTCGGGGCTTCGTTTTGTGCGATCTCGTCACAACACCCTTTGGCAACAAAGCTAGCTAAAAGTGATGAAGGTATTTCTGGTTTTATAGCAGAGTGCGCACGCGCAGGCACCTCGACCGCAGCCGTCGAGACCGCTGAAAAGAAAGGCTATGATACAGGTCTGAAAGCTCGTCATCCGTTCAATTCCGAACGGCTGGTACCAGTATATATCGCCAACTTTGTACTAATGGACTACGGCACAGGCGCCATTTTCGGATGCCCTGCTCACGATCAGCGGGACATTGAGTTTGCGCGCAAATATGGTCTGCCCGTGCACTGTGTCATAGCGCCTGTCGATGAGGATGCGTCGGTTTTCGCCGAGAAGCTAGAAGCCAGCAGTGAGGCTTTCACCGAAGATGGGGTTGCAATCAAGTCAGAGTTTTTAAATGGCCTAAGTGTCGAAGATGCGCGGCGAGTCGCCATTGAGAAGTTGGAGAGCTTAGGTACTGGCGCTGGTGTCGTACAGTTTCGATTGCGCGATTGGGGCATTTCACGGCAGCGCTACTGGGGCTGCCCGATCCCCATAATTCATTGCGATGATTGTGGGCCAGTCCCCGTCCCTGATGAAGACTTGCCTGTAACTTTGCCTGAAGATGTCACTTTCGACGAGCCGGGAAACCCGCTCGCAAAACATGCAACGTGGCGCCATGTGAAATGCCCATCGTGTGGTAAGGCCGCGCTGCGCGAAACCGATACTTTCGATACCTTCTTCGAATCATCATGGTATTTCGCACGCTTTTGTTCACCGCATTTGGATAGTCGTGCGTTTGACAAAAATGAAGCTATGAAATGGTTGCCTGTCGATCAATACATCGGAGGCATTGAGCATGCAATTTTACATCTTCTGTACTCGCGTTTCTTCATGCGAGCTCTATCCGACTGCGGGTACTTAGATATTAAAGAGCCGTTCGATGGGATGTTCACCCAGGGCATGGTGTGCCACGAAACTTATCGCACCAATGACGGCGTGTGGGTTGAGCCAGGTAACGTGAAGTATGAGGGGGGGCGTGCATTTCGTGAGTCCGATAATGTGCCGGTTATAATCGGGCGGTCCGAAAAAATGTCGAAGTCGAAAAGGAACACTGTTGATCCACACCGCATAATAGAGACTTACGGGGCCGATGCAGCGCGATTGTTTATGCTGTCTGACTCGCCGCCAGAGAGAGACTTGGAGTGGACCGAATCGGGCATTGAGGGTTCGTGGAGATTTTTGAACCGCTTGTGGCGCCTGGCTGTCCATGCCCAAGACCTGCCGGAAGAGCCGCTCCAAGAAAACATGGAACCAGAAGCTCTTAACGTTGTGCGCCAGTGCCATCGGGCGATTGCGACTGTGGGGGACGATATCGAGAAATTTCGCTTTAATTCTGCCGTGGCGCGAATTCGCGAGTTGACCAACGCTCTTGCTGCGCTTGATCGCTCCGGAGGTGGGGCCAATGCTGCTTATCGTTTCGGCATCTTAACCATAGCACAGCTTATCCACCCGCTGACACCGCACTTAGCGGAAGAGATTTGGAAAGGCTTCAAGCAACCGTCCATCCTTGCAGAAACCCCCTGGCCAAAATTTGATCCGGCGATGCTTAAAGAAAATACCGCCACTCTTGGCGTTCAAGTGAACGGAAAATTACGTGGAACAATTAAAATGGCAACCAATGCAGATAAAGCTGCGTGCATAGAAGCCGCGCTAGCGCTCCCGGCTGTGCAAAAGCAGCTGTGCGGACAGGTGCCGCATAAGGTAATCGTTGTTCCGAAGAAGATCGTCAATATCGTTGCTCCATAGAACGTGGTATTTGTGAAAGCGAAATGATAAAAATCCGCTCCACAATTGGCGCTGTCCTCGTACTTTTTGCCTCACTCATAATCAGTGGGTGCGGGTTTCGCCCACTGTACGGAACCAGCGGCCCAGTGGGTTCGCCGCAGGTCGCACAAGCCCTGGCGACAGTATCTGTTCTTCCCCTTCCCCACCGCAAGGGTATGAAGCTACGTCAAGTCCTTAGCGAACAACTTCAGCCTCGGGGCACAGCATCTGACTCAACATATTATCTCGAGATTGGTTTGACCGAGCGTATCGACGAGCTTGGTATTCGAAAAGATGCGACTAGCTCTCGCGCAAACTTTGTGCTCGTGGCCAGTTTTTATCTCCATGAAGGCGGCAGACGAGTTTTTGGTGAACAGGTCCAATCGATCGTGAGCTACAACATCCTGGACGATCAGTTCGCCACCGTCGCCTCGCAAGCAAATGCTGAAGACCGTGCAGTGCGCCACGTTGGTGAACAAATCAAAACGCGGCTTGCTGTATATTTCCACGACCGCTTCAACCCTTAGAATAGTGCAAACGACAGAAACTGAGAAAACGGCAGATCGAGTTTCATGAAAATTCCACCAGGCCGCGCAGACGCCTTCTCCGCAAATCCAGACTCTGGCGTCCGCTCCATTTTAGTTTATGGTCCTGATGCTGGTTTGGTGCGCGAGCGCCTAAATATACTAACGCGGTCTGTTGCAGACTCCATAGATGACCCATTTCGCGTAAGTGAATTCTCAGCTGATCAGCTACGTGATGATCCAGCGCGCCTCAGAGATGAAGCCGCAGGGCTAGCGTTGACCGGTGGGCGCCGTGTCGTGCGTATCCGGGATGCAACCGATAAAACCGCTGACCTTTTTGCTAAATTTCTAGAAAACCCCGTCGGCGATGCTCTTGTATTGGTTGATAGCCGAGACCTGGGACCACGGTCCAAGCTGCGCACAGTCTTTGAAAAAGCCAACGATGCAGCTGCTCTTGCTTGTTACAGCGATGATACCCAATCACTTGAGGCTATAATCCGTTCAAGTTTAAAGGCGGCCGGTTTGCAGATTGCACCGGAAGCCTTGGGATGGTTGACAAGTCATCTTGGAGGCGACCGCGAGCAAAGCCGAAGCGAAATCGAAAAGCTTATTGTTTACATGGGGCCAGATGCCGCCGCACGAAACACAGTGATAACCGAAGACGATATACTTGCTTGTGTCGGCGATAACGCCGCTATTGGGTTAGATAATTTGACATATGCCGTATGCGAGGGCGATCAAGCAATGGTAAGGCGGGCCTATGGACTGATGATTGCGGAAGCAGTTTCGCCCATAAGCATTCTGACATCAGTGTCACGACATTTCATGCGCCTATACGAAACGCGGGGACACCTAAAAGATGGCAAAAACATCGATGAGGCGGCAAGCCGTTTACGGCCGCCGGTATTCTTCAAATACAAAAGACGCTTTCAAATACAGGCAGGCCGGTGGTCAGAAGACTTACTAATACGTGGGCTTGAGCTACTCATGAAAGCAGAGCTATCTGCAAAATCTACAGATATGCCAACGATAGCAGTCGTTGAGCGTACTTTGATACAGCTTGCCCAAGTGGGGCGCCGTGCGGCCCGTCGCTAGAACTCGCCATTGTTAAAGGCCTTATATTGCCTTCAAGGTGTTGAGCAGAACGCGCGCGCTCCGTCACCACCCAACAAACGTGATGAGAATTGGCTAGACATAGAGGCGTGTTTGCCGGGAGAGCGCATATACCATTGATATTATTGTATATTATTGCGTCTGGCCAGTCCTATAGAGACCCATCATTGACCTGATCAGGGGAATCTATTTGGAACTTAGAGCGACCCCCACCAGACAGACGGTTAACGATATCGTCCAATTGCTCCAGAGTTGCGTAGGCGATTGAGACTGAGCCACCCTTACCGTCAAAGCCAATTTTCACACTATAGCCCGTTGTTTGTTCAAGGTTTTCCTCTAGGGCTGCTATGTCCGGGTCTTTGGCGCGCCGCGTTGGCCGCTTAATGTTCCTAAAGCCCCTGGCCATGCGCTCTGCTTGCCTTGCGCTCAGGCCCCCCTTAACAATCTTGCTTGCGAGGTCCGCGGCACTATCTAGTCCAATCAAAGGTCGCGCCTGGCCCACGGTAATCTCACCCATATCCAAAAGAGATAAAACCGACTCGGGAAGAGACAAAAGCCTGATCGAATTGGCAACATGGGCTCGGCTCTTACCGACAACGCCCGCAACCTGCTCTTGCGTATGCTCGAAATCATCGAGCAGCGCGCGGTAGCCTCGCGCCTCCTCCACTGGCGAAAGGTCTTGACGCTGGAGATTTTCTATTAGGGCGACCTCTAAAACCTCAGAATCCGAAAGCTCGGCGACATGGACGGGTACGTCATGAACTTTGGCCTGTTGTGAAGCTCTCCAGCGTCGCTCACCGGCAACAATCTCATAGTGACCCGGCTTCTGAGGGTCGGCACGCACTAGGAGGGGTTGTAAAATACCTTTCTCCGCAATGGAGGCCGAAAGCTCATTAAGGGCTGACTGCTCAAAACGGCGGCGGGGCTGAAGTGGTGAGGGCCTCAAAAGGTCAACAGGAAGGCGAGTTGAGGCAACAGCTATTGGTGCATCGTAAGCCGAAGAAGAGCCCATATTTGCGGGCGTAGCACTTCCCTGCTGCTCTCCAAAAAGGGCACTAAGCCCCCTACCGAGATTTTTTCGCTTGGGTGTATCAGCACTCATGCAGCCGCTGCACCTTGCTCGCGCTTCAACACCTCGCCAGCGAGATCCAAATAGGCCCGCGCTCCTTTGGATTGAAAGTCGTACAGGAGGACCGGCTTACCATGGGACGGGGCTTCCGAAATTCTCACATTGCGGGGAATTGTGGTAGCGTAGACCTTTCCGCCAAAAAACTGGCGTACGTCGCTTTCCACCATTTCCGACAAGTTGTTTCGCTTATCCACCATGGTAAGGACGATCCCCTGGATCTCGAGGTTTGGGTTGAAAGTTGTCCTCACGCGGTCGATGGTTCGCACAAGGTGGCTTACACCTTCAAGAGCAAGGAACTCGGCTTGAAGTGGCACAAGAACTGCGTCGGCAGCAACCAGTGCGTTAAGCGTTAAAAGACCCAATGACGGGGGGCAATCGATTAAAATAAAATCCCAGTCAGCACTTTGATTGCCAATGGCTTTCTTCAGGCAATCTTGCCGGTTTTCAAACTCGATCAGCTCCAGCTCAGCGCCCGCAAGTTCAACTCCAGAGGGAATAACGCTAAGGTTAGGTACCGATGTTTGTACCATGGCCTCGCTCAAAGCGACCTCGCCCATTAGCAGATTATATGTGCCTATCTCACGGGCTTTTTGATCAATGCCAAGGCTTGTTGATGCGTTGCCCTGGGGGTCAAGGTCGATTACCAAGACTTGCTTTTGTGCGGCTGCCATAGCGGTGGCCAAATTCACGGCTGTAGTGGTTTTCCCAACGCCGCCCTTTTGGTTTGAGATCGCAAGCACGCGCGCATATTTACTTTTCGGTGTTTTTTCAAGAACTGGTTCGGACACGGCGCACCCCGCGCATACATACTATAGTGGATTGAGGGTCCGTTCGACTAGGCAGCCGGACAATCTCAGTCTCCCATATATTGTATATGCTGGTCAATTCTTCCTCAACATTTCGTCCTTTAGGAAAAAGACAAACGCTCTCAGAACCGAGAAAGGGTTCCGCCCATACCAGCAGGTCTGAAATAGGCGCCAGCGCCCGCGCTGTTACTATGTCGACGGGAAAGGGCTCAAACGCATCAATTTGCGCATTATGGATATGGACTTCTGTTTCCGTTAGCCTAGCAACCTCCCTGAGAAATGTCGTTTTTGTTCGATCCTTTTCCACCAGGTGAACGCACGAGCAGCCCATAATAGCAAGAACTAGGCCGGGGAACCCCGCGCCAGACCCGAGATCCAGCAGAACCTGTGAATTAGGTGAAATCCGGGGATAAAGCTGGGCCGAATCTAGAAAGTGTCGATGCCAAAGGTTCTCAATAGTCGATTGTCCGACAAGATTGACCGTTTGGTTCCATTTCAAAAGCACTTTGGCATAAATCTGGAGCCGCTCCACTGTTTCACGTGAAACTAATGTGTCACTTGAGAACTCCTTAGGACCATAGTTTGGGGGTCGTTTCACGTGAAACAATTCCCAAATTAACCGGCCTTGGCCGCTGGATCTTGAGCGGTCTTGGGCCTACGTACATGGCGAAGTAAGGCTGTAAGAGCCGCCGGAGTTATTCCAGGAATTCTCGCTGCGGCCCCCAGGGTGGTTGGTTGAGCCAGGCTCAGCTTTTCCCGAACCTCTGTCGACAATCCGCCAATCCGTTCAAAGCTTAGCCCTTCTGGGATTCGTAGCTCTTCATCTTTTCGGAAAGCCCTTATATCAGCTTCCTGGCGGCCTAAATAACCAGCATATTTGCCCTCAATTTCTAACTGCTCGACCACATCGGCTCGAAACGTGGAAAAAAGAGGGAATACTTTTGCGAGTTTAGCAATCTCTATATCCGGCGAGGCTAAAACGTCCATGCCTGTGCGGCGCACCCCATCTTGGTTAATTGGTATGCCGTGGGCCGACCATTCATTTGGGCTTAGGCTCTTTGAATTCATATACTTACGCGCCGTTTCAAGGGCCTTAATCTTAGTGCGAAGGTGGCGCTGTCTTTTGCTACCAACACACCCTGCCGCAATGCCTTTTTCCGTCAGCCTTAGGTCAGCATTGTCGGCCCTGAGCAATAGGCGATATTCTGCCCTAGAGGTGAACATTCGATAGGGCTCAGCTGTGCCTAGTGTGGTGAGATCATCCACCATCACCCCCATATAACCCTCTGCCCTGTCCACAGCCATTCGCCCGTTACCAGAAATTTTCTGCGCGGCGTTCACACCAGCAAGCAAGCCTTGGGCTGCCGCCTCCTCGTATCCCGTGGTCCCGTTTATTTGCCCTGCGAAGTAAAGTCCTTTTATTTTTCTTGTTTCTAAGGTCGGTCGCAGCTCTCGTGGGTCCACATAATCGTATTCAATGGCATAGCCAGCTTGAAGCATTCTTGCTTTTTCTAGCCCAGGAATAGTCTTAAGCAACTTTAATTGTATGTCCTCCGGCAAAGAGGTCGAAATGCCATTAGGGTAGACAGTTGGGTCATTGAGCCCCTCTGGCTCCAAAAAAATTTGATGCTGGTCCCGATCAGAAAATCGCACAACTTTATCTTCTATTGATGGGCAGTATCTGGGACCAGCGCTCTGGATCTGCCCATTATAAAGGGGGGCCCGGTCCTTGTTTTCTAAAATTAAGTCATGTGAGGCACGCGTTGTGTGGGTCACACCGCACTCTACTTGCCGTGTCGTGATTTCTTTAGTTAGAAAAGAAAACGGCTCTGGTGGGTGATCACCGGACTGCATTTGCAGGCTGGTCCAATCTATGGTTCGTCCATCAACGCGCGGTGGCGTTCCTGTTTTTAGGCGCCCAACCATAAACCCCTTTGTTTTCAATGTCTTAGAAAGCCCTAGGGCCGGGCCGTCGCCAACACGGCCAGCGGGAATCCGCTCTTCACCTCTGTGGATCAAGCCACCTAGAAAGGTTCCCGTTGTGAGTACAACAGCTGCTGCTGAGGTTACTTCACCATTCGCTTCAACTACACCCATAATCGATTGGTTTTGCTCGTTAATATAAAGGTCCTCGATACCGCCGGCACGTATTTCAAGGTTAGATTGCTCAGCTAAAAGCTGCTGGACTGCCCTGCGGTAAAGCACCCTATCGGCCTGTGCCCTCGGCCCGCGGACTGCTGGCCCTTTAGACCGGTTTAGCACGCGGAACTGAATTCCGGCGCAATCAATGGCTCGCCCCATGATCCCATCAAGGGCGTCAATCTCTCGAACCAGGTGGCCCTTTGCCAAACCGCCGATGGCCGGATTGCACGACATTTGACCAATGGTTTCTATCTTGTGGGTAATCAAGAGTGTGTGGGCGCCCACGCGCGCCGCCGCCGCCGCCGCTTCGCAACCCGCATGTCCGCCGCCAACGACAATGACATCAAAAAAGTTAGTTCTGGACTTAGCCACCTGGGCAAACTCCCGCCTGCTAGTTGGAGCCCTTATATCGTGGGTGGTTGCCGCAGCCAAATAGGATTCGTGTCTGCTGGTGGCTGGATTAAACACACATTAGTCTATTTGCCGATACAAAAATCGCGAAAAATAACATCAAGGATTTCTTCTACGTCCACTCGGCCGGTGATCCTGCCTAGGGCCCTGGCCGCCAAGCGCAAATCCTGCGCGGCGAGCTCCTGCAGCGGTGCATCAATCGCGCGCCTCACCGCATCAACACAATCGTTCAATGCATGGCGGTGTCGCGCCCTCGTTAACGGAGCCGCGGTTCCGCGATCCATTTTCAGGGATACCCACTCTTGTAGCCGTAACAAAAACGTGTCCACGCCCACACCTGTTTTCAAGGAAATAAAAAGTGTGTTCTCTTTAGATTCAAGATGGTGGTCATCGCCCTGAATCAGATCGGCTTTATTAATAACCGTCATTGTATCAGAATCGATCAGGCTCAATGTTGCCGCGTCTAGTGTCGGATAAATGTCTCCATCAAATAGGGCTATTTTTAAATCCGCGGCTTGGGCACGCATCAGCGCACGTCGAATCCCTTCATCCTCTATTATATTGCCCGCAGCACGCAGGCCTGCCGTATCAGCAACGGTAACAGCAAAGCCCCCCAAATCCATGTGCACCTCTATAACGTCCCGCGTCGTGCCTGGAATGTCAGAGACAATAGCCACATCCCGCTGAACTAGAAAATTTAGCAGGCTAGACTTGCCCGCGTTTGGGGGACCGATAATCGCAATTTTTATGCCATCACGAATTCGCTCGCCGCGACCTCCGTCGTCCAGGTGTTTTGCGATTGCTTTTTCTAAATTACGCAATCTCACCCAGATCCTATCGGTTGTTTCTTGCGGCAGGTTTTCATCAGGAAAGTCTATAACTGCCTCAAGATGAGCGAGTACTTGTATTAGTATTACACGCCAATCATCGTATAGATCTTTAAGTGCACCTCCCATCTGTTGTAGGGCCTGATTTTTTTGCGCGCGGGTTTCCGCATCAACCAGATCCGCCAGAGCCTCTGCTTGCGTCAAGTCCATCTTGCCATGCTCAAACGCTCGTCGAGTAAACTCGCCGGGTTCGGCAGGCCGCAGCCCATTTATGCCAGACAGGGCCGCCAGCAAGCCGTCAACTACAGCCCGGCCGCCATGCACATGAAGCTCTGCAACATCTTCGCCTGTGAAGCTCCCCGGTGCTGGAAACCAAATAAGAAGGCCATCATCAAGAAGTTCTCCTGAGCGTGGATCCTTAAAGCTTGCCATTGACGCTGTGCGAGGAGAGGTGGGCGCGCATCTTAGTGATGCCAGCGCCCCACGTGCCGCCGGGCCAGACAGACGAACAACGGCAATGCCTGCCCGGCCCACCGCCGAGGCTAGAGCAAAAATTGTATCATTCACCATGTTTATTTATCGATTTCAGCGCCGGTAATATTGATCGTGCTTATTATGGTACGTTCCAAACGTAGCGGGTCGCGCCACAACAGTAAATGAGGTGAGCCGTGGGGGGGTCTGGGAGTTCCCCCACCGCACGCATAAGGTTAGGGTCCTCGCTAAGGGCTGTCCACAAATGGTCGTGAACGGAGTTCAAATTGGTTGTTAGCAGATTAAAGCCGTCTCCTGTTGCACAGCTTTCTATGCACTCTCCAATCGGGGCCCTATCAATCAGTGAGCACAATGGAGCCCTTGTATCGCTGGATTGGGGATGGGGTCGGGACCAAACACAAACACCCTTGACGAAAGAAGCTGTGCGTCAACTCAATGCCTATTTTGATGGCTCTTTAAAAAATTTCACCCTCCCCATGAAACCTGGCGGCTCTGACTTCCAGAGGTCTGTCTGGCAAGATTTATTAAAGATTCCATATGGCAGCACTCTTAGCTATGGCGAAATCGCACTAAGTCTCAAGTCCGGGGCTCGTCCTGTAGGAACGGCTTGCGGAAGAAACCCTCTTCCAATCTTAATACCATGCCATCGCGTCGTTGGTGCCAATGGTGCGCTCGGCGGGTATTCTGGAGAGGGCGGCCTTGCAACAAAAACAGCATTGTTGCTTATAGAGGGCATAGAGATTGGGCGGTAAAAAGTAACTTAAAGGAGAAAGCTTATGGTCAAGGCAATTGTAGTTCGCGAGACCGGCGGCCCCGAGGTCCTTCGTCTTGAAGACATAACCGTTGGGGACCCGGGCGAAGGAGAAATCCGCATTCGCCAAACCGCAATTGGCGTTAACTTTATCGATGTTTACCATCGCACCGGCCTTTACAGCAAAACGGCCGGCGTTTCTGCGGTGGATAGCGAATCTTTTATTCCTGGGCTAGAGGGCGTTGGTTTCATCGATGCTATTGGAGCTGGTGTCAAAAACCTAAAAGTTGGTGATCGGGTTTGTTATGGCAATGGCCCTTTAGGTGGATACGCAGAAGAGCGACTCATACCAGCAGAAAGCGTGGTTTCTGTCCCATCTGCGCTTCGGGACGAGCAGGTAGCCGGCATGATGCTTCGCGGAATGACCACATGGTATTTGCTTCGTGCGATACATCACTTAAAGGCTGGAGAAACAGTTTTATTCCATGCCGCCGCCGGGGGGGTGGGTCTCATTTTTTGTCAATGGGCTCGTCATATCGGTGCGACGGTAATTGGAACTGTGGGCTCAAAAGAAAAGGCTCAGATTGCTGAGGCCGCTGGTTGCTCGCACACTATTTTGTATAAGACTGAAGACTGGGTGTCTAAGGTTCGCGACCTCACCAACGGAAAAGGTGTCCCAGTAGTTTACGATGGCGTGGGCAACGACACTTTTATGAAATCTCTAGACTGCTTATCCCCACGGGGCCTTATGGTTGCATTTGGGAATGCATCGGGGGTTGCCCCCCTTATCGAGCCAAATATTCTAGCCGCCAAGGGGTCGCTATTTCTTACCCGGCCGCGACTTGCGGACTATGTTGGTGGTCGCGAGGACTATGTGCGCGCCACAACAGAATTGTTTGAAATAGTTGCTAAGGGTGCGATCAATATTGATACGGGAAATTCCTACTCACTTGAGCAAGCTATGCACGCCCACACTGATTTGGAGGCGAGAAAAACGACGGGCTCCACCATCCTAATCACATAATGGATTGATCGTGAACTTCAGTGTGACACAGCTCTAAGTTTTTTAGCTTATAGAACGCTATTTGTTCATGCTATCAAAGAAGTCGTTGTTGTTCTTTGAATTTCTTAGCTTATCAAGCAAAAACTCCATGCTGTCTTGAATGCCCATTGGATCCAATATCCGGCGGAGCACCCACATTTTTGAAAGAGTTGCTTGACTGACAAGCAGCTCTTCTTTGCGTGTTCCAGACTTTGTGATGTCGATAGACGGAAAAACTCGTTTGTCTGCCAATTTACGATCGAGGATAATTTCAGAGTTGCCCGTTCCTTTAAACTCTTCGAAAATTACTTCGTCCATGCGACTGCCTGTATCGATCAATGCCGTAGCAATGATTGTCAGTGAGCCGCCTTCTTCAATGTTTCTGGCCGCTCCAAAAAACCTTTTCGGTCTCTGAAGGGCATTCGCATCAACGCCACCGGTCAACACTTTTCCTGATGAAGGGACAACAGTATTATAGGCACGACCAAGCCGCGTTATTGAATCTAAAAGGATAACAACGTCTCTCTTATGTTCAACAAGCCTCTTCGATTTCTCTATAACCATCTCAGCAACCTGAACGTGCCTTGATGCCGGCTCATCGAATGTTGAGCTAACAACCTCGCCTTTAACAGTTCGATCCATATCTGTTACTTCTTCCGGGCGCTCATCAATAAGCAGCACTATTAGGTAAATATCCGGATGATTCTCAGCGATTGCTGCAGCAATGTTCTGCAGCATAATTGTTTTTCCTGTCCTAGGCGGAGCTACAACAAGGCCTCGCTGGCCTTTTCCCAAAGGAGCAACCAACTCAATTACTCTTTGTGTTGTATCCTTAGACTTAGTGTCTTTCTTCTCAACCTCCAGCGTGAGTTTTTCATCAGGATAAAGCGGCGTAAGATTATCAAAATTAATACGGTGTTTTACTTTCCCTGGATCTTCAAAGTTTATAGTATTGACTTTAAGCAAAGCAAAATAGCGCTCTCCATCTTTCGGTGCGCGTATTTGTCCTTCTACCGTGTCACCTGTGCGGAGGCTAAAGCGACGCACCTGGCTCGGTGAGACATAGATGTCGTCTGGTCCGGATAAGTAGTTAGATTCTGGAGACCGTAGAAAACCAAATCCATCTTGAAGGATTTCGAGGACCCCATCACCATCAATGGATGTCCCTTTGTCAGCAAGGGACTTTAAAATAGCAAACATCAAATCTTGCCTACGTAGATTCGAGGCATTTTCTACTTTATTTTCCTCAGCAAAGCCAAGTAGCTCTGCTGGTGACTTACGCTTCAACTCTTGCAGATGCATTTTCTTAATAATGTTTATTGTGATTGAATTAGATGTATTGGCGGGACTGCCTTTTAAACGAATGGAAAATCAAATCGGGAAGTTATTGTCCGGCTTTTTATAATCTTTCCGGATCTGGGAAACGATTGCCCCCTAGTGATAGGGTCAGCGATACCGGAGGTTTTTTACTAAGTCAATCAAGAAATTTAATTCTGAAATCATATAATTAGATAAATATTACTTAAAAAGATTAAAAGTAGTGGTTTGTTGTATGTCCTGTGATTTATAGGGATTAATCTTTACCATTACACTTATCCTCTTTTACACAACTCTAATTGTTAGAGAAAGCTCTGTGTACTGAACTGTGGAGATCTAAGAAAAAGAAATGGGCTAAAGCTTTTAGCATGATCTACCGAAGTGTGAGTTAAACGAATAAATAAAAAGGGATCACGTCTACTAAGATGATTCACACTTGAAATAAGCTATTATCTACATAAGAGCATCTTCGGTACTAAATCATGATAAACGTGGGATGTTTTAATTTCTCTTCCTAAAGTTCATTGTTACTCTCACTATAAATAAATTGCCCACAGACCAAAAAAGTTACTATGGCACAAAATGACTCGTTCAATTTGCACCTAATTTCCGACTCGTCTGGTGAAACAGTTACCAACATTGCGCGGGCGTGTCTGGTTCAATATGAGAAAGTGAATGTAGACAAGCATGTTTGGTGGTTGGTGAGAACGCCAGGACAGATGAACCGTGTTATCGAAGGAATAAAACATTCACCAGGCCTTGTAGTTTTTACTCTTCTTGATCGTGAGATTCGCGAACAGCTGGAGAAAGCCTGCCGCGAATTACATGTTCAATGCATATCGGCGCTAGATCCTGTAATGAAGGCCTTCTCACACTTTTTTGAACGCACAGCCCGTTCGGAAATAGGTAAACAGCACACGCTGGATGATGGATACTTTGATCGCATTGATGCGATGCACTTTGCGGTTCAGCATGATGACGGCCAATCCATGCAAACAATGACAGACGCGGACATTGTTCTTGTGGGAGTTTCAAGGACATCTAAAACGCCAACATGCATGTATCTGGCAAATCGAGGCCTTTGGGTGGGCAATATTCCGTTGGTCCCTGGTATATTGGTGCCAGAGGAGATTGCGGCAGCCCCGAAGCCCCTATTTGTAGGACTAACGCGAGACCCGAAAAGCCTAAGTGATATTCGTCAAAACCGCCTAAGAATTATGAAAGATGATCGGACTCAGGATTACGCAGACCTTGGGAAGGTTCGTGATGAAATTACAACGTCACGCAGGATGTTTGCAAAATACGGATGGCCTGTTATCGATGTTACGCGCAGGTCTATTGAAGAAACAGCCGCGACAATTATCCAACTGTACAACCAGCGCAACACATCGACCACATGATTACAGAGGGCTTACAGATAAATGGTTCAAGAAACCCGCCAGCCTGTGATTCTAGCATCTTCTAGTTTAAGTCGCGCTAAAGTGCTTCGGTCTGCGGGACTGAAGTTTGATATAATCCCTGCTAAAGTTGATGAAGATGGTGTGAAAACAACCCTGCGAGCCGAGGGAGCATCAGCCGCGCAGTGTGCCGAAACCCTGGCTGAACTCAAAGCCGTAAAAGTGTCGCAGAGTCACCCAAGGGCTCTGATCGTTGGGGCCGACCAAATGCTCGAATGCAACGGGAGGTGGTTTGATAAGCCGACAAGCATGGAGGGGGTAAAAACACACCTGTTATCTTTGCGGGGCCAAACTCACACATTAGCCACAAGTGTCGTTGTAGCTCTTAATGGTTCACGGATATGGCACCACAATGCGGGCCCTAGCCTCTCAATGCGCAATTTTACCACAAACTTTCTTGACGAATATATAAGCGAGGTCGGGGAGGTGGCATTATCGTCGGTAGGAGCATATCAACTTGAGGGCCGCGGTGTTCAATTATTCGATAATATAGAGGGAAACTTTTTTACCATCCTCGGATTACCGCTTTTGGAGCTGTTGTCGTTTCTGCGGGAACACAAAGTGGTGACACAGTGACTTCCGCCACCACCACCCGACGCGCCGGCATCATAGGCTGGCCGGTGGAGCACTCAAAGTCCCCAGTCGTTCATAGTTACTGGTTAGATCATTATAGTGTTGAGGGAAGCTATGTCCGGCTGCCGGTTAGGCCGAAAGAGCTGGCCGATGCTCTAAATTCTTTGGCTCAAAGAGGCTTTGTGGGAATTAACATCACTTTGCCACATAAAGAGAGGGCGCTTGAGTTTGTTGATGAAGTGTCACCGGAAGCTCAAAGAATCGGTGCGGCAAATACTATCTTTGTAAATGAACGCGGTCGCCTTCTTGCAACCAACACCGACGCTTATGGATTTCTTGCAAACCTGCGCGCTGAGGCGCCTGAATTCGATGTTGCCGAAGCTCCGGCCGTAGTTGTTGGGGCGGGGGGTGCCTCTCGAGCCGTTTGTGTAGCATTACAGGATGCCGGCGTCCCCGAAATTTATCTCGTAAACCGCACGGAGTCGCGCGCGGAAAGCATAGCAGAAAGCCTTGGTGGTAACGTTAAGGTCATATCCTGGAATGAAAGGTCGTCGCATCTTCATAACGCAGGACTACTTGTAAACACCACAAGCCTCGGAATGACTGGACAACCGAAATTAGAAATGGATATCGGGCGGCTTTCTGGGAGCGGTGTTGTGGCCGATATAGTTTACTCCCCCCTTGAAACGCCATTGCTAGCCGCTGCGCATGCAAACGGACTGAGAACAGTCGATGGCTTGGGCATGCTACTTTATCAGGCGCAAGCAGGGTTTGAGGGGTGGTTCGGGAAAAAGCCCGCAGTTACCCCCTCTCTGCGCCAACACATTTTGTCGGCCTCCTAACTCATGGGCCGGGTGCGCAAACTAACAGTCATTCGCCATACCCTTCGCCGCCCCTTCACAATTATTGGTTTGACGGGCTCCATTGCTATGGGCAAATCCACAGCGGCAAAGATGTTACAGCGACTCGGCGTACCAGTTTTCGATGCCGATTCCGCTGTGCACCGTCTCATGAAACCCGGAAGTGTGGTTGCTAAAGCAATTGAAGCTCGGTTTCCTGGAGTTACAACCAGCCTCGGAGTCGATCGTCAAAAACTCGGTAGCATTGTGTTTGCCAATACAAAAGCACTCGACGATCTGGAACAGATCATTCATCCGCGGACGCGGGCGAACAGAGAACAGTTTTTGCGACAAGCTGCTTTACAACGGCGCAGTATTGTTGCCCTGGACATACCCCTTCTGTTTGAAAGCAAAAGCGACCGTCTTTGTGATGTGGCAATTGTTGTCTCCACATCTGCAATTATTCAAAAACAGCGCGTCCTATCTAGACCTGGAATGACTGAAGCACGCTTGCAAGCCATTCTTTCCAGACAAATGTCAGATCGTGAAAAGCGGCAACTTGCAGATGGAGTTGTTTTTTCGGGCATTGGCAAGCGCGAGACCTTGCGCGGGCTTATTAAATTTCTCACAGTGGTTAAGCGTCACAAAAACACTCAACGCACAACGGATCCCAAAACCCATGAGAGAGATTATTTTAGACACAGAAACAACCGGCCTTGATCCCGGGGCTGGCCATCGGGTTGTTGAGGTCGGCTGCTTAGAGCTAGAGAATCATGTTGCTACCGGAAATGAGTATCATGTTTATCTTAACCCTGAGCGAGACATGCCATATGAGGCTGAGGCTGTGCACGGCCTCTCGATAGAATTTCTATCTACGAAACCGTTATTTTCCGATATTGCGGAGGAATTCATAAACTTTCTTGGCGACTCGGACATTGTTGCTCACAATGCTGGCTTTGATTTGAGCTTCATTAATGCGGAACTTAAAAGGGCTGGCCACCCCGCGATTCTCCCAGAGCGCACCATTGATACAGTGAAGCTTGCGCGGCGCAAGTTTCCCGGGGCTCAAGTCAGTCTTGACGCTCTATGTAAGCGATTCCAAATCGACACCTCAGCCAGGGAAAAGCATGGCGCCCTCCTCGACGCCCAGTTGTTATCGCAGGTCTATTTGGAGTTGATTGGAGGGCGCGAGCCCGGACTTGAGTTAGCTGCTGCGGACACTCTTCCCGAACTGGCCACAACATCAAAGCATCAGCAGCGAAAGCCCCGTCATCACTCACCCTCTCCAAAAGAATCCGCAGCACACGCAGATTTCGTAGCGTCCATAAAGGATGCCATCTGGACAAAAATATAATTCCCACATTGGCCACACCGTTTGGGGGCAGGGCTTCTATGTGTGTTCTTTTTGAGGTGCTCCGTCTGTACTCGCGTCAGACTCGGACGACGGTGATTTACCCGCAGTCTGTGGGTCAGAGAACTTCTTACGATATATTACATTGAAATCCACGATCTGGAGCACCAATGGTGGAAAGCCCCCACCCACAGTCAAACTGCTTACAATCTCACGTACGAATGGGAAAATCTGACGGGGAACCTCAATGTGCAAAAACGGATGAACGTGCTCTTCAGGTATATTTTTTTGATCAATCTCAACCATACAACCGTACACCAACTCTAGGATAAATGCGGCTTTGTCCTCAACCGTGGCCTCAAGGCTAACATTGAGGGCTACCTCAAAAACGCCGGCATTCACATGATCAACAGCAGTTTCGATTGTTATTGGAATTTCCGGGGACTTTTGTCGCAGAAGATTATAAATATCGGGTGCGTTGGGGACCTCGAACGATAAGTCCTTAATATACTGTCCCAAAAAACGAACCGGCATTGACGCGGTTGGGTCGTCGGGGGGCGGCGCTTTTGCTTCTGGGGGGGGGTCGGCTTCGCTCATCTGGATCTCCGTCAACGCCATACACCACAAAATACTAGCCCTGTAGGAGGGCGAAGCGACCTAACATGCTTCATGCGAAGGCACAAGCATCTCTGACACCGACCAGCGCCCTTAATTAAAGTCCGTCCGCCGCTTGCCCTTTAAGAACGAAGGGCCTATTTTTCATCCATATGCCCTGTTTATATAGATACGCGCCAGCCTAATTGGTATCTAAGGCAAAACGGCCCAGTGCAATTTTAGTGTGTACTGAAAAGGAAAATCCGTGCAAAAGCGAGCACCTGTTCGCTGGACATAAGCACACCTGAACAAACGGTATTCATCCATGGAGAGTTTCCAGTTTATCGACATCATCTTCTTGGCCATGGTTGCCGGATTTATAATCCTGCGGCTCCGTAGTGTTTTGGGGCGCCGAACGGGGCACGAGCCACCGCGCAAAACGCGAACAAAGCAGTCACCCCAAAGAAAAGCAGATAATGTTGTTTCAATGCCCCCCCCACGCGGGGAGCGCGATGAAATGGTTTTAGACACAGAATCGGCATACCAAGGCACGGCGCTTGAGTCTGGGCTACGTCAAGTAAGGGCCGCGGACCCCTCATTTGAAGCGGCGGGCTTTTTGGCTGGCGCTGCCAAGGCGTTTGAGATGATCGTAGCTGCTTATGCCAAGAATGAATTGAACACCCTAAAACCGCTTCTTAGTCCGGAGGTTTATTCTCAATTCGCTAGCATGGTTCAGGATCGTGAGAGTCGCGGAGAGACAATGGAAACGGAATTAATTACTACCCGGCCGCCCAAGCTAGAGGGCATCGAGATGGATAATGAAAAGGCTATCGTAAGTGTGCGATTCCAAAGTGAGCAGGTTAACGTCATTAAAGACCAATCGGGTGTGGTCATTGATGGCGACGAAGATCATATAGAAAGCGTAACAGATATTTGGACCTTTGCGCGCGATACCAGCAGCCCTGATCCCAACTGGCTGTTGATCGCAACACGCAGCGTCGAATAGGGACTTAGCGCGACCGTTGGCTGCTTCTGAGCCGTTATTTTTTAGGAGAACACTCGCCGTTGCGACCCTTGCCGCGCTGATGGGCGCTGCCGTGGGCGCAATAGTGACCGCTCAGTACTTTCGTTTGAAGTCGGATCCGGCAGTGATTACGAAAGAGGTGCAGATTCAGCCGCAACAGCCCGGCGTCAATTACACGCCCGTCGAAATAGAAAGCCTTCCGGGGTGGGCAAATGACGCAATTTTTGATGCCCGCCCCGCCATGCTTCGTTCTTGCGAGCGCTACAGCCGCAAATCGCCCACGGCTATTATCGGCCAAGGCCCCATCGGCCGCCCCGCCTCAAGTTGGCACACGGTTTGCGCCCTATTGGCTGGGGCAGATAGTGAAAAAACCATGCGTACGCTGATGGCATCAAAATTTTCAGCCTACAGTGTTTCCGCGGAAATAGACCAATCGATAAATAGTCATGGTACGTTCACGGGGTACTATGAAGCTGATCTCAAAGGTTCAATGACGCGGGGTGGCCCATATCAAACACCGATTTATGGACTTCCGCGCAACCTCGTCAATGTCAACTTGAACGACTTCGCTGCTACTGCAGCTCCTCTATCTGGAGTCGGACACGCCAAATTTGTTGGGCGCGTGGTAGAGCAAGAAGGCGGTGTCCAGCTTAAGCCGTATTACTCGCGAGCCAATATTGATGCTGATGGTGTTATTGCTGGGGACGCGGATGTTATCGTTTGGGCGAGGGATCCAGTCGACGTTCACATACTGCACATTCAGGGATCAGGCCGCGTGACGTTACAAGATGGTCGTATCATTCGAATCGGATTTGCCGGTTCTAATGGGTTATCTTTCCGCGGTATTGGGGGAATTTTACTTAAAGCCGGTGTTTTGAAGCCGGGCCAGGGATCTATGGTCTCTGTGCGCGATTGGCTCAAAAACAACCCCAAACAGGCCGCCAAGTATATGAATATGAATGCGCGCTATATTTTCTTTCGTCACCTCAGTCCCGAGCAAACTAAAGGTGGCCCCATTGGTGCATTTGGTGTGTCGCTTACTCCCATGCGGTCGATTGCTGTAGATCCTCGTTCTGTCCCCCTCGGCGCTCCGGTTTGGCTCGACACGCATGATCCCGATGGCCGTCCACTTCAACGGCTTGTCGCGGCCCAAGATGTCGGGTCGGCCATCAAGGGTGCGGTTAGGGGCGACTTTTTCTGGGGCCATGGGCCCGATGCCTTTTACAAGGCGGGGCGCATGAAAAGCGATGGTCAATATTTTGTTTTTGTACCGAAACAGGGAAACCATTGACGGATGAGGGCAACATCTATTTAGACTCAAGTAAGTTTTGGTTGATACGATACTTTACTGAGAAGGCGTTTGTTTCCACGGCATTAAGAAGAGCAGGTTAGAAAATGGCAGCAAAACCCGGTGAGAAAAAACGTGATCGTGCGCTCTATGCCCGGTTGGTAGAGTCGTATCAGGCGGACCGCGTCAGCATATTTGTAGACTTTGATCGTCTCAACAATCCGCGTTCGCCGGTTTGGAACCCCTGGGAAAATATCTCGCCACTGTTGCTTATTCTCATCGGTTCCTTGGGCCTAATGTTTTTTGTTCATCTCTTACTTGGAACAGCAACCATGGTGCTCGGAGTTATGTTTTATCTATTTGTTATACGACCCTGGATTGCCCAGCGAGTTTATCGGCGGGCAATTGATGCCGCGACTGGCAATCTCCATAACTGGAATCTATTGTGGAAAATGGGGGGGCTTGTTCTTACACTCAATTATATGAAAAAGACGCGGTGTGTTTCGCCAGACGGTGATTGGCGCGCATTCGTAACAAGATACCTGCCGGAGATGGAACTTGAGGGGGTCGAGACCTATAACGCTTTCAAATCCGCCCAGCGCGGGGAGGAAGTGCCGGACGGCCCGCGGCTGCAAGATGTGAATATGTAATCTGGCCACGGGATGAACTTCGCCGCCTATGTCTAAATTTCGCCGCGACATTAGTGCTGCTGACCAGCATCTCTGGCGTCATGTTACCCGCAACGTCAAGCCATACCGACCATCTTTGCACGCCACGGCCGCGCCCAAAACGCTAGAGTGCTACAAACCGAGCAGCTCTTTGCTATCAACCGGCGTTTCCGCTCATGGTGTGCGCGCCCCAACCGCACCAGCATCAAGTGAGCATAATGTGATCCGCGTCGGTTCAACGCTCAACGTTGATCACCGGACCGGCAAAAAGCTCAAGCGTGGCCAGCTGCGTGTGGAAGGCCATATCGACCTACATGGGTGCACACTCGAGCAGGCTTACGCTGAACTAACATCATTTCTAAAAAGGGCTTACAACCGCCAAGCCCGGTGTGTCCTTGTAATTACCGGTAAGGGACGAGCTGGCAACCGTGTGGGGAAGATCCGAGGCGAATTACCGCATTGGCTGAATCAGCCGACACTTCGTCCGTTAATTCTTGCTATTACCGAAGCAAAGATTCGTGATGGTGGTGCCGGTGCATTTTATGTTTTGCTAAAACGCAATCGGTTTGAAGGTCTGCGATGACGCCCTTTGGAGCCAAACTTAGGTCATTACGCAACAAACACAGAATTACATTGAAAGCGTTTGCCGCAGCCTTAAATGTCTCAGCAGCCTATATATCAGCACTTGAACACGGCCGTCGCGGCAGGCCGGCTTCTGGGCTTGTGCTAGAAATTTGCGGACACCTAAATTTGAACTGGGATGAAGCCGAAGAGCTTAAGCGGCTCGCCATGTTATCTCAACCAAAGGTGACGCTCGACACTGCTGGTCTTTCACCGCGAGCAACCGAGATGGCTAATCGTTTAAAGAGCTCCCTTGCTGGTTTAAGCGAGGAAAAAATTTCGGATATATTAAAAATAATCTCTGCCGATTAAAGCGCCGATCAAAGGATAAACTTGCTCAAATCGCCCTTTTCCGCAAGCGCCCCAACTTGCGTTTGAACATAGTCAGCATCTATCGTGAAAGTTTCGCCGGCCTTATCGGTTGCGCTGAAGCTTATGTCTTCAAGCAGCTTTTCGAGGACTGTATGCAGGCGCCGGGCGCCAATATTTTCGATGCTGGTATTAATTTCGGCAGCTAGGTCGGCAACAGCGTCAATCGCGGCCTCTCCAAAGTTCAGGGTTACAGACTCGGTCTCTAGAAGGGCTTTGTATTGTCTTATAAGGCTCGCTTCAGTTTCGGTGAGAATCCGCACAAAGTCATCCCGGGTCAGGGCCTGAAGTTCGACACGAATAGGCAAGCGCCCCTGCAGCTCCGGCAAAAGATCTGATGGTTTGGCTAAATGAAATGCTCCAGAAGCGATGAAGAGGATGTGATCTGTTTTGACGGGCCCGTGCTTAGTTGCCACAGTCGTGCCCTCAATGAGAGGCAGGAGGTCTCGCTGAACACCTTCGCGGCTGACATCACCCCCCTGGGCGGCATCGTGCCGAGTTATTTTATCAACTTCGTCCAAAAAAACGATGCCATCATTTTCAACAGCAGCAATGGCCTCACGTACTAGCGCGTCCTGATTGATCAGTTTGTCGGATTCTTCGCGCACCAAAACGTCGTAAGATTCTTCTACAGACATTTTACGTTCGCGTGTTTGACCACGAAACATACCGCCAAACATATCGCTTAGGTTGACCATTCCCATTTGAGCGCCGGGCATGCCGGGGATGTCCATGGTCGGCATACCTGTAATTGCGGGCTCTTGCATTTGAATCTCTATTTCGCGTTCATTAAGCGCCCCCTCCCTGAGCATCTTGCGGAACTTTTGTCTTGTATCGTCACTTGCGTTATCTCCGACCAAGGCATCCAGAACACGATCTTCGGCGGCCAGCTCAGCTTTGGCCGTTACTTCTTTTCTAAAACGATCACGGGTCATAGACATAGCGATTTCCGTAAGATCGCGAACAATACTTTCCACGTCCCGCCCTACGTAGCCCACCTCAGTAAATTTTGTTGCCTCTACTTTTAAAAATGGTGCGTTTGCCAGCTTGGCCAGGCGTCGAGCGATTTCGGTTTTACCGACACCGGTGGGACCGACCATGAGAATATTTTTTGGCAGTACTTCTTCGCGCAGATTCTCCGGTAGCTGTTGTCGGCGCCAGCGGTTGCGTAAAGCAATCGCGACGGCCCGTTTGGCACTATTTTGTCCGATTATAAAACGATCAAGCTCAGAAACAATTTCACGGGGAGAAAAAGAGCTCATAAGGACTCAACCACAATGTCTCTATTAGTGTAAATACAGATGTCAGCAGCAATCCCCACCGATTTGCGCACAACTGCTTCGGCATTCATGTCATCGCGATCAATAAAGGCGCGGGCAGCGGCAAGAGCATAGGCACCACCCGACCCAATTCCTATGAGTCCATCTTCCGGCTCCAAAACATCCCCGTTTCCTGACAGAACTAGAGAGACTCCTTTATCTGCAACGGCCATCATTGCTTCTAGGCGCCGCAAATAACGATCTGTGCGCCAATCCTTAGCTAACTCAACACAGGCGCGAGTCAATTGCCCCGGGTGTTTTTCAAGCTTTGTTTCTAGGCGCTCGAAGAGTGTAAAGGCATCGGCGGTAGCACCCGCAAAGCCGGCGATAACTGCGCCACCTGATAATCGCCGCACTTTGCGAGCATTTGACTTTATAATTTGATTTCCGATAGTAACTTGCCCATCGCCACCGATCACAACTGCTCCGCCCTTTCTTACCGCGAGAATGGTTGTGCCATGCCAGCCTTTAGGGTTGTCCGATGCCATGGAATGGAAACGCCCTGTTATATTTAATTAAATAATGGGTGATGAAGATGAAGGATTTGCTTGAATGATTCAAGTAACTCGAGGCAGTGGGTCTATAAAATCAATCGCGCTCGCCACCTGAACGCCGGACGTCATAGCGGAACAATGCACTGTCTAGATTTACGCCGTACCGTGCGTTAAACAAGGTCACCGCCACTTCTTTTCTTTGGGCATCATAAACCCGCCACTGCCTTAGCTCAAACGGGGCCTCGCTAAAAACCAGGGTTAACGTACCCGCTGCCGTATCTTTGGCCATTGATGTGGTGATTTCCGTTGTGCTCGCACCAAGCGTAACGCTTCCAAGACTCACGTCTGGATCGCTAAACGACAGGTTGTTCTTGAGAATTATGCCGGCCGGGGTTTCGTTTAAATTGATATGGGTGGTATCGTTCATCTCCGTATCAATGTAGATAAGAAATGCACCGTCGGCGATCATGAGCATCGGCGTAGGGGGATCATATACCAAGCGCATCTTACCTGGCCGAGAGATATACAAATCGCCCTCAAATGTACTGCCGTCAGGATTCACCTGTAAAAAGCGCGCCTGCATGGTCGTAATGGCATTAAGATAGGCTTCCGCTTTACTTGCAGCGGCAGCCTCTTCTTCGGTTAAGTCCATGTCTTCGGTTAAGGCCATGGCCGGCGGCAAACCCGCCCACACGTACAGGGCAAAAATTAATAATGCGACAGGGAGTAAACGCTTTTTCATGAGAGCGAATCTACACCCACGCCATCGTAACTTTAAGGTCATATTATTGTGTACGCTGCATTACATTTCTTTGTTGCCGGGCAGCAGCACTTCGCGTTTGCCAACGTGATTCGCCCGAGAGATCATGCCCTGTTGCTCCATTTCTTCAATTATCCGGGCGGCACGATTATAGCCGATCTGCAAATGACGCTGAACGAAACTAGTGGACGCTTTGCGTTCACGGGCAACGAGAGCAACAGCTTGATCAAATAGGCTGTCCCCCGTTGCAGGGTTAACGCTTCCTGAGGCCGCAAAACCAGGAACATCTTCCAGGTCGGCCTCTTCAGTTACGGCTTCTACGTAGTCAGGTTGGGACTGTGCGCGTAGGTGGTTAGTTATTTGTTCAACTTCGCGGTCGTTCACAAAGGGGCCATGCACACGGGTTATCCGGCCGCCAGCGGCCATGTAAAGCATATCGCCTTGGCCGAGAAGTTGCTCAGCGCCCTGCTCTCCAAGAATGGTGCGGCTATCGATTTTAGAGGTGACTTGAAAGCTGATTCGGGTTGGGAAGTTTGCTTTAATGGTGCCGGTAATAACATCTACTGAGGGACGCTGGGTTGCCATGATCACATGGATTCCTGCTGCGCGTGCCATTTGTGCTAGGCGCTGGACGGCCGCTTCTACATCCTTGCCAGCGACCAGCATCAAATCGGCCATCTCGTCGATTATAACGACAATGTAGGGAAGTGGGGTAAGGTCAAGCGCCTGCTCTTCATAAAGCGGCTTGCCGGTGTTGGGGTCAAATCCAGTCTGTACTGTGCGCGTTAATGTTTTCCCTTTCTTTGCTGCGTCTTGGAGGCGCTGGTTGTACCCGCTGATATTCCGCACCGATAGTTGACTCATGGCGCGGTAGCGGTCTTCCATTTCGCGTACAACCCATTTCAAGGCCATGACAGCTTTGCTTGCTTCAGTAACTACGGGGGCAAGAAGGTGTGGGATACCATCATAGACTGAAAGCTCGAGCATTTTTGGATCAATCATGATCAGTCTTACATCAGCCGGTGTATTGCGATAAAGCAGGGACATAATCATTGTATTGATTGCAACAGACTTGCCTGAGCCGGTGGTCCCGGCCACCAAAAGGTGGGGCATGCGCGCAAGGTCAGCAAAAACGGGCGCCCCACCTATGTCTTTACCTAACGACATAATGAGTTTGCCGTCGGTCTTTTCAAACTCGTTCGAGGCTAGCATTTCGCGTAGAAATACCGTTTCACGTGTTGCGTTGGGAAGCTCAATGCCAATCACGCTGCGACCAGGAACAACGGCAATGCGCACCGACACTGCACTCATGGACCGCGCAATATCATCAGCGAGTGAAACAACGCGGGCGGTTTTTGTGCCGGGCGCCGGCTCTAGTTCGTAAAGCGTTACTACCGGACCAGGGCGGACCTTAACTATTTTACCCTTTATACCAAAGTCCTCAAGAACCGCCTCAAGCATTCGAGCATTGTTCTCTAGCGCCTCGCGGCTGATTGCGCAGGCGTTACGGTCAATAACCGGCATGCACAAAATGTCAAGCTGCGGGAGCTCGAACCCCTTATTTTTCTGAGGCAATAGGCTTCCTTGCCGGGCGCTTAATTCAGCCTTGGATAGTCTCATCGACTTACGCTCAGTAACCAAGGCCACAGCGTCTTTTTGTTTTACTGTGTGTGTGGCATCAAACTTGACTTCCTCGACCTCATAGCTGGAAGCAATGTCGTCGTCGATAGTGGGTTCATGTGCGATCAGCCGCTCCGGAGCTATATCTGTGCTTCGGCTATTTACGTAGTTTCGCCATACTCCTATTGGCACCTCGGCGGCACTTAACAGCCCAGCAGCAAAGGCCCGTGCAAATCGCGATAACTCGCTGGCGGCACGCAATGGCTGTATTGTCATTGCCCAAAGTGCAGCAGAAAGGCCAAGCACCGAGGCTAAAATTGCTGTAACGATCGCAAGTGCTGTGCGCATTGATTCAAGGCCCATTACTGGACCGTTGTGATAGATAATCAAATCAGTTAGCACTTGGCCCGCAGAACCTCCGAGACCAGCGACTACAATCCAACCCTCTGTCACCGAAATAATTTCTAGTGCCAGAGTTAGCACTAGCATACCAGCAATGGCGGTAACGATGCGCAGCCAAAGCCAATCGACCGTCTCCCCTCGCATTAAACGTATTGCCCAAGCTGCGACGGTTGCAATCAAAACGGTGATGGAAAGGCCTACTGTTTGAAGCGCGGCGTCGGCGAAAATAGCTCCAGGCAAGCCCAACGCATTTTGTGGTGTAGCGCCCGATGCCGTATTCAGCGATGGGTCGGTAGGCGCATAACTTAGAAGTGCAACGATGGCAGCAAGGCAGACCAGCATGATTGCGCTGCCAGCGGCGAATAGGGCGCTGCGCATCAACATTTCGGCCCAAGCGGGTGGAAGAAAAGGTGCGCTTTTGGTGCGGGTGGCTGAGTTCATAATGTCGTTTCCTTGTATATCGGCATGTGGCTCATGATGCGGATAAGGTTTCGGCAAGACGTGTTAGAGCAATGGAAGTGCGCTTCCGGTCGTGAACAAGCGCCACTCGAATATATGCGGCACCTGGATTCTCATTGCGCGGGCCAGCTTCGTGGGCTAGATACGCGCCTGGGAGCACCTTTACTGCCGCATTCTTCCAAATTTTCTGCGCTGATTTTTCTCCATCGCCAACGTTCAGCCATAGAAAAAAGCCGCCCTTTGGACGGTAAAAGCCAAATCGTTTGCGCAAAATACTCTCAGCATCATTGGCCTTTAAGCGATAAAGGCGTCGATTTTCATCTACATGTGCCTCATCCGCCCATAGCTCAGCTGCAGCGGCCATAACTGGTAACGGCTGGGCTGCGCCCCCGTGGGCACGCAGCTTCGAAAATCTTTCGATTAAGTCGGCGTCGCCAGCTACAAAGCCGGCTCGCAACCCAGGAACGTTTGAACGTTTGGATAGGGAGTTGAAAACAAGGACGTTGGCGAGTCCTTCACCAATTTCAGCACAAGCTTGCAAGGCGCCCGCTGGAGGTGAGGTCTCGTATATTTCTGAGTAACACTCATCCGAGACCAGGACGAAGTCATGTTCTCGGGCGAGGCGAATTATAGTTTTGAGCTGAACTAAATCCGCTACTGTACCCTGAGGATTGGCTGGAGTGCAGATATAGGCCATGGCTGCTCGGGCAAGGCTTGGTTTGGGAACACCATCGTAATCAGGAAAAAATCCGGTGCTCTCTGTTGCGGGCACTAAGATTGGTTCGGCGCCATTCATCACCGCAGCACCGATATATACCTGATAAAATGGATTGGGCACTAAAACGGTAGGTACTCCGCCGCTTTTGTGGGGAGGAATACAAAGCTGCGCAGCCATGAACAGACCCTCGCGAGTTCCGGCTAAGGGCAAAACATTTACGTCGGGGTCTAAAAACCCGTTCGGCAAACCAAATCGGCTAGTGCACCAAGCGGCGACGGCCCCTCGGTATTCATTGGTGCCCGCGGTAGGCGGGTATTTTCTCCACCCGTCCGAGTGGGCGGTTAGTGTTTCTTTGAGGAGTGCAGGGGCTGAATGCTGAGGCTCGCCGATGGACATTATTATAGGCTCTAGACCGCGTGCAGGCTCAATTCCAGCCAGCAAACCAGCAAGGCGCTGAAACGGGTAGTCCGGCAGCCCATCCAATCGGTAATTGTACATCTGGTCGGTGTCCGCGAAAATCTATACTACCGGCGTTGTGCCCATCGGGCGATCTAATCCTGGTCGACCATAGTATATAAAGGGTAAAAGAAAGGCAAAAAATGCCTTATTTTCAGATATATCAAGGAGAAACCTAAGCAATTACATGACCCAACACGCGCAATTCCCTAAGCTATTGATTTATATGGTCTTTCGGATGTGCTCATATTTCACTTGGCGGATTAAGCGAGCAATTCCCTTAAAACAGTGTTCAGCGCCAAGCGCCCCTTGGCTGTGGTGGTGAGGTAAGATGAGGTTTGGCACAAGTAACCATCTGAGATTAAACGCTCAGTTGCAGTAGGGCTAATCACCTCGCTCAGTGATCGGCCGGCAAGCCTGGCGAAGCGGGCTTTATCAAGGCCCTCGGAAAGGCGTAGGCCCATGATCACCAACTCCTCAGCGCGAGCCTCTGGGGCCAAGAGCTCTTCCTCTTGGGTGCCATGACCATTAACGGCCACTCGCTTCAGCCACAAAGCTGGTGCCTTAACCTGGCGAACGGCGTAAGTTTTACCGTCCATAGTTAGGCGGCCATGAGAACCGGGGCCAATGCCAGCATAATCTCCGCCCCGCCAATAGGTTAGATTGTGACCGCAAGCCGCCCCACCCTTTGCATGATTTGAGACCTCGTAAGCCGGATAGCCCATTTTTTCACAAAGCTCTTGGGTAATATCGTAAAGTGCCGCGGCCTCCTCTTCGCTAGGCAGCATGATTTCTCCACGCGCATGCGCATTAAACATTGTTGTGCCGGGCTCCATCGTCAGCTGATAGAGAGATAAGTGATCCATGCCCTCATTCGTTGTCTCGCGCAAAGCTTCAGATAGCTCTGCACGCCATGCTTTTGGGCTTTGGCCGGGGCGTGCATATATCAGGTCGAATGACGCCCGCTTAAATAATTTCGCTGCTGTGCGCCATGCCATTCGTGCGTCATCAACGGTGTGATGTCTGCCAAGAAAACGAAGGTCGGTATCGTTTAAAGCTTGCACGCCCACGGACAGGCGAGTAACGCCTGCATCATGGATCGCCATGAACTTTTCGATATCTAAAGTGCTGGGGTTGGCTTCCACTGTAATTTCAAGGTCGTTTACGGCTTCCCAATGTCGACGGGCAGCATGGATGATGGCCTCTGTTGTATTTGGTTGCATCAATGAAGGGGTGCCACCGCCGAAAAAAATACTTGTCAGTTTTCTGTCAGGTAGGCGCTCGGCGAAGTAGTCAAGCTCGGCAAGCAAAGCTTCATGCCAGCGCTTATAGTCGACGTCTTGACTGACATGCGAGTTGAAATCGCAATAAGGGCATTTGGAAACACAAAATGGCCAGTGGACATAAAGACCGAAACCTTCATCGCCCGTAACTCGGCCAGTCATTTAAAGCAGGCCGACACCAATTGTCGAAATGCATCTGCGCGGTGGCTTATAGTGTGCTTAGCAGAAGGCTCCATTTCGGCAAAAGTAACGTGGTGGCCATCGGGGATAAAAATAGGGTCATAACCAAACCCCTTTGTGCCACGTGCTGGAAAGGTTAGCGCACCAGTAACCCGCCCTTCAAAGCTTTCGCAATGTCCGTCTGGCCAGGCAAGAGCAAGAGCGCAAACGAACTGGGCACTTAGGTTATCCGTATGGCCTAGTTCTTTTTCGATGCGGGCCATTGCTGCTGCGAAATCTTTTTTGGGACCAGCCCAACGCGCCGAATAAATACCAGGCGCCCCGTCCAGCGCCTCTACGCCTAGTCCAGAGTCATCGGCAAGAGCTGGAAGATTCGTGCTTTTTGCAGCGGCAAGCGCCTTTATTTTTGCGTTGGCAATGAAACAGTCTCCGTTTTCTTCAGGCTCAGGCAAACTTAAATCTGCCGCCGAAGATATGCAGACATTAAATGGAGTAAGAAGATCGCGTATTTCTTTGACCTTACCGGCGTTGTGACTGGCAACAATTAATCTACCACCGTTCAAGAATCGTACCATCGCGTTCAGAGTCCGGCCTGCGCAAGAGCCTCGAGTTGCATTAAAGTTAAATCGGCCACACCCTTTTTGGCGATGCGCAACAGCTCATCAAACTCGTCTTGCGAAAATGGATAATCCTCAGCGGTGCCCTGTATCTCGACGATTTTTGCTGAGCCAGTCAGAACAAAATTTACGTCTGCTTGTGCAGCCGAGTCTTCGGCATAATCAAGGTCAAGAATGGGCGCGCCGTGATACAGACCAGAACTGATTGCCGCCACGGAATCTTGGAGTGGAATTTTACTAATGGCACCAAGTCGCTTCATAGTGGCGAAGGCTTGATATAAAGCAAGATATCCACCAGTTACGCTAGCAGTGCGGGTCCCGCCGTCGGCCTGAATTACATCACAATCAACGCGCACCTGTATCTCGCCGAATCCGCTTAGATCGGTGACTGCCCGCAGGGCCCGCCCAATGAGTCTCTGTATTTCTTGGGTGCGCCCAGACTGCCTACCTTTTGATGCTTCGCGGGCCATTCTAGTGTTGGTCGCCCTTGGCAGCATGCCATATTCTGCTGTTATCCATCCTTTGCCGCCGCCGCGCAGCCAGGTCGGCACATGCTCCTCGATACTAGCCATGCACAATACTTGAGTGTCTCCAAACGTTACTAGGCAAGATCCTTCGGCATGCTTGTTTATGCCCAATTCAAAACTGACTGGCCTCAAGGCACTAGCTTTGCGGCCGGAAGGACGAGGTATTGTTGCGGTCATAGGCTTGGATCCTAGAAACAATCTGTTTTCGGGCTTAGGGGCGCTGGCGTTTCGTCTAACACTCCAATAGGGAGCGGTCAAAGTCGAGCAATTCTGCAAGTTTTACCGCCTTCTATGCTGGGCCGGCACATTGACGGGGGGGCCCGGCCGCCTTACATAGCAGACTTGTTCTCACACTAGGCTGAAAAGCGTCCATGGTCGATTCAGACACCCATAGTGTCGTCGCACTCAACGAGCGCTCCCGGGAAATTTTCCGGCACATAGTCGACACTTATGTTGAGACAGGGGAGCCTATTGGCTCGCGCACTGTCGCTCGCAAGCTTGGCGGGTCGCTGTCTCCGGCCACCATCCGAAATGTGATGGCAGATTTGGAGTGCGCGGGCCTCCTCTTTGCTCCGCATACATCAGCGGGCCGGCTACCAACTGATGCCGGGCTGCAGATGTTTGTGAGCGGGCTTTTGCAATCTGGTGGATTGGATATAGAGGAGCGCAAAGCGATCGACGCACATTGTCAGGCCGCTGGCCGCTCGCCTGATGAAGTCTTAAGCCAAGCCACCCGGACGCTTGCGGGCCTTGCTCAATGCGCGGGGATGGTGCTAGCGCCCAAAGTAGAGGCCCCGTTGAAGCACATTGAGTTTGTAAATCTTAAACCTGGTCGCACTCTTGTAGTTATGGTCAACGAAAACGGTGTGGTAGAAAATCGCGTCATAGAAGTGCCAAATGACCTTCCTCCCTCAGCGCTTGTGGAGGCGGGCAATTTTCTTGCCGCGCGGCTTGCTGGAAAAACCATTAAGGAGGCTCGCGCTGAAATTCTCAGCGATCTTGAATCTCATCGTGCACAGCTTGATGAGCTTTCAGCCAAAGTAGTCAAAGAAGGTCTTGCTGTATGGAGTGGTGATTCAGCTGCGGACCGTTACGGCTCGCTCATCATAAAGGGACAATCCAACCTTCTGAACAATGTGACTGCACTCGCTGACCTTGAACGGATTCGCCAGTTATTCTCAGCGCTTGAGGCGCGGGAGGAAATGGTTCGAGTTTTAGATTTGGTTGGTAACGGTGACGGCGTGCAGATTTTTATTGGCGCACAGAATGAGCTCTTTGGGTTAGCTGGATGCTCAATGGTAGTCGCACCATTTCAAAATGCCCGCGAACAAATAGTCGGGGCAATTGGGGTTATTGGCCCCACGCGCCTTAATTATGCCAGGATAATTCCGATGGTGGACTACACATCAAAACTTGTGGGACGCATGCTCGGACAATAAGTTTTACCCATTACAAACGAAAAGCCCAACAGATGGATAGCAGTCTTAAACCATGACCAATGAAAATTCAGGTAAAACCCCCGAAGAAAACCCAGAACAAGATTCAGACGAATCTCTGATAGCTGAGGAAGATGCAGAAGCCTCTGCTGAGCAGCTACCGGATGACTCAGATGAGTCGGAGGATCTCGCAGCACGGAATCAAGAGCTAATTGCGTTGGTGGAAATCTTGAAAAACGAGCGCCTGCTGGCTCTTGCAGAAGCGGAAAATGCAGGCAAACGGGCAGATAAACGCATTGCTGATAGCGCCAAATATGCCGTTTCGAATATCTGTAAGGCCTTATTGCAGGTCGCAGATAATCTTGGCCGGGCTCTTTTGGCGACCTCCCCCCAAGCCCGAGAGCAAAACGAGATGCTAAAAAACTTAGCTGTAGGTGTGGAGTTGACCGCAAAAGAGTTGACAACAGTGCTAGAAAGTCAGGGCGTGCGACGCGTTGAATCTCTTAACCAGGCATTTGATGCTAATTTGCATAACGCAGTGCAAGAAGTTGAAAATACCAGCGTGACCTCGGGGACCGTTGTTCAAGTTCTGCAAGACGGATATCTCATTCATGATCGATTACTGCGGCCGGCAATGGTTGTCGTCTCCCGAGGTGGCCCTAAGCGTGTTACGGAGGCTTCTGATGGTGCGCATGAGGATCCTGATGGGGGGAGCGTTGATACAACCGCCTAACTGGCGATTAAACCGGAGCCGATTGGGACGGTTACAAAGCTGTTGTGAAACATGTTGTGGCTTAAAATTCAGCCGGCCCGAGAGTCGGCATGGGAGGATCGCGTGATGACTTCAAGTAAGATTTATGGAACTAGCCTCTTCGGCTTTATTATAATGGCGGCGGCAATTTTTATGCCGCAGGCCTTCGCGCAACCCTCTGAGCAAGATCCAGGAACACGGATCATGATTGATCTTGCCGACCTGGCCAGACCCTATGCGACGCCAGCTAAAGCGGCGCCATCAAAGCGCATAGACAGGCCCAAAAACGCCTCTATTAGGGTTCCGAAAGGCTTTGCAGCCAAGCTATTTGCTGGTGGTCTAAAAAACGCACGTAATATGAAAGTGATGGCGAACGGCGACGTTCTTGTTGCTGAATCAAGCGCGGGTGCAATTACATTGCTGCGTGATGCTGATGGTGACGGCAAGGCAGAAACCGTTAGCATGTTCGCAGAAGGCTTCAATCGACCGTTCGGACTAGATGTATTCGGCGGAGCGCTATACATCGGTGACCAAGTTGGCGTTTGGCGCGTACCTTATGCGCTTGGCGACATGAAAGCTCAAGCAAAAGCAAAACGCATTACCCCGGATGGTGCATTTGGAAAACCTGGTGGTCATTGGACACGCAACCTTGCAATCAGCCCAGATGGTTCAAAAATCTATGTCGCGATAGGATCGGCAGGAAACATTGAAGTAGAGGATGATCCCCGCGCCACGGTGCAGGTATTCAATATAGATGGATCGGGCCAGAGAACATTCGCTAGCGGCCTGCGTAACCCAGTTGGACTTGGGTTTTATCCGGGGACAAGCGATTTATATACCGTAGTGAATGAGCGCGATGGCCTTGGTGATGAGCTTGTGCCAGATTATCTGACTAAAGTGCGTGCGGATGGGTTTTATGGTTGGCCTTATAGCTATATGGGCTCTAACCCCCAGCCCGGATTTGCTGACAAGCGACCGGACCTGGTGGCCGCTGCGATTGTTCCTGATGTACCTTTTCGCTCTCACTCAGCACCCTTAGGTATGACATTTTATACAGCTGATCAATTTCCAGCCACCTATAAGGGTGGCGCCTTTGTAGCTTTGCATGGATCTTGGAACGCGAAAGAGCCTCGGGCCTACAACGTCGTGTATGTGCCATTTGAAAATGGGGAGCCTGCTGGAAGCTATATTGTTTTCGCTAGCGGATTTTGGTTGGGTGGGGATGACCGAGCGGAAGTTTGGGGGCGCCCGGCGGATGTAAAGGTAGCGCAAGATGGCAGCTTGTTAATCGCAGATGATGTATCCTCATCTGTCTGGAGGGTAGTTTACACCGGCAAATAGCCTTCAGATTTTTATTGTCAACGGGGAGATGGATGTGTGCCCACTAGCTCTCTGGATTTAGGAGACTCATGGCGCCTTATTTGAAGGCCGCATACCATCGATATTTTTGAGTCTAGAAAGCTTTTCTGAACGTCAGGCTATAACGGCCGCTGAGGTTCTCCAACGAACCCGTTCCTGAATACACCTTGCGTATGCCATGAAAGCGCATGCGGCTTGCGCCGCCCATGATAAGAACATCACCGCTGCTTACAACGAAAGAGGTGGCTTTGTCTGTGCGGGAAAAACCGCCGACCATAAAAATTGCATCATCGCCTAGACATATTGTGAGGATGGGCTGCGAGAGGTCTTTTTCATCCCGGTCTTGGTGAAGACCCATTTTTGCACCCGCACCGTAAAAGTTAATAAGGCAGGAATCGGGTTTAAAGTCGGGCCATGGAGTATCCGACATGACCCGCTCGACAGTGTCAAAGAATATGTTGGGGATTGGCGGCCACGGCTTACCATTATCCGGGCGCCGGGCCTGATAGCGGTAGCCCTTGGCGTCGCTCCACCAACCAAAGTGACCACAATTAGTTATGGCCGCTGAGGTTAGCCCACCGCCCCTGGTGCGGGCCTGAGCTGGCGGTGCTACTGCCAGGATGGCACTTAAGGCCGCATAAAGCGCATCTTCATTACCAACCAGGGCTTTTTGGCGGTAAAACATGCCGTCCGGCAAGTCAGGTGGGGGCAGGAGGCTGTCGAATAGGTTGTTTTGGCTATTCATGGAGGTTTTATTACTTATTTACATCGCGAAACCCTGTTTTCGGCACGCTTATTTCATGAAAATTGGCGAAAAAGCATGGAAAAAGTGTCCTTACGACCGTTGCGGGTGTCTAACGCCCCCCTTATATCCCCCACACAGTCTTCACTCGCACCCAGCGCAAGGTGCGGTTCAAACGAAAATTAATCAAGGGGACATTCGAGGCGCCGAAACCGGGCTTAGTAATGTTTGCCGCGAAAGAAGGATAAGAACTGATGGGTAAAGTTATCGGAATCGACCTTGGAACCACCAACTCCTGTGTGGCGGTGATGGATGGAAAAACAGGACGCGTGATAGAAAATGCCGAGGGTAATCGCACCACACCCTCGCAAGTCGCGTTCACCGAAGGTGGCGAACGCTTAGTGGGTCAGCCGGCAAAACGACAGGCAGTCACCAATTCTGAAGCGACGCTTTTCGCAATCAAGAGGTTAATTGGCCGTCGTTTTGATGACCCCATTACCAAGAAGGACCAGAAGCTAGTTCCCTACAAAATCATAAAAGGGGACAACGGGGATGCATGGGTAGAGGCGCGCGAAGAAAAATATGCGCCTAGTCAGGTTTCGGCTTTCATTTTGCAAAAAATGAAAGAGGACGCAGAAGCTTATCTTGGAGAAAAAGTATCTGAGGCGGTTATCACAGTTCCAGCCTACTTCAATGACAGCCAGCGTCAGGCAACAAAGGATGCGGGTAAAATCGCCGGCCTTGAAGTGCTGCGAATAATCAATGAGCCGACGGCGGCCGCGCTAGCTTACGGTATGGATAAAAAGAGTACTGGAATGATTGCGGTCTATGACCTAGGTGGTGGCACGTTCGACATCTCAGTACTTGAAATCGGCGACGGCGTATTTGAAGTTAAATCCACCAATGGCGATACGTTCCTAGGTGGAGAAGACTTCGACGCCCAGATCATCGGCTACCTAGCAGACGAGTTTAAAAAGGAATCCGGCATCGATTTGCGCGAGGACCGCCTTGCACTTCAACGCCTGAAGGAGGGCGCTGAGAAAGCTAAAATTGAATTGTCGAGTGCAACCCAAACCGAAGTAAACCTGCCTTTCATTACGGCGGATGCCTCAGGTCCTAAGCACCTCAACATCAAACTCACTCGCGCTAAACTTGAAACACTAGTTGATGAGCTTATTCAACGTACTGTGGAGCCATGTAAGAAAGCATTGAAAGACGCAGGGCTGAAAGCTAGTGAAATCGATGAGGTGATCCTTGTCGGCGGCATGACTCGAATGCCCAAAGTACAGGAGACGGTTAAAAGCTTCTTCGGACGCGAGCCGCACAAGGGTGTTAACCCTGACGAAGTGGTTGCCGTGGGCGCGGCCATTCAAGCGGGAGTGCTAAAAGGAGACGTAAAAGATGTCCTTCTTCTTGATGTCACTCCGTTGTCATTGGGCATTGAAACACTGGGTGGCGTATTTACGCGCTTGATTGAGCGCAACACAACTGTGCCCACCCGCAAGAGCCAGGTATTCTCTACGGCGGAAGACAATCAAAACGCTGTAACTATCCGTGTGTTTCAAGGTGAACGAGAAATGGCGGCGGATAACAAAATCCTCGGCCAATTCGACCTTGTTGGCTTGCCATCAGCGCCGCGAGGAGTCCCGCAGGTTGAGGTGACATTCGACATTGATGCGAATGGCATCGTAAACGTCTCTGCAAAGGATAAGGGAACGGGCAAGGAGCAGCAAATTCGTATTCAAGCGTCCGGTGGCCTATCCGACGATGATATAGAAAAAATGGTAAAGGATGCTGAGGCTCACGCTGAAGAAGATAAAGAACGCCGTGCCGGAGTCGATGCACGCAATCATGCTGATAGCTTAATTCACACTACCGAAAAAAGCTTAGCTGAGCATGGCGACAAAATCTCTGTGGATGACAAGGCTGACATTGAGGCTAAGCTCGGCGCACTGAAAGATCTTCTAGATTCTGATGATGCCGAAAAAATTAAATCGGCTAGCGACGAACTTTTGCAGGCATCCATGAAAATGGGTGAGGCTATGTATAATGAAGGAAAAACTGCCGATGAAGGCGGGCCCGGCGAAACCAAGGAAGATGGCGAAAGCAGTGATGATGTTGTTGATGCTGATTTCGAGGAAGTCGACAAAGATAAGAAATAAACAGTTCTGAATTCTTGGGGGGTTATATCTTTTTCATATATAATTTTGGTGTCGCTCGGTGCGTGATGCACCGGGCGACGCTGGTTTTTGTTGGGTGCTAGGTCGCGATGGCTAAGAGGGATTTTTACGAGCTCCTTGGCGTGGGGAAAAATGCTTCGGGCGAAGAGCTAAAAAAAGCCTACCGTAAGCTCGCCATGAAACATCACCCGGACCGCAATCCGGGAGATGCGAAGGCCGAACAGAAGTTCAAAGACCTGAGCGAAGCTTACGACGTGCTGCGCGATGAAGAAAAAAGAGCCGCGTATGATCGCTTTGGGCACGCGGCTTTCGAGCAAGGCGGAGCTGGCGCTGGTGGGTTTGGCTTTAGCGGTGGTGGCGGTTTCGCTGATATTTTCGATGAGATGTTCGGGGATATCATGGGGCGGCGCGGCGGCCAGCGCGACACTGCCCGTGGCCAGGATGTGCGCTTCAACATGGAGATCAGCCTTGAGGAAGCGTTTAGCGGTAAGAAAGCTTCCATCACTGTGCCATCGTCGGTTTCGTGCAAGCCTTGTAAGGGTTCGGGCTCAAAGGGCGGAGCGGCACCGTCCACGTGTCCAAGCTGCAAAGGTGCTGGGCGGATGAGAGTTCAGCAGGGTTTTTTCACAGTTGAGCGCACATGTCCGACTTGTCACGGTGGTGGCAAAGTTATAACTGACCCCTGTTCTAAATGCGGCGGTTCAGGCCGCGAGCGCAAAGAAAAGTCATTAGACGTTACCATACCGCCCGGCGTTGAAGAGGGCACGCGCATTCGTTTATCTGGCGAGGGCGAGACGGGCATGCAGGGGGCGCCGCCCGGCGACCTTTATATTTTTCTTGCTATCAAGACGCACCGCATTTTTCAGAGGGACGGTGCGAATCTTTTTATGCACCTGCCAATTTCAATGACAAAAGCAGCGCTTGGTGGCGATATGGAGGTGCCGACCGTTGATGGTGGGCGGGTCAAAGTACAAATTACTAAGGGCACTCAGCACGGCCATCGCTTTCGCCTTAAGGGCAAGGGCATGAGCGTGCTGCGTTCGGTTGCGCGCGGGGATATGTTTCTTGAAGCAGCCGTCGAAGTGCCGGTGAATCTCACCGATAAACAGAAAATGCTTCTAAAAGAGTTTGAATCAGAAAGCGATAGTCGCACCTACAGTCCGGAAAGCTCTAGTTTTATGGACAAGGTAAAAGACTTTCTTGAAGATATCGCCCGCTGAGCTGGGACGCCTCGCATGGCGCCCGCTTTGAATCCAATAAAGCACTAGGGCATAGCGCGTTCGCTCCCTATACTCCGCGTCGACTGTGAGATATTGGGCTTCGGAGTGAGTCATGAAAATAGGGATTCTGGGCTGTGCCGGTCGTATGGGCCGCATGTTGATCAATGAAGTTTTAGATAACCCAAGTTGTGATTTGTCCGGTGGTACTGAACCGGGTGGCCCAGCGGTGGGCGAGGACCTTGGCCGGCTTGTTGGCAAAGAACCACTAGGCGTCACTGTTACCACTGACACTAAGTCGTTATTTGAGAACAGCGATGTTATGATCGATTTTACGGTTGCGGCAGCTACAAAAATGCATGCAGGCATTGCTGCAGAGATTGGCACTGCAATTGTTTTAGGTACAACAGGCCTTGGCGATAACGACCGCGCCGCTCTGGTCGCTGCGGCAAAAAGCGCTGCCATCGTACAATCTCCAAACATGAGCTTAGGTGTCAATATACTGATGGCTATTACAGAAAAATTGGGAGAGACCTTGGGCCCCGAGTTCGATATTGATATTGTTGAGATGCATCATCGCCATAAAGCTGACGCGCCTTCGGGCACAGCTCTTGGGCTCGGTGAGGCTGCGGCGAAAGGGCGTGGAGTAAGACTTTCCGAGGTGGAAAGACGAACACGTGACGGTCTAATCGGTGAGCGTACTGATGGTGAAATAGGTTTTGCCACTTTACGCGGTGGTGATGTGGTGGGCGATCACACAGTTATTTTTGCTTCCAGTGGCGAGCGGATTGAGTTGACCCACAAAGCTTCTTCACGGGAGATTTTTGCGCGCGGTGCAGTGCGCGCTGCAATTTGGACCAAGGGCCAGTCACCAGGCCTTTACTCCATGCGCGACGTTCTTGCATTGAATTAGCGAGAGATGCAATCACAGAAAGTCGCAGAGTTCTATCGACGCCTTCGCACTGGGGATCCTGAGCCCAAGACCGAGCTGAAGTATATCAACGTTTACACTCTGTTGGTCGCGGTGGTTCTTTCGGCCCAGGCGACAGATATCGGCGTGAATAAAGCCACTTAACCACTGTTTGCAAGAATTGATACACCAGAGAAAATGATAGCCCTTGGTGAAGCCCGCTTGAAATCATACATAAAGACAATAGGCCTTTTTAACACAAAGGCGAAAAATGTTATTGCACTTTCAAGAATTTTACATGACGCATATGGCGGTGCTGTACCGCGTGATCGCGAAGCTCTGGAGAAACTTCCAGGCGTTGGGCGCAAAACAGCAAACGTTGTTCTTAATATAGCGTTCGGCGAGCCGACCATTGCCGTGGATACCCATATCTTTCGGGTCAGTAATCGCACCGGCCTTGCAGCGGGTAAGACGCCACTACATGTGGAAAAGAAGTTAGAAAAAAAAACCCCAGCCGAATTCAAGCAACATGCTCACCACTGGTTGATCTTACATGGGCGCTATATTTGCAAAGCGCGTACGCCTGAGTGCTGGCGTTGTTTGGTATCGGATCTTTGCGCTTTCAAGCCGAAATCGTCATTACCAGCACCTGTCAATGATCGGAGGAAAATAAGCAAGAAAAAGAAAATAATATTAAATCGCAGCTAGTTGGGTCTAGTTGGCATCGGATTCTATAGTTCCTAAAACCTGGCCACCGCTTGCTACCGCAATAGTTTTATAATTCACATTGCCCTTGACTAAACCTGTTCTAGCGATCTCGAGGTGTCCGCTGACCTTGAGTGTGCCTTCGTAAGTGCCAGCGATAGAAGCATTTTCGACAGCCGAATCACCCTTGAATACTCCGCTTTGAGTGACTTCGATAAATTTTACTTCTTTCAACGTTACATCGACATGGCCTTCCACAACTAAGCGATCGCAACCAGAAATCTTACCAGCTATAGTTACGGCTTTACCGATCACAAGGTGCTTACCATCGTTTCCGTTTGCTGTGGCGCTTAAAACGGATGGACGCGGTATCTGTGGTGTCGTTGAGGAGCGATCTGAGTTAAATCTGTCTGGCATCATTTCTCCTTGGCGATGTGGCCTTTGAATGGACTCCCTTTTAAAAGGACATAGCCACAAGCCATTAAACTAAGGATAACCATATCTCAAAAGCAACTCAATGAATGGGATAGTTGTCTAAAGAGGCGGATTAAACTTCAAGAGACGATACCACAGCGGTAATGCTGATCCCAGGCATTGTCAGGTGGAGGCTGTAAACGTTCAGCGAGCCCGCAATTTCCCTAATATAGGCAAAGATCCAGAGAAGTGATCAGAATAGAAAGAAGAAGTATTTTAAAAGACGTGGCGCTTGTGGGAGAAATACCAGAGGTTATAATCCACCCCGACACTACTTCCCACTCAGGATTCAGATATAGGCTCACATGAGGGACGCAAGCTATGACGTCATTGGCATCGGTTCTGCCATTGTCGATATTCTTTCACGCAAAAATGATAGATTTATTGCTGATGCGGGCATGGTCAAGGGTACTATGGCGCTGGTTACGGCAGAAGAGTCCCAGGCACTTTATAAGCGCATAAAACCAACCCAAGAAATGTCAGGTGGCTCAGCCGCGAACACGATGGCTGGCATCGCCTCGATGGGTGGCGCTCCAGCTTTCATCGGCAGGGTTGGTAATGACAAATTAGGTAAAGCTTTTAGTGACGACATTGAATCAGTCGGGGTTGATTTTTACAGCGGTAATCTTCCGCCTAGTCAATTACCCACAGCAACGTGTCTTGTTTTAGTGACGCCCGACGGCCAGAGGACTATGAATACTTATCTTGGAGCCTGTACAGAGCTTAACCCTTCCGACATTGATGTCGATAAAGTTGCCTCGTCTCAGGTTGTTTATATCGAGGGATATCAATGGGATGCCGAGTTGGCTAAACAAGCAATCCGCAAAGCTTGCGGTGCAGCCAAAGACTCGAAGCGACAAGTGGCGCTGTCTCTTTCGGACCCGTTTGTAGTGGACCGTCACCGTGGTGATCTACTGATGCTTATAGAAGAAGATGTGGACCTTCTATTTGGCAACCAGGAAGAGATTTTTCATCTTTGTGAAGCTAATGATTTGAAAGTGGCTATCTCGCGGTTACGTGAGGCAAATGTATTGGCATGTATGACCAGAGGAGCAAAGGGTGCAGTGGTGTTTGACGGCGAGTCCACGGCAACAATACCGGCGATGGCAGTTGGTCAAGTTGTTGATACTACGGGAGCGGGCGACTTGTTCGCGGCAGGGTTTCTATACGGGTACACGCATGGCCGTGATTTGCTAGGCTGCGCTAAGCTGGGCGCCATGGCAGCGGCACAGATTATTTCGCAGCTGGGTGCAAGATCTAAGGTACCTCTTTGCGATTTGATTGAGGCCCAGGAACTTTAGATTTTTTTACTCTGGCCTGATAGAAGGGGAGGACGTGATACATGGTAAAAATCTGGTATCAGTCAGCAGCCGAAATGGGAAAGTCCGGAAGGTATTCCGATCAACTTCAAGAGCACTTCAAGCGTGTTGTTGACCCGGGTACCGAAGTACACTTGCACGGTGTGCCTAAGGGCACATGGATGAATAAGCTGCCCTCTGAGTTATTGCGCTATCCGGCAGTGTTCCATGCCGCCCTAGGGCCGGTGTTTATCGGCAATGCGATTAAAGCTGAGCGCGAGGGATACGATGCCTTTCACATAGGTACCTATCTGGACGCTTTTTTGCCAGAACTGCGTTCTGCGGTAGATATTCCGGTTTCCTCGCATATTGAAGCGTCGCTGTTGATCGGCTGCTCTCTTGGCCAGACTATTTCTGTTATTACTCTCAACCGCCAAATTTTGCAGATCATAAAAAAAAGCATAGCGAATCATAAGCTAGAGGGTCGGGTTGGTCCCTGCTACCCGCTCGACCCCAATTTCACAGAGAAGCAGCCGGTGGCGGCTTTTGAAGACCCCAAGGACTATGTTGAGTTGTTCATGGGCCTCGCGCGTGAATGCGTGAAAGAGGGCGCCGATGTGATTATTCCCATGGAAGGTATTTTAGCTGAGGTATTGTCGAGCCAGGGCATCAAGGAAGTTGATGGCGCGGTGATCATGGATGGCATCGGCGTCCCTGTGATGGTTGCTGAAATGAACGCCAAAATGTGGAATCGCACTGGTACACGGGTTGGTCGCCATTGGACCTATGAACATCCAAATGAAGAGATTCTCAGGCACTATTACAAGTAGTCCAGAACTAATACTTTAGAAGCCGAACGCTAAGAAACATAGCAAAACAGAGGTTCGAGTTATATTTCCGAGTATTAACGCCGCTGCAACTTGAACCAGGGTACACTTCTGTATATATACCCGCGAATAAGGGGCCGGTCGCCGATGCGCGCACCGGCTTTAATTGTGTGTTGGACCTGATCTAGAAACCCGAAGATTGGAGTGCCGAGCGGAGAGCTCGGTCATAGACTCATGGACCTGCGAAACATCGCTATCATAGCCCACGTTGACCACGGCAAAACAACTCTTGTGGATAATCTCTTAAAACAGAGTGGCAGTGTGCGTTCCAACGCGCGTATGCAAGAGCGCGCTATGGACTCTAATGATTTGGAGCGAGAGCGCGGCATTACCATTCTCGCCAAATGCACATCGGTAGTTTGGAATGGCACGAAGATAAATATTGTCGACACCCCTGGGCATGCAGACTTTGGGGGAGAAGTGGAGCGCATTTTGTCGATGGTAGATGGAGTTGTTCTATTGGTGGATGCCGCCGAGGGTCCGTTACCACAAACAAAATTCGTTTTATCTAAAGCACTAAGTTTAGGCCTTCACCCCATGGTCATTATTAACAAAATTGATCGAAATGATGCTCGCCCTGACGAAGTACATACAGAAATTTTCGACTTGTTCACAGCGCTGGATGCAAGTGATGGACAACTCGACTTCCCCACGCTGTTTGCAGCAGGCCGCGATGGCTGGGCAGTGTGCGATTTTCAGAATGACGAACGTAAGGATCTTACACCGTTATTCGAGCTGATTCTCAGCCATGTGCCAGTCCCCAAGCATGATTCTGAGTCACCATTTTCTATGTTAGCAACCACACTTGAGTCTGACCCCTATCTTGGTCGCACTCTTACGGGCCGAATTGAATCAGGTATTGCTAAGATAAATATGCCGATCAAGGTAATGGATCGTGAGGGCAGAGTTATTGAACAGGGGAGGGCGACAAAACTGTTATCTTTCCAGGGTCTAGAGCGTGTGCCAGTTAGTAGCGCTGAAGCGGGAGATATCATTGCCATTGCCGGGCTCTCCGAAGCGAATGTTGCTGATACATTCTGCGCGCCGGAAGTAGAGACCCCCATTGCCGCACGCCCAATTGATCCGCCGACGCTTGCGATGACGTTCTCAGTTAATGACTCACCGCTTGCTGGCCTTGAGGGCGACAAGCTAACTACCCGTGCGATAGGAGCGCGCCTAGAGCGTGAGGCTGAAGGCAACATCGCTATTCACGTGTCGGCGTCCAATGAAAAAGATGCATTTGAGGTGGCGGGGCGCGGAGAGCTGCAACTCGGTGTTCTGATTGAAACAATGCGTAGGGAAGGCTTTGAACTTTCAATTTCGCGTCCGCGGGTGCTGTTTGATACAGACGAAAGCGGTCAGCGTCTAGAGCCTATTGAGGAAATTGTTATTGACGTTGACGAAGAATACTCCGGCGGCATTGTTGAGAAAATGTCTCGTCGCAAAGCCGAGATGCAAGAAATGAGGCCTGCTGGTGGTGGTAAGGTGCGATTAGTTTTCCACGGACCATCTCGCGGCCTTATTGGCTATCATGGCGAATTCCTAACTGATACACGCGGTACTGGTGTTATGAACAGGCTGTTCCACTCCTATGCTCCATATAGGGGCCCCATTGCCTCGCGCCGCGAGGGTGTTTTGATTTCCACTGGTGATGGTGAGGCCAACACTTATGCGCTATTTAATCTTGTTGATCGTGGACCACAATTCGTATCGCCCGGCACCCGAGTATATGCGGGCATGATCGTTGGCGAGCATACCCGTGACAATGATCTTGAGATCAACCCTCTTAAAGCAAAGGCTCTTACCAACTTTCGAACGGTAATTAAGGATGATAAGCAAATTCTCCCACCGCCGCGTCGGATGAGGCTGGAGGAGGCATTGACCTATATTCAGGCGGATGAGCTCGTAGAAATTACACCTAAATCAATCCGCCTGCGAAAACGTTATCTCGACCCACATGAACGGAAGCGTATGTCCAAAGTGGCCGCCGCAAGCTAATAAATTAGTCAATCCGCTTATGGTAACCGTTGTGGCGGTTTCCCAATTCACCCATCTTGTGCGACAAGACCATTATGTCTGAAAACTCAGCACTGATACACAATTGGTCTAAAGCCCTCACAGTCTATACAGACCGACGGCTCATCATAGTTCTTTTGATGGGCTTTGCTTCCGGACTACCCTTTTTGCTGACCGCGGCGACCTTGTCGGCATGGTTGTCTCAAGCCGGAGTTACTAAAACTCTTATCGGATTTATGAGCTGGGCATCATCGGTCTATGCCCTCAAGTTCTTATGGTCGCCAATTATTGACAAAGTTCGTTTGCCCGGAGCGGCACACCTTTTTGGAAAGCGACGCGCCTGGATGCTGGCCGCACAGCTTCTCTGTATGGTTGCGATGATCGGACTTGGGTCAAGCGACCCAACGAGCAATTTGACCATGACGATAATTTGGACCGTGCTGCTTGCCATCTCGTCTGCGACCCAGGACATTGTCGTCGATGCCTACCGCATAGAAATTCTAGAGGAGCCCCAGTTTGGTGCTGGAGCGGCGATGACAACTTTCGGATACCGTATTGCTGTCATCGCCTCAGGTGGTGGTGCACTCCTTTTGGCCGATAGTTTCGGCTGGCTGTTCTCTTACACTACTATGGCTGTTCTGATGCTGGTAGGCGTTGTGACGGTTTTGCTTAGCCCGGAGCCGAAGCTATCGAGCGAGCCCATGGTAGAAGAAAGCTACGGCGCTTGGATAAGGTCCGCTGTCGTCGAGCCCTTCACCGAGTTTTTGTCCCGCCCCGGCGCGTTTACCATTCTCGCATTTATTATGCTTTACAAGTACGGAGATGCATTGTGGGCGTCTATGGCTAACCCATTTTATCTCGAGCTTGGATTTTCCTTAGGAGAGATTGGCACGGTCGTTAAAACCTATGGCGTATTCATGACTATTTTAGGCAGCTTTGTCGGCGGTGTATTGGTTATGCGCTATGGAATTCACAGAACACTGTTGTGGGGCGGCCTTGCTATGGGCCTTTCTAATCTATTGCTTGCTGTACTTGCTGCCATTGGCCCGAGCATAACGGGCTTAGCGTTTGTCATTAGTATCGAAAACTTTTCTAATGGCGTTGGCTCTGTTGCGTTTATCGCCTTTATGTCGAGTCTATGTAACCTCGCCTATACCGCTACCCAATATGCGCTTATGACCTCATTTATGGCATTCACACGCACCATACTTGCTTCTGGAGGTGGATGGCTTGCTGATCATGTGGATTGGGTAACGTTTTTCATAATAACAACATTTGCCGCAATACCGGGCCTTGCATTGCTGCTGTGGATGATGCACCGGTTTCCAGAACGCCGTGGGTGATGATCATTACTGCTCTTGGGGCGGCGGCCTTGCGGTAGCTGCTGGTATATAAACAGAGAAAGTTGAGCCAATGCCAACTTCACTATCAATTTGCAGCGCACCCCGATGCCGGCTCATGATATGCTTGACGATTGCAAGACCTAGGCCGGTACCGCCGAGTGAACGTGACCGGGCTGTGTCGACACGGTAAAAGCGCTCGGTCAAGCGCGGCAAAAATTCTTTTGAAATGCCATCACCCTCGTCGCGTACAGATACCTTTAAGCAAGGTCCTTTCACAGGCATGTCAGGTGGGCAAGATTGTGAAAGTGTGCTGGTCACATCTACACGGCCACCCTGACCACCGTACTTGATCGCATTTGTTATGAGGTTGTGAAAGACTTGGCTAATCTCATTGGGGTCGGCGATAGCAGGGGGTAAGCTCGGTGAGAAATCTAAAGTAATTTGCGCGCCACTTTCATTGGCCTGTCCCTCAAGAAGTTCAATGGCATTGCGCAGAACGACTTCCAGATTCACTGATTCGGTTGGCCGCGTATGTTCGCGCAATTCAATTCTCGAAAGAGACAATAGATCATCGATCAGTCGGTTCATGCGGTTTGCTTGTTTTAGTATTATATCAAGAAATTCCTCATATGCCGCCAAGTCATTTTTAGCTGGACCAAGTAGAGTTTCAGTAAACCCCAGAACGCTAGCTAGCGGTGTGCGCAACTCGTGGCTGGCGTTTGCGACGAAATCAGCTCGCATACGGTCCATTTTGAGGCGCTCGGTAAGGTCATGCATCACGATGATCAGCGCTGTGCCGTCTAAGGCCGGCTCGGGCAGGGGCGCAAGTAGGGCACTAAAGGTGCGTTCTACCGGTGATGGCAGTGAAAACTGGGCACTTGTCTTATTGCCGTCGCCGAGTGCCTTGTCTGCGGCATCGAGTATGCGAGGATCACGAATAAGGCGAGCAAGGTCTAGGTTTCCATGCCGGGTATCAGAAGGAACAGATAAGTCTTGGTTTATTTCAAATAAATTTTCCGCGGCGGCGTTAGCACCAATCAAGCGGCGATCAGTATCGACCAACAGTAATGGGTCGGGTAGAGAGTCAATTATTTCCTGAAGAGATTTCGCTATAGCAGCTACTTCATTGCGCTGATCAGTCCACATGGTACGAAGGGCACTAAGAGAAGTGAGTAGGCGTCCAGCAGTAGCTGACGCCTCCAATACAGGAGGCGCAGCATTCGGCGAAGCGATCATATTTTCGGCATAAATAATCAGTTTGTCGAAATCAGCAAGTCGCGAGAAGACTAATACCGCCATCAAAACAAAAATCGCGGCACAAGATAAGCCGACAGTAGTCCACTCAAGATGTTCAAGTAGGCCCAGTAAGATGATTACGCCCCAGCCTGGTATGTTGAGCCCAACAGTCCATACCAGAAGGCGTCGAAAGGATGCGGATATGGGTTTAAGCTCGCTCATACTGTATGGTCAGAGAAGCTTAGGTGCACAGGAATGGGCGGCCATCAGCGCCATTTGCACGAGGTCGGACACTGATGCATCCATGCTTACGATTTGCACGGGCTTTTCGAGGCCAATGAGGATGGGGCCAATTGATGTTGCAGCGCCAAATCGCTGCACTAGTCGCGTAGATATATTGGCCGCATGGAGACCCGGCATCACTAGTACATTAGCTGGCCCAGCTAAACGGCAGAACGGATAGATGAGGCTTCTATCAGGGTCTAGCGCAACGTCTACGCCCATCTCACCGTCATATTCAAAATCAACGGCACCAGCCTTGGCGGCACCATCTAAAAGTACCATGGCATCACGCATTGTTTCTGTCACGGCTCCAGGTGGGTTGCCAAAGTTGGAATACGATAATAGGGCGACACGTGGTTCGTGGCCTATGCTTCGCACCATATCTGCGCTTTCAATAGCTATATGCGCAACTTCGTCAGCGGTGGGGCGCTCGTGCACAGCGGTATCCGCCACAAATAATGTTCGCCCCCTGACCACAATCATAGTGAGTCCAAACACAGGCGCGCCGGGGTGAGTATCGATTACTCGCCTTACATCGGCTAGAGCTGAGTGGTAATTCCGCGTTAGGCCAGTCACCATAGTATCAGCATGGCCTAACGCAACCATACACGCAGCGAAAATATTGCGATCTTGATGGACCATGCGCTCGCAATCACGCTGCAGGTGGCCACTACGCTGTAGCCGATGGTACAAGTATTTTGTGTAGGTGGCGTTGAATTTTGATTCTCTCGCGTTGGTTATTGTGATGCCCTCAAGATCTTCTGGTTTTATGGCGAGCTCAGCTATGATTTGTTCAATCTTACGCCGCCTGGCGACTAGAACGGGCATACCATAGCCGGCATTTTTATATGCTATAGCGGCGCGAATGGTGCGTTCTTCCTCGCCTTCTGCAAAAACAACAGTACGTGGCGAGCGCATGACTTCACTAGCTATGGTTTGCAGACTTGCAACGCTGGGGTCGAGACGGGCTGCGAGCTGTTTTCGATACGCGCCCATATCATCGATAGGTTTACGGGCAACACCAGAATCAATGGCAGCCTGAGCGACAGCCGGAGGCACGGTCGCGATTAATCGCGGGTCGAATGGAACCGGGATAATATATTCGCGGCCATATCTAAGTTTCCGTCCTGAATACGCAGAGGCGACTTCGTCGGGAACATCTTGCTGAGCGAGTTCAGCTAGTGCTTTTGCTGCTGCAATCTTCATATCTTCATTGATGGTGCGCGCACGCACATCTAAGGCGCCTCTAAAAATAAACGGAAAGCCTAGGACATTGTTTACCTGGTTAGGATAATCGGAGCGACCTGTAGCGATAATCGCATCATCGCGTACTGCGGCCACTTCTTCGGGCGTAATTTCAGGGTCCGGATTAGCCATGGCGAAAATGATGGGGTTNTTAGCCATGTNTTTCACCATATTCGGCGTCACGGCCCCTTTAACCGAGAGGCCAAAAAATACATCGACACCTTTAATGGCTTCTTGCAATGTGCGTTTTTTGGTGTCCGCCGCATGAGCTGACTTCCACTGATTCATGCCCTCTGACCGGCCGGAGTAAATTACTCCTTTGGAATCGCACATAATTACGTTTTCGGGCTTGACCCCCAGGGCTTTAGACAACTCAACACAGGAAATTGCTGCTGCACCGGCACCATTCACAACTACCTTTAAATCCGAAAACTTTCGCCCTGTTATATTACAGGCGTTAATTAGGCCAGCTATGGCAATAATCGCGGTACCGTGCTGGTCGTCATGAAAGACCGGGATGTCCATGATCTCTCGCAGACGGCTCTCGATTACAAAGCATTCTGGAGCCTTGATATCTTCAAGGTTTATGCCACNGAAGCTCGGCCCCAAGAATCGCACACAGTTGACAAATTCGTCCACGTCACGCGTATCGACTTCTATATCTATTCCATCCACATCAGCGAATCGCTTGAAGAGGACGGCCTTTCNTTCCATGACTGGTTTTGAGGCCAGCGCGCNGAGATCGCCAAGTCCTAAAACAGCTGTACCGTTTGAAATCACGGCCACTAAATTTCCTTTAGCGGTGTAATCGTAAGCAGTAGAGGACTCTCGGGCAATTTCAAGGCATGGGGCGGCAACCCCGGGGGAATAGGCTAAGGATAGGTCATGCTGGGTGGTCAGAGGCTTGGTGGGNGTGATTTCGATTTTACCCGGACGGCCAGAGGCATGAAATGTTAGAGNCTCNTGGTCAAAATTNCGCAGTGTGGNAGGCCGGCTGACGGCCGTCTTCGNCGAAGCNTNGCGAGTAACATTTTTCCCCATATCTACTACCTAGCGGCACAAAAGAACTACGCCGCCCCTTCTGATTAAGCCCTATTGCGCCTATTGTGCCGCACTGAATGCAACAAGCAAAGAAGTCCCTGGATGGATAATTAGACTGTAAAGCCTATAAGACTGGTCTGCAGCATTCCGGAACTGCGGTGTTATACTGCGGATTACCGTAACTACAGTCGTGAAGATGCGAAAGACTAATTTCAGTGTGATGAAAATTAATACCTAGCCGATGAACGCCCCAAACAAGCTTTCGCCCAGTCCATCTTCGGCAAATATGACGCCGATGATGGCCCAGTATATGGAGGTCAAAAAGGACCATCCAGACGCACTGCTTTTTTACCGTATGGGCGATTTCTACGAGCTGTTTTTTGACGATGCTATTAAAGCTTCGCAGGCTCTCGACATTGCNCTTACAAAACGCGGCAAACACTTGGGTAAAGACATTCCGATGTGTGGNGTGCCTGTACATTCACATGANAANCATCTTTCGCGCCTGATTCGTGCCCGTTTCAAGGTTGCGGTGTGCGAGCAGATGGAAGCACCAGAAGAGGCAAAGAAACGCGGATCAAAATCAGTGGTTAAACGTGGCGTTGTAAGGCTGATTACTCCAGGGACGCTAACAGAAGATGCGTTGCTTGATGAGCGCGCTCACAATTATCTTGCGGCACTAGCACATGTGCGAGGTGATTCAAAAAATGAATTGGGCCTTGCATGGCTTGATATATCCACTGGTGATTTTCAGGTGCAATCTGTTGCGAGGCAAACCCTGTCTGCCACTCTCGCGCGCCTTGATCCTGGTGAAATACTTTTGTCAGACCGTTTAATTGAAGACTCTGAAATTGCAGAGGTACTCGAATCGTGGGCACCGATTCAAAGTTTGGTCCCATCTCCTAGGTTTGATTCGGAAAATGCACGTAAACGCCTTGAGAAACTTTATGGTGTCGGTACGCTTGATGCTTACGGTCCCTTTTCCCGCTCGGAGATAGCAGCTGCCGGCGCTCTAGTGGACTACGTCGAGCTTACACAGAAGGGAAAATTACCGCGCCTTGGNGCTCTGCAGCGTTTATCTTCAGGGNCTCTGTTGGAAATTGATGGCGCTACACGCCGCAACCTCGAATTGATGCGAACACTTAGTGGAGAGAAAAAAGGCAGCCTACTTTACTCTATGGACACTACAGTAACCGGCGCCGGAGCAAGACTATTAGCGGCGCGCCTGGGTGCACCTCTAACCAGNGCAAAAACNATCAATGCCCGCCTCGACGCGCTGGAGTTTTTTGTCCAGGCCAGTCAGATCCGTGATACGGTGAGAGAAATTTTACGCCCCTGTCCAGATATTGAGCGCGCATTATCCCGCGTAATGCTTGGTCGCGGTGGCCCGCGAGACCTTGCTGCGATNTGTGGCGGTTTAAAACAANGCTCTCTATTAAAAGAGGCCNTGGNATTGTTTNCAAAAGGCCGGTCTTCGCCGACAAACGTTTTAGCCAGAGAGCTAAACGATCTAGGACATCATGATGTATTGATAGAAAGGCTCACAAGTGCGCTGGACCAGGACTTGCCATTGCTTGCGCGTGACGGCGGATTTATAGCCACAGGTTACGATTCCGATCTTGATAAATTTCGAATGCTTCGCGATTCTAGCCGCAAATTGATTGCTGGCTTGCAATCAAAGTACGCAGATCTAAGTGGTATTCCCTCTCTTAAAGTTCGGCACAATAATGTGCTGGGATACTATACGGAAGTTTCCGCTAAATACGGAGAACGACTGTTAGAAGAAGCGCGCACAAAAAACGCAACCACCATTTTCATTCACCGCCAAACCATGGCAAATACAATGCGGTTCACGACGGTAGAGCTGTCAGAACTAGAGGAACGTATTTGCACGGCGGCCGATAAGGCGCTGGAATTGGAGCTCGGTTTTTTTGCCGAGCTTGTCCATGCGATCACAGAGCTTGCAACTGAGATCGCTAGCGCAGCTGCGGCGATGGCCGCCCTAGATGTTGCCTCTGCACTTGCTCAACTTGCCGTAGATCAAAATTATGTTAGGCCTTTAGTGGATGGGGGCGTTGCGTTTGATATTCAGAATGGCCGCCATCCCGTTGTTGAGGGTATTTTACAAACATCAGGCGAATCTGCTTTTGTAGCAAATGGCTGCAACTTGAATACAAAAAATGAGAAGGGTGGCTTTGGACGGTTGTGGCTGGTGACAGGCCCCAATATGGCAGGCAAAAGCACTTTTTTGCGTCAAAATGCTTTGATTACCTTAATGGCGCAAATGGGATCTTATGTGCCGGCTAGTTCGGCTCATATTGGTGTTGTTGATCGTTTGTTTTCTCGGGTTGGCGCTGCCGACGATTTGGCCCGCGGTCGGTCCACATTCATGGTCGAAATGGTGGAAACAGCGACTATTCTCCATCAGGCAACGCCTCGTTCTTTGGTCATATTGGACGAAATTGGGCGTGGCACAGCTACTTTTGATGGTCTTTCTATTGCTTGGGCAACCATTGAACACTTGCATGATATCAATAAAAGCCGCGCACTATTTGCGACCCATTACCATGAGCTTACAGCTCTTTCTGACCGTCTCTACGAAATCGCTCCTCACAACATGCGGGTAAAGGAATGGCAGGACGATATTGTTTTTTTACATGAGGTTGCTCCGGGAACTGCGGACCGGTCTTACGGTATTCACGTGGGTAGGCTGGCAGGTTTACCATCTTCAGTAGTAAGCCGAGCAGAGGACGTGCTTGCTCATCTAGAAAAGGGCAGCCAGGGAGGCGGCACTGAGAAACTGGCCAAAGACTTGCCGTTGTTTGCAACCGTGGCGAATTCAGCAGATAAAGTTCAGTCTAGGGTTACAATAGCGTCGGAGGCTGAAGAGGTGCTGAAAGAGCTAAGGCCCGATGAGATGACGCCGAGGGAGGCGCTGGAAGCCCTTTACCGGCTCAAATCCCTAATGCTCGGAGGTAGTTAAGATTAT
>PASS01000018.1 GCA_002712165.1 Fidelibacterota bacterium
ATGATTTAACTAAAACTTTAAATATTTATTTATGCAATAATGGAATATGTCCAGAAGCAGATGAATGTAATGGGATAATTGATGAATGTGGAGTTTGTAATGGACCAGGGGCTATTTATGAATGCGGATGTTTTTTTATGGGAGATAATTACTGTGACTGTTCTGGAAATATATATGACTGTAATGGCATTTGTGATGGTTCTGCTGATTATGATTGTCAGGGTGTCTGTAATGGAAATGCCATTGAAGATGAATGTGGAGTTTGCAATGGTGATGGATCTTCATGCAGCTGTCCTGAAGGATTCATATACTTTTCACAGGATAATGTTCCAAATACAACTATAGTTTTTGATGGAAGTTCATGCTTTAGCGAAACAGACATTAATTCATTAAATGATATAATTGATATAAATCAATTAGTGGCCGACTCCCCTATTGCTCTTGGAACTCAAAATTGGAGTGAAGGTAGAATCACAAGACTCGAGGTTGGAGACTATTTTCAGGGCGGCAATCATGTGCTGACAGCTATTCCAGCCTCAATTAGCGATATGAGCAATCTTGGTGTATTATATTTTAACTATAATGAACTTACTGAGTTGCCATCTGCAATAACAGAATTATCACAACTAATATATTTAGTTTTATCATTCAATAATCTAACTTCACTTCCAGATAACATAGGTAACATGTCAAATTTAGTATGGATTGATGTTGGATATAATCAAATCGAATATTTGCCTGACAGTATTGGTTTACTTGAGAACTTATGGTATTTATGGATATTTAATAATAATCTTACATACCTTCCAGATTCTATTTGTAATCTATCTATTAATTGGAATTCTGATGATTATGGATTTTTGCCTTATTTTGGGGCAGGAGGAAATCAAATATGCGATGAAATACCATATTGTATTGAAGGAACTTCAAATTTTAATAGTTCTATTGATCCCTTGTATTATTCATTTGAGATAACTGTAGAACAGGATTGCAGCAATCAATGTACATTAATGGATTTAAATCAAGATGGTCTAATAAATGTTATTGATATCGTTAATGTCGTTAATATTATTTTTGAGATAATTCAGCCTGATGATTATCAAACATGCGCATCTGATGCAAATCAAGATGGAGTAATCAATGTTATTGATATTGTCACTATTGTAAACTTCATCCTTAATCAAACCAATTAATGAAAATAAATATTTTTAAGCGACTCATTACAGTTTATCTTATAATAGGGAAAACTTTTGGCAATTGGCTATCTCCCATTTTCATTGGTTTAATTGTATTTCTTTTAAGAATAATCGTTTTTCTGTTTATGTTTCTTGATAGAATCTTTATTCCTTCATTATGGTACAAAAAAATAGAGTCTCCAATTATTATAGTTGGAAATCCAAGATCTGGCACAACATTTCTACAAAGATTTTTAGTAAAAAATGGATTCGGTACAGGTACACAATTATGGCAAATGATTTATTCATCAATCATCCTTCAAAAAATTTTAAAGCCATTTCTTCCCATACTGGAATATTTGAGTCCGGCAAAACATCATTCTACTGATGCTCACAAAACAAGTTTAGCCTCAGTAGAAACAGATGATGCTTCAATGCTTTTTAGATTTTTTGATGGATTCTTTCTATATGGTTTTTTGCTATCATGGTCTGAAAAAGATCTTTTTGATTGGATAGACCCAAATAAAAGAGATAACACAAAAAGAGATTATATGTGGTTTAAGGCATTATGGAAACGTACAATTATCGCCTCTAAGGGAAAAAGAATAGTAGCGAAACTATTTTCAGTTAGCGCTTCCTCACCAAAATTCATCAAGGAGTTTCAGGATTCAAAAATACTTTATATGGTTAGGGATCCATTAAGTCTAATACCTTCTGGCCTAAGTTTAGTTACAGGCGTACTTGATAAAATGTTTGGATTTTGGAATTTGCCAGAATCAAAAAGAATGCTTTTCATTTCCAGATTGTATAATGCTCTTATTGAGCTTCTTCTTAGATTTGAAAAGGATTGGTCTAATGGGAATATTGATAAATCTAAAGTAATGATAGTTCATTTTGATAAAATGATGAATAACTTTGATGAACTGATGGATGATATTATTAAATTTACAAACCATGAATCAACAGATATTCTTTTAAATGAAATTAAAATAACATCAGAACAACAAAAGACATTTAAAAGCAAACATAAATATGACCTTAAAAAATTTGGTTTAAGCGAAGATAAGATAAAAGAAGATTGCAAAAAATATTATGAAACATTTCTTTATTAATTTATTATTTACATCTGTGGCACTATCGTCAATTCCTACACTTGATTATAATGAATGGATTTCATTGCAAAAAGGGGAAATATCAATAGCATATACAGAAAAAAATTATACTTGGTGCCTCAGTATGAGTACATTTGATAATAAAATGGAAGATTTATTAAATATTATTGAGGATGTTGAAAATTATCACCAAATATTTGATTCAATAGTTAAATCAACAAGAGATAAAAATGATATTGTGCATATTATGGTTGATTATCCCATACCATTAAGTGATAGAGATTACGTAGTTAAATTTGATAAAATTTTAAAGCCTCAAGAAATTATTTATAGATTTCATTCTGCAACCAATTTTATAATTCCAGAAGATGAAAACTACATTAGGTTAAACAATGCAGCAGGAGAATGGAGATTGAAAGATATGAGCAATGGTAAAACTCTGGTCTCATATACTTGGAACGGTGAACTTAAGGGGAGCGCTCCTATGTGGATATTAAAAAAAGCCTGGATTAGGCAGGGCAATGAAATAATGATTAATTTAAAAGAAAGGCTGGAAAGAAAATAATGTACAAAAGTTTTTTATATTTTTTCATAGTAACCTCTTCACTATTTTCAGGAATTAACTTTTCAATAAATGGTGATTTTTCAAATTTTTATGCTATCAAGACATCAGATAATTCAATTTTAAACATTCCATTTAAGCTTAGCAATATAAATTCCACCCTATATTTTGATAATTTTGAAATCCATCATAATTATTCAATAGAATATAGAAAAATAAATGATGACAACCTGATTAGTTCAGAAAATATGAATGCGGAAATTCGAGAATTTTATGGAACTTATTATTTTGATATGGGTGAAATCAGTTTTGGAAAACAGATTTTCACTCTTGGCAGTGTAGATGAAAATTCACCAATTGATCATTTTAATCCATATAACTATTACTATTTATTAATAGGAGGAACAGATAAAAAAGTGCCAATCAATGCATTATCATTTGATTTATATCTAGAAACTATAAAAATTAGTGGAGCACTTTCACCTGAACATAATATAAATTATTATCCAAGAAATGATCCAGAATACTCATTGTCTTTATCAATTTACCCAGAAAAATGGGAATTTTTAGACAATAAAGGAAGTCAACATGAATCATTTTTATCCTTTCAATTCACACCAAATAATAACTCTGAAGCAACATTAACTTATTTAAGGGCATTTGATAGAGTTTTTTCATTATCAGGATTTACAATGCATGAATTTACTGGTCCTTATATCCCTGAATTAGAAAATTATCTATATCCTGATGGTGATGGAAATACCCAAAACCCAGGCAGATGGTTTGCGCATAGATTGACAGAAGCCTTAAATATTGGAATAGTAAAGTTATATAATGATTTTACCATAAGAACTGATTTTTCTTATTTTCATACATTTGATAGATATAATAAAAATGATTATAGCTATTTTAGGTCAAGACAAGATTTGTACTATGAAAGTTTAGATCAAAATCATGAAGACATATACACAGTATTCAATGATACAATGGACTTAAATGATGATGGAGAGTGCTGTGAAGCATTTATTGCTCCATTTCAAGAAGATGCAAGTTATGGTCAATTCACTTTTCAATTTGAACTGCCATTACCAAAAAATTATCAAATAAATTTTCAATATTTTAAATATAAAATAATTAATTATAAAATTAATCACTATTCATTTGAAGGAGTAGAAATCAACATTGAAGATATTACAATAAATATGAATGATATAATTAATGAGAATGGAAATCTTTTTAGACCTGGAATGGGTTCTTCTATGTCAACTTTAACAACAGAGTCACTGCTATTAAGTTTAGAAAAATATCTACTAGATAATAATTTAAAAATTACATTAACATCATTTTTTGATCTAGATAAAGGAAATGGAAAATTAGTTTCATTTGAAAGTGAATATAATGTTACAGAAAATATTAATATTTTATTTGGTTCAACAAAGATTTATGGTGATAAAGATATACAATCTGAAAATCAATTTGATCCAGGTTATACATTCAATTTAATGGAAGATTTTTCTCATAATAGAATACAACTTCAATACTATTTTTAACCAATTATGAATATAAAAATAACAGGAATCGGACATTATCTTCCTGAACATATAGAAACATCAAAAGAATTATCAGCTAAAATCAACAAATCTGAAGATTGGATAGTATCCAGAACGGGCGTTAAAGAAAGAAGAGTTTCAAAAATAGATGTTGATGAAATGGGAGCTAAGGCAGCTAGAATTTCTCTTAAAATGGCCAATATTAAGCCAGATTTAATTTTAAATGCATCAGGAGTCGGCAAACAAGTAATTCCTGATACATCTGTTTTTTTTCAAAGAGAACTTGGACTCAATGGAATTCCATCTTTTTCGATACACGCCACATGCCTTTCATTCCTGGTAGCTTTACATGCTGCAGCCAATTATATAGAACAGGGATCATATAATAAAATTCTTATTATATCATCTGATAGAGGAACTAGAGGAAGAAATTACAATGAACCGGAAAGTGCGGCTTTATTAGGTGATGCCGCTGCAGCTATAGTTTTAGAGAAGGCTGTTGAAAATGAAAATTCAAAACTTTTAAGCTATAAAATGGAAACATGGCCACAAGGAGCCAATCTTACTGAAGTTAGAGGTGGCGGAACTAATCTTCATCCCCAAGATAATAAAACTACATTGGAAGATAATCTTTTTTCAATGAATGGACCAGGAATATACAAAATGGCAAGAAAAAAAGTTTATGAGCGACTTAAAGAAGACCTAAAAGAAAATAACCTAACCCCTAATGATATAAATCTCTTAATTCCCCACCAAGCTTCTGGACTTGCAGTTAAAGCCTATTCTAAATATGGTGGCTTTGATGAAAAAAAAGTAATAAATATTATAGATACTACAGGCAATTGTGTCGCCGCCTCTATTCCTTTAGCCCTTTCTATAGCTTATGAGCAAAACAAATTAAAAAGGGGAGATTTAATCTATTTTGCCGGTACTGGGGCTGGACTTTCAATAGGTTCAATGCTTCTAAAATTTTAACAGTAACATTGCCTTACATAAATATTGTAATTATTTCATTGAAAAATAAATAAATTAATATTAGATAAAATAATGTCATTAGGAGAATGAATGATTAAATTTTTACAAATTATATTTTTATGTTCTATAGCATTTTCACAGGAACCATATGATGGATATGTCCTTTATACACCTGGAGGAATGGGTAATGGTGGAGCGACATCTTATTTAAAAGATGTTGACGGTTCAATTTTTAAATCATGGTCTCATGATTCCGGACCAGCAAGTATGCCATATCTTTATCCAGGTGATGAACCTGGTTTTGAAAATACCTTACTATATTATCCATGCAGATCTTCAAATCCAACTATGGAGGCAGGGGGTGTTGGAGGGAAAGTTATAATTTATAATTGGGATGGGGATGAGTTATGGTCTTATCAATTATCAAATAATGATTATCAGCATCATCATGATATAGATGTACTTCCAAATGGAAATATTTTAATGGTAGCATGGGAAAGATTATATTACTCTGATTGGCAGGCCCTAGGAAGAACTAGCGTTAATAATTCATTAAATCAAATGTGGACAACAGCTATTTTTGAGATTCAGCCAGATTTTCAATCTGGAAACGCCAATATTGTTTGGGAATGGCATATAACTGATCACCTAGTCCAAGATGTAAATCCATCACTGAATAATTATGGAGATATATCAGAAAACCCACAATTAATGGATGTAAACTGCGGTAATGCAGGAAGCAGTGGTGGCCCCGGAGGACAAGCAAATGGAGACTGGATGCATATAAATGCAATTGACTATAATGCTGATTTGGACCAAATTGCAATTTCATCAAGATTCCAAAGCGAAATATATGTAATTGATCATAGTACAACAACTGAAGAAGCTGCCAGTCATTCAGGAGGAAATTCAGGAAAGGGTGGTGATTTTTTATATAGATGGGGAAATCCACAAAATTATGAAAGAGGCAACGGCTCTGATAATATTTTAGAAGACCAGCATAGTATAAATTGGATTCCACCAGGATATCCAGGAGAAGGAAATCTTCTTGTATTTAATAATCAGCATAATAATAATTCTTCCGCTGTATTGGAGTTTATACCTCCATTATCTAATGATGGGATAAATTATAATATTGAAAACAATCAGCCTTATGGTCCTGAAGGATGGGTCTGGATACATCAAGGAAGTTATTTTTCTGATGTACAAAGTGGAGCATTTAGACAGCCTAATGGAAACACTTTGATAACTGATGCAAATGATGGATATATTTTTGAAGTTACTGAAACTGGAAGTATTGTTTGGGAATATGACTATCCAGGCAATAACACTATGATTCCCAGAGCTCAAAAATATGGGTACGATTATTTTGATTCAACAGCTTTATTAGGTGATATAAATGANGATGAAATCATTAATGTTTTAGATATAATTNTAACTGTAAATATTGTTCTAGGTCAATCAGAATTCAATAATAATGCTGATTTAAATCAAGATGGAATTGTNAATATACTAGATATNGTCTCATTGGTTAATATAATTTTAGGTAATTAAGAATTAAATTTATCATTATTTAATGTAATCCCAAATTCCAATCTGTATCCCTTCATAAATAGTATTTTCACTATTATTTTTTCTATATAGAGGATTAATCCAATAATCATTAAATGTTATGTAACAGCCAATTGATAAAAAATATTTATTATCATAAGCATTATTTATATTTGATAAATCAGAAAAAACATTAATTAAATCATCAGGAATTTCTTGTTCCATCCTAATGTATGGATAATATTTCATACCAGTTCCTGGACTTCCTGAAAAATATCCATTTACAGTAAAAAGAAAAGATGTACTATATTTTTTTTCCCTTATTGTTTTTTTTAGCTTTAAAGATAAAGATAAATTTATGTTATTATTATTTTTAAAAAATTTTGTTATGTAAAATGAACTATTTTCATCCCAAATACTATTGCTGTACATATTATTAACATAATTATTAATTTTAGAATATTTATAATCTAATTGAAGATTATTTTCAAATAAAATCCCTAATCCTCCACCATAATTATAGTCATTAAAATCTATATGCTTTGAGTAATCCAAAGTCATTAAAATTATATTGTTTTTAGGGGAATTCTTAAATATTCCTAAAGAATATAATGGAACAAAAAAAATAAATAATAAAAATAGTTTAAAATTTAATCTTATCTTTAATTTCGACATCTCCATCTTCAATAATTTCTCGCCATTCATTTCTTGAGACTAACGCTCTTAATACTGTCAATATAGTGGCAATCAATAAAAATATAATTGTTAAATAAGTCCATAGCTGATTGTCTCTATCAAAAAAAACAATAAGCAATAAAACAAAAAACCATAGAATTTTCATTAAATAATTCATTATAAATCTACACTATATATTATTTTTGCGGAAGCGTGTGGGAATCGAACCCACCTTCCAGTTTTATCCAGAATAACGGCTTTGAAGACCGCAGTGTCCACCAGGAACACATTCGCTTCCATAAATCACTTAACTTGAACTACAATTGAATCATAAATGCCCAATCTTGAGCTTAATCTATTTTTTTCGCTTATAGCTAATTTCTTTTTCTTATAAAAACCTATTCTAACTGAATATAATTTTTCATTATTTACATATACTTCATCAATTCTTGATAAAAAACCTTCATTAGATAAAATTCGTTTTTTTGATAAGGCGGATTTATAATTTTTATATGTGCCAAGCTGTACAGAATATCTTAAGTCAGATGCAGAATTAATAATATCGGTCTTACTCAAAATAGGAGTTTTTACTTCTTCATCATATATGAACTCATTTGTAACCTTTAGTCTAGGATACTTTTTTTTAAACTCCTTAGCATAATACTTTGAACTATCTGTTTTGCCTGAAATTACTAATGAATTTAAAAAATAGCTTATGGATTTATTCAGATATTTAGAATTGGGATATTTAAATGGTATTTTTCTATACCATTGACTGGATTGCACATAAAGACCTTTTGCATAATAATATTCAGCAATCCTCACAACAGCTTCATGAGCATATTCACCATTGGGATTTTCTTTATAATATTGTTTAAAGAAATTTTTTGATTTTTCACCATTGATTTCCAATAAACCGCGAAGATAAAGAGATTGATTGCTTTTATTTGTAATTACAGATCTATCATTAAAATTAAATGAGCCATCATTGATTGATTGAATCATTTTATCTGAACTAAATACCAATGAAAAAATTAAGATTAAAATAAATCTAACCATATAAAATCAACTATTGTTTTCATCCTCTAATAGCTCAAGCATATTAGACTTTAATGTTGAATTTTTAGAAAATTGATATCTAATATTTTTCACAAAGCTATTTATGGAATTATCTAAATCTTTTATTAATTGATTCTCACCATCTTTTTGTAATTCAAGTTTTATTTTAATTAAATCAATTAAAATTGAATCAATGTCTTTTATATCTGCAGAACTTAAAATAGAAATAGCTTTATCAACTTCACCTTTATGAGAATAATAATCTGCGAGTGAAGCTAAAATTTCAACATTATTAGGAAATCTTTCATACATTTGTTTCAAAATATTTTCAAGTTCTGAAAATCTATTTAAAACAAATAAGGAATCTTTAATCAATGGTAAAACCAACCAAGATTGGTCGGGATCGATTTCAGCAAAATGAACCCAAAGAGGAACTGCTTTAGAGAGAATTTTTTTAGCTTCTTCAAGATGTTCATTATATTGTTTTGAATCAGAAAGATTAGTTGAATTTTCTTTTTGAATTTTAATTGCTTTCTCATATTCTATATTACTTTCCTCAGAATATGATTTCGCAAGAAAATAATAAGCCTCTGAAGAGTCAGACTTAAGGTCCAATACCTTCTCTAAAATTAATCTAGCCTCCTCAAATAAATTTTCTTTAATTTTGTATTTTGCTTGTTGAACTTTATACAAAGATAATTTTTCTATATCTTTTTTACCAGTTTTAGAAAAATACAATTTCAAATATTCAGTAGCTTTCTCCCAATCATTATTTTTTTTATAAAGTATGACCAGTTGATGCAACGCCCATTCATAATCATTTTCAATCTCTAAAATCTTTATGCAATATTCAATTGATTTGGTGATATCATTAATTTTATAGTAATCCAAAGATAAATTTTTATATAATTCGATAAGTTCATAAGATGTCAATTTCTTTCTAATCAATAGACTTTTATGAATTTTAATAGATTGAAGTGGGTTTCCTCCTTCTCTTAAAACCTGTCCCAATCTTATATATGCCTTAACATTATCTGAATCTTTTTGAACAATTTCCTTGAAATTTTTATATGCCGCTTGATGCTTTCCAGAAACAAGCATATCTAAACCTTCAGCATACAATTCTTTTATGTGAGGTGCTTTTCTTTGCCTAAACTTATAAAAATAAAGATAAAGCAAAACTGATATTAATATTATTATTAAAAAAATTAACATTATCTATAATGTTTCTTCTGATTCTATAGTATCTTCTAAATTAATTTCATCATCTAATGATTGATTTCTTAATCCATCTACCTCATTGCCTAATCTTCTAATCTTAGATTTAAGAGATATAATTTCAGTTTTTTGAGAAATGATTTGAAACAGAGCAATTATAAATCCAACAAAAACACCTATAGAAAAAGTAATAATCATAGCTTCCCATACTTTAACTCCCTGTTCAAAATTTTCCAATGATGAAAAATAAGGAAATTTAATTAAAATAGATTCTCCATCAACCTTATTTAAATGATCCAGCTTTATAATAAAATAAATACTGCAAACTAAAACAATTATAAAAAGCATATACTTAATTAATTTCATAATTCTCTTCCCTATTTTTTATTTTTTCACCAAACAATGTAACTCCTTGAGCATCATTAATTAATACTGGGACAATATCTTTTATATTTTCATCTGTTTTTTTTATTACTGTCCATATATTACCCTCAGTTCTTCCTGACCAAAAATGTTCTGATTTTTTACTATCTTTTTCAATTAGAACTTTTTCTATTTTTCCTATTTGTTTTCTATTTGCCATTAATGAATTCTTTCTTTGATGTTCAATTAATTTTTCCAAACGCATTTGTTTAGTATTTTCATCAATCTGATCAGTATATTGTGAAGCTTTAGTGCCTGGTCTAGAAGAATATTTAAACATATAGGCAAAATTAAATTGAACCTTATCAACAACTTTCAGGGTATCATTAAATTCTTCCTCTGTTTCTCCAGGAAATCCAACAATTATATCTGTACTAATAGAACAATTTGGCATATATTTTTTAATTAAGTCAACTAATGAAAGAAACTCTTTTGATGTATAAGTTCTATTCATTCTTTTCAAAATTCTATCTGAACCAGACTGAAGAGGCAAATGTATATAATTGCAAATATTTTCATATTTAGCCATAACTTTTAAAAGTTCTTGGTTTATATCTTGAGGATGAGGTGAAGTATATCTAATTCTTTTTATGCCTTTAATTTTAGCCACTCTTTCTAACAAATATGAAAAATCTCCCTCTGGAGTAAAATATGAATTTACATTTTGTCCCAATAATGTAATTTCAACAAATCCATCGTCAACTGCTTTTTCAGCTTCCTTTATGATTTCATTTACAGTCCTACTTCTTTCTCTTCCCCTAGTAAATGGCACAATACAAAATGTACAAAATTTATCACATCCCCTCATGATTGAAATCCAGGCATTGATTCCTTTATGCCTTGATGGAAATAAATCATTATAAACTTCAAATTTCGATAATTTAGTATCAACAATACTGCCATTTTGTGTTTTTCTAAATTGCAATATATCAAAAATCTTTCTATATGAGTCGGGACCTAAAACTATATCAACATAAGGTTTAGACTCTAAAATTTCATTTTTTAAATTTTGAGCCATACAGCCTAAAACACCTATGAGTAATTTAGGATTTCGTTTTTTTAAATAATGTAAATTCTCCAATTTATTATGAACGGTCTCTTCAGCCTTCTCCCTAATTGAACAAGTATTTAAGAAAATCAAATCCGCACTATCAATTTTTTTAGTATGTTTATATCCTAATTTTTCTAACTGACCACCAACTAATTCAGAATCATAAACATTCATCTGGCATCCATATGTCTCAATATAATATCGATTATTTTTCATAATTAAATTTAAAAACTAAAGTGAATGTATAATAAGAAAATTATTTTGAATATGAAATATCATAATAAAAATCTGATGGATCAATACGTTTTTTATTATATTTTATTTCATAATGTAAATGAGGAGCAGTTGATCTTCCAGTATTTCCAAGTTTTCCAATAATTTCCCCTCTTTCAACTTTGTCACCTTTTTTCACTAATCTTTTTGAAAGATGACCAAAAACTGTCACATATCCATTGCCATGATCTATTTCAATATAATTTCCAAATGAACCATTCCATTTTGAAGACCTTACCGTACCATTGGCTGTACATAAAATTTCAGAACCAATTTTTCCCGAAAAATCATGACCTTCATGAAGTTTTCTTTTTTTTGAAAATGGGTCTTTTCGATATCCAAAACCTGATGAGAATCTACATTTTTCTATCATTACCGGATAGATTGCCGGTTTATGTAAAATTTTATCTAAATCTTCATTGACAGCTTCCTCTATCTCAGCATAGCTCATTTTTTCAAGATTAATACTTCTTTTAATATAATTAATATCTTTGTGAATCTCTTTTAAATCTGTATCAATTGGCAAAAGATAATTTATATCATTAAATTTCTCATTATCAGAAGTTCCTCCAACACCTAGTTTTCTTGTATCTGAATCAATTGATGGCAATTTAACCAATCTTCTTAAATTTTCATCTCTTTCACCTATTGATTTTATCTGATTTTTCAGTTCTTTAATTTCTAATTGTTGATTTTGAATTACTGTTTGAAGTTTTTCATTATTTTTTTTATGATATTTAACGGCCTTTAGACTGAACAAATCATTTAAATCTGATGAGATAAAAGAAGTAGTCAATAATGCACCAAACAAAACAAATAAAAATAGAGAAAATAAAAAAATCTTCTTAAAGCTAAACTCTGTAGCGTTTAAGTTATTTTCATTGATAAGAATTAATTTAAATTTTTTAAATGGTTTTAACATTTAGACTTTTATCAAAAATGAAGATTTCCATAGTTTAAATTAAATATAATAGCACAACTATTCAAAGTTCATTTATTATTAGTTTTTTGAATCCTTAAAGAATTAATGAAATCAATAATTTTTTCAATTTCAGCATTTATTTCCATGTATCCATCATCATAAGTAAAATCATACATATTATTATTTTGCTTTTTCTTATGAACATATCTTCCCAGTTTCATATATTGTTTTTTCAATTCTAATTTTGATTTTTCTATCTCAAATTTATCATATAGATTTGAACTAATTTCATTTTTATTATTTTTAAAAAATCTAGAAAAAATTAATATTTTTCTCTTAATGCGCTTTGCTAAATTTTGCATAACTAAGATATATTGATCAATAATAGAATTCATTATTAAAGGAGTTTATACAACAATCTGCCTAACATCTATTAATTCATCTATATCTCTAATTTTTTTAATAATATCATTATCTAAAACAGAATCTAATTTAATTATAGCAAATGCAAAATCATTATCTTTATTGCGACTCAACAGATAACCCGCTATATTAATACCAAGCATTCCCAGCAATGTACCAATTTTCCCCACTACACCTGGAACATCTTTATTTTTTATAAATAAAAAATTGCCAATTGGATCTAAATCAATATCAAAACCCATAATATTTACTACTCTTGAATGATTTTGAGAAAAAGCACTTCCTGAAATTTCAATACTATTATCATTAGATGATATTTCACACTTAATCAAATTATTATAAACTAAATTTTCATTATTATAGCTATTAGATATATTAATACCTCTCTCGTTCGCTATAATATTAGCATTTATCATATTTACCCTATTATCAGTTATCCTTGAAAGAAAACCTTTCATAAATGAAAGAGCTATAGATTTACTATCATCAGCATCTCCAAAACAAGATATTTTAACATTTTTGATAGGAAAATCAGCCATCTGTGAAAGTAAAATACCCATATTTTCAGACAAACTATAATAAGGAAGCATTTTTTGTAAAATACTATGATCAGCAATAGGAAAATTTAAAGCATTCAATAATTTTCCATCTTTAAAATAGTTTATAATTTGATTGCATACCCCCAGACTTACACCTTCTTTTGCTTCATGTGTCGAAGCTCCCAAATGTGGGGTTAACAAAATATTTTCACAATTTAACAAAGGATGTTTTTTACTCACAGGTTCATTCAGGAATACATCAATTGCCGCACCTGCAATTAACTTTTCATTTAAGGCCAAGGCCAAATCATCTTCATTAATAATTCCACCTCTTGCAACATTTATTATTCTTGCAGTTTTTTTCATATTTGATAAACGTGAATAGTTAAATAAATTTCTAGTAGAATCATTTATAGGTACATGAATAGTAATATAATCGCTTAATTCCGTTAATTCTTGCATTGTTACAATCCTGATTTCATTTTCATCAAAATGATCTTGATTAATAAAAGGATCATACCCTATAATTTTCATATCATAAGCCCGAGCCCTTTTTATTACCTCTTTTCCTATTTTTCCTAATCCAACAACACCTAAAATTTTATTTTGAAGTTCAGTCCCAGTTAATAAATGTCTATCCCACTTTCCTTTAATCATTCCCATATGACCAATTTGTATATTTCTAGATAATGATAAAATCATAGCCATTGTATGTTCAGCCGCTGAAATAGTATTGCCATCAGGTACATTCATGACAATTATGCCTTTTTTTGTGGCTTCTTCAATATTAATATTATCGGTTCCAACACCAGCTCGTCCAATTATCTGTAATTTTTTAGCATCTTCAATAAATTCTTTAGTAATTTTAGTGCCGCTTCTTATAATCCAGCCATCTATATCACTTAAAACAGAATGTAGTTCATCTTCACTAATATCAGGTTTATAAAGAACTTCAAAACCAGAATCTTTAAGCTTATCTAACCCAAAATCTGATATTGGATCTGTTATTAATATCTTAGTTTGCATAATGTATCATCAATTTCATTTAAATATTGCCTTAAATCATCTTCATATATATTTCCCATATGGGGAATCCTAAAAACTTGTCCTTTTAAATTACCGTAACCCCTATCCATTCTAAAGCCTTTATCTAATAATAATTCATAAATTTTATTTATATCCCATTCCCTAATATTTTTAATGCATGATAGAGTATAAGAATTACAGCCAGATTCCGGGAAAAGTTTTTGTCCGTGTGATTTGGCCCAATTTATAGTAATTTTTGACATCTGCTTATGTCTGAGCCATCTATTTTCAATACCTTCATCATCAATAATTTCAAGTATTTTTTTCAGGGCAAACATATGAGGCAATGATGGAGTAGTTGGGGTTTGAAGTTTAGCATAATATTTTTCATAAACTTCAATATCCAAAAAATAACCTTTATTGATAATTTTTTTAGATTTTTCTACAATTTTATCAGACACAGAACAAATTGAAAAACCGGCAGGCAGTCCCCAGGCTTTTTGAGTTGAAGATAGGAGAAAATCTATACCTAATTTATCTACTTCAATTTTAATGCCAGCCATTGAGCTTACTGCATCAACCAACCAAATAACATCCGGATATTTATTCTTTAATAAATCTGAAATTTCTTCTAAATTGCTCATAACTCCTGTAGATGTTTCATTATGAACCATAGCCAAAACATTATATTTCCCTGTACCTAACAATTTATCAATATCTTTAGCTTTTACACCTTTGCCCCAAGTATAATCAATAATNCCTGTTTCAAANCCACATTNTTGNGATGACAANGCCCATTTTGAACTAAATGCNCCATTTGAACAATGAAGGACTCCNTTGACAACACTATTTTTTGTTCCCATTTCCCATAAACCTGTCGCNGCNTGTGAAACTAAATAGATATGNTTTTTNGTATAAAGAANATTTTGGATTCCTTTAATAAGGNTNTCTATTAAAATAGAAATTTCTTCAGTTCTATGACCAATTTGAGGAGTAGATAAGGATTCTAAAATATNTTTTGAAACATGGGTAGGACCAGGTATAAATAATTTTGGAAATTTAGACAAAATAATTCCTTTTACAATTATATTTATTAAAAGAAGATATCGTAAATTATAAAGATAAATATCCATTTAAAAGATGAAAATAAAAATTAATGAAATTTATAAAAGCATTCAGGGAGAGTCTTCTTTTTCAGGTTTGCCATGTACATTTATAAGATTTACATACTGTAATTTAAGATGTTCATATTGTGATACCGAACATGCATTCTATGAAGGTGATGATATGACTATTGATGAAATAATAAAAGAAGTTGACAAGTTAAATTGTAATCTTGTTGAAATTACAGGAGGTGAACCTCTAGTGCAAAATGGATATATTGATTTAATTAAAAAATTAGAATCAAAAAAATATAAAGTTTTAATTGAAACTGGAGGAGCTCTTTCTATTAAAAATATTCCTCAAAATACTCATATTATTCTAGATTTAAAATGTCCTTCAAGCAATATGCAGGATAAAAATTTACTTGAAAATCTAGATTATATTAAAAGTACCGATGAAATAAAATTTGTCATAGGAGATAAAAATGATTATACATGGGCCAAAAAAGTTATAAAAAAATATAAATTGATTAAAAAAACTTCAATTTTAATTTCACCTGTATATGATAAAATCAAACCAAAAAAGATTGTAGATTGGATTCTTAAAGATAATTTAAATGTACGGTTTCAACTGCAAATACATAAAAATATCTGGGATGCGGAAGCTAAAGGTGTTTAAATAAATTTTATTGTATGGTTTGCTAATTTAGAATTTGATTTACCAACTGTACTATATCCAGAACATCAACCTGACCATCTTCATTTAAATCAGATAAACATAAAGTTAATTGATCTAAATTAGATGAATTTAAAATTACATTTACCAATAAAACTATATCTTGAACATTATAAAAATTATCTTGATTAATATCCCCAGCAGAACAGCTGGATCCATTAAAAACATCTATAGAAAAATCATCTATTGCAGCTTCAACCAATGAACCGCCTGACCCTTGATCTCCTTGATTAAATACATCTTCAGCAATAAATCTAAATTGAACTTGTGAGGTTAAGCTACCTAAAAAATCAGAAATTAAAAATTGTTTGAATTCCCATGAATCTGTTGATTCTGTAGTATTTTCTAAAATACTCCAAGAATTTCCACCATCATTTGTAACTTCAACTTTCCAGGTATCTGTTCCAGGATTATTTCCTTCATTATTTGTATACCATTTCCAATATGAAACTAGAGCATTTTGATAATCAGATAAATCAAATAATGGAGAATAAAGAGTTGTCATACCTCCATCTACATCAGTTTGACTAGCATTTCCAAAACCTTGATTTGTACCATTTTCAGTAATAAAACAGTACGAACCAGGATTAGAGTTGTCTTGATCAGGCTGTATCAATTGACCAGAATCATTATAAGTAGCATTNGGAATAGCCCTTTCCCAAATACCAGCAGAAGCAGTATCATTTAAATCTCCCACAATCCAATTTGAAGAANTTTCAAAATCATCAAAAGAAAAATTAACAGTTTCCCCAATAATAATTTCTATTGATTTAGTATAATAATAACCATCCCCNTCATANACATTGACAGTTATATTTTCAATTAAAGGATAANCTAATCCTGGAGACAAAGAAAAATATGTGATTTGACCTAANTCAATATTTGTCCTGNNCTCAATTTCATCTAAAATAATTGATTCAAGTTCNAAAATTAAATTTTCTGAAGATTCTATATCAATAAAAACTGAACCATTNGAATNACCCATTCCACTATTAAAAACNCTTATATTTAAAGGATAATTTTCTCCAAATGTAAANNTTGTTGAAGAAACTGATGCATCTACTTCATATTTTGAACCAACATTCAGAGCCAATACTTGATTTGGATACAAATTTTCTTGAGCCAAAGGAAGTATTCTGCTAGTCGCAGGCCAAAACCCATCAGAATTGCCTCCAATTTCTGGAGTATAAGCAAAAATATCATGAACGCCATACATCCAATCACAAGCTTCTCCATTAACTGGATAAAGCAGGTCTGGACCAGTTCCTAATGCATAATTATTAAATTGGACCATGTCTTGACCATATTCGATCATAATGTCAACATCTTCCTGAGGAGCTGGATTTTCATATTCATATCCTAATGGATATATCAGTAAATTGCTGTAGCTATGATAATTAAATGCCAATGGGAAATCATGAACCTCAACAAAATCTCTTACAGCTTGAGTTTCAGGTTCAGAAAATGGGGCCGTTCCTCTATAAGTTTCATCACATCCATCATTACTGGAACCTTCATTATCATAACCCCACATATAGCTATAATTTCTATTTAAATCAACGCCATCTGGAGTTCCAGAACATGTCTGCCTTGCATTTTTTCTTTGCATGCCTCCACCATTAGGCGCAATAGATTGATTATACACCAATCCATCTGGATTGATTGCTGGAATAAACCAAAGTTCCCTATTATTTACTAAATGCGAAGCAAGCAAATCAGATTCATAATTTTCACCCAGCCAATGCATAAAATAAAATAGATTCATATAGCTCATAGGTTCTCGTGAATGATGCAATCCTGTATATAAAGCCTCAGGTTCATTTTCATCTAGATTGGGATTATCAGTAATTTTGATAGCCCATATATCCCTGCCTTCCAAAGATTGACCTATAGAAAACTTTTCAGATATAATCTCTGGATATATATTATGAAGCTGATCTAATTGCTCTTCGATTTCATCAAAAGTATAATAACCTCCCATTGAGCCATATTCAAAATCTCTATCTTGATAATTTTGAATTAATCTACTTTTATAAAAAGACTCAATATCATCATGAATAACTGAATAATTAACATCATTTAGTATGAGTTTATTTAAATCATATTCATTTATTACAAATTGAAAAAAATCTTCGGAAGAATAAATATGATCAACATCTATTCCAATTGAGCTCAAAAACATAATACTTTCAATTTCATTTTTTTCAATTTTAATTTCTTTATATAAATCAATTGAAAAAAGAAGATTAAAAACGATCAAAAAAATAATTTTTTTGTTCATATTAAATTTCCCCTAAAATTAAACTAACTAATTGAACTATATCCAAAACATCAATATTTCCATCACTATTTAAATCTGCAAGTGAATTATAGCTATTTTGGAGTATTAAATTAACCGTAATTATTACATCTTGAATATTTATCATGGAGTCACCATTAACATCGCCATAGGCCATACCAATAGCCTCAAATGAATAATATCCAGCCATAGGTAAATTTTCGACTCTACCAGAAAAGTCCATGGCCGTAATGAAATATCTAATTTGGCCATCACTTTGAGGAGATGGTATTTCAGCTTGATAGCAATTTGGTATTTGCTCTGTACATGGTTCCATTACAACATCCTCTTGTGAACTATTTTCAGTCCACCAAATGACCTTTAACTCATCTTCAATTAATCCAGTCTCACTCAAATCATCAATTATAGCTTCAACATAAAAAGAATTTTGAGAATCAGTTTGGTTATCAATTGGATTATGAAAAATTTGAAGCATTTCCAAATCTGGAATACCTTTAGTTCTGCAATGAAGGGCGTCAGTTGATTGCCATGAACCAGTAAAACCAATCACTTCATATCCTGGCATGGCTTGTTGATAGGCATCTATAGCATCATCATCCCAGGAACTATTCATTATAGGAACCAGAACTTTTTCATTTAATATTATTGAATTTGTATATGGTTGATTATTTGGAGTATACACTCTAAAAACTTGCCATGACTCTCCATATCCATTTTCAATATTCTCAAAATAATCCACAACTTCCTCTATTTCATCATATTGAGGATGACTTGTTGGAACTGATCTTATCAGAACTTTTTGTGGAGAAAGAAACTTCCCCCAACAATCTATATGATCTATGTATGTATTATTGGGGTCATCAATTGCATGATAGGTGTGAATCCCATAATAATCAAGCATATCCTGATGAATTTGACTGTCAGGCATTGAATTTTCCTCATAGATAAGAGAGCTTGAGGCCCCAATTCCATATCCATCTGTCATATAATTTCCACCAGCTGTAATAATATCAGTAGCAAAATAAGGGACATTTAAATGATTAGATACTTTTGATGGAGCTGCATTATCATTTGGTCTTGGACGATTATATTCAAAATCCACTATACCGACATCCCTATTGCCATCGACTACCCACCAAGGACCATAATCTCTAGTCCAATATGAATCTGTAGAGCCATTAATAAACTCAACATTATCCATATTAACTCCACCACTATTCATCGAATTATATGCGGAATTCTGAGAATTTGATGAAACTAAACAATAGATTTTTAAATCTTCTGCCATCTCAGCTATAATTGACGTTGAAATTCCAAATGGATATCTAATTAAAACACCGCTCATTCTTTCATATTCGGCAATATTCCTGACAGGACCAGTAGGCGGATCAGTATCTCTAGACATGTTTCCAATCAAATGTTTATTTTGCATTTCCTCCAAAGTAAAACCAATTGGAAGTTCATCTGAAAATGAAAAACAGAATAATAAAATCAAATATAGTATTTTCAAAATTTTACCTTTATAAATTCATTCTAATTTAGAAAAAAAATTAAATTTTTAAGCTTGAAATTGTGTAACAGAATGTATGGAATTATAAATTTTCAAGACAATCGATAATTGATTGAACTGTAAAATTAACGGGATCAATATCATCACATAAATTTGCATTAAATACTATATCAGCCGCATTGCTATAATTTTCATTTTTAAGATATAG
>PASS01000060.1 GCA_002712165.1 Fidelibacterota bacterium
AACGACCATCTAGGAGAGCACGATGGCCTTGAGTCTGTAGACTCATTGTGGATAACTCCCTCTGATGCCTTACTAGATGCAGAGAGAGGGCGGGGGAAGTTGGAGTTTGCTACACGACTTAATCTAAAAAAATTAACTCGCTGGGCTACGACTGACGATGCTATCACGGCGGCAAAAAGCGCTACGATCGTAACTGTTCAGCCGGTACTTAGCAGGCCAGAGAAAGATATTGTTGCTAGTATTCCCGCTGAAGCAGACTACGATGGCAGCACCTTTCTGCTCGAAAATTAAGATAACAATGTTACTGGCAGTACTCGCACTAACACCCCATAAGACGGTTGCTATCAGATAGTGCTTATTTTTTGGGTTTCCAGTTAGCCACAACCTTATCTGCCTGAACCAGCTGCTCAGGACTTAATTTCATGGCAGCTCTATCACGACGCGAAGCAGCAGCCTTATCTTCCTTGGCAGCCACGCTAAACCATAAATATGCACGTACCGCGTCTTGTTTTACACCCTTTGCACCAGTGGCATAGATTACTCCAAGGCTGTTCTGTGACCGCAAAAGTCCCTTATTCGCCGATCGAAGATACCATCGTACCGCCTCTGCAGCATCAGGTCGCACGCTTTCGCCACGCTCATACATTACACCAATAGCATGCTGAGAGTCGGCGTTTCCTTTTTGCGCAGCCTGGCGATACCACTTTATGGCTTCTACCCAACTACGCTTCACCCCACGCCCATTGTAGTACATATCACCGATATTATTCATGGCGTACATATCACCACCAGCAGCTGCACGCTCATAAAGCTTAAGGGCAAGCTCAAAATCTTCCCTCTGCTCAGCTTTGTACGCGGCTTGTACATCTTCGATGGGTCCAGCAGTAGCAAAACTTGAATATGTAAATATAAGCGCAAAAGACATTACGAAACGTACAAAGATTATACATATAGTCTGCGACATTATTCATACTCCCCTCGGTTAGCGCCTCACTAACCATACCTTAGCGTAACTAATACGAAAACTCTCGATTTTTCGAGAAAACACAGAAAAAGTGCGAGACTCCCTGAAATTCAATAAAATTGACTAAGCTTACCATGAAAGGACCATATTGCTCTTTACGACACTTTCCTCGTCACCGTCTCCAACCATGACCGCGTATCTAGGTCCAAGAAAGAACACAAGGATTCGCGCACTTTAAAGTGATAGGTGTTAAGCCACGCTTTTTCCTTAGTAGTCAGCATGTTAGAATCTACCAGATTTAAATCTATCGGCGCCAAAGTGACAGTCTCGAATTCTAGTAGCTGCCTTTCCGATCCATATGGCGCTTTAGCCTCAACCACAGCCACAAGATTTTCAATACGGATGCCGTATTCTCCACTTTTGTAATAACCAGGCTCGTTTGAAATTACCATGTTTGGTTTCAACGCCACGTTGTTAGCTCTCTTACTTATGCTTTGCGGTCCCTCATGCACACCCAGATATGTGCCCACCCCGTGCCCAGTGCCATGATCAAAATCAAGACCCTCCTCCCACAATGGCATTCGGGCTAGAGTATCGAGCTGACTACCGGAGATTCCAGCTACAAAACGCGCACGAGCAAGCGCAATGTGACCTTTCAGCACAAGTGTAAAACGGCGCTTTTGTTCCGACGTTGGAACGCCGATCGCAACGGTACGTGTCACATCCGTAGTGCCGTCCAAGTACTGACCACCAGAATCCACCAAAAAGAGCATATCTGGCTTAATTATCGAGGCGGTATCCGGTAAAGCATGGTAGTGCACTACTGCTCCATTGGCACCTGCACCAGCAATCGTGGGAAAGCTGGGGCCCAAAAACAAACTATTTTCGGCACGAAAAGACTCCAATCGTTCAGCCGCATCTGACTCACTCAACTCACCCTTTGGACCTTCCAGTGCTAGCCACGCCAGAAAACGTGTCAGAGCTACTCCATCACGAATATGTGCTTGCCTTACACCCTCAAGTTCCACTGGATGCTTGCATGCCTTTTGTGCCGTGCAGGGATCCGCAGAATGTTTCGGCAAACGTTTGGCCTGAGTGATTAGATCAACAACCCAACTTGAAGCGGTAGTCTGGTCTACGCCGATAACCTTAACTTTTGAACTTAATCCTTGCAGAGCTTCGCCTACGTCCTGATAGGGTAATATTGTTACTTCATCACTGAGATGTGCACTTAACTTTTTGGAAATGTTATTTTTTTTGATAAATAGTAGTGCAGCTCCGTCAGCAAACAGCAATGCATAGGCATAGCTCAAAGGTGAATAGGCCACGTCTGCACCACGAATATTGAAAAGCCATGCAATAGAATCTAGTGCCGAGAACAAAAAGGCATCCATACCTTCCGACTTTAGAACCTTTGCTATCTGGCTGCGCTTTTCCCCGCTACTGCGCCCAGCCATAGTCTCAGGATAGATGCTAACTGGAGCGGCCGGATGAGAGGGTTGATCGACCCAAATTTCATCAATCAGATTTTTAGCAATAGGCATAAGCTCTGCACCAGATTTTTCAACAGCACTCGCTAGAGCGGTGAGACCTGCCGGTGTATGTAAGTGGGGATCAAAACCTAACTTTGAATCTTTGGATAAATTTTGCTCTAGCCATTTGCCAGGTGGTTCATCGATCAAATGCGCAAATTCATATGAGCCGCCATCAACCTGATCCTTGACCTGAAGGGTGTACCGCCCATCCACAAAAATTACCGCCTGATCATCGAGAACAATCGCTATTCCGGCCGAACCCGTAAATCCAGTCAACCATTTGAGGCGCTCGGCGTAGGGCGCAATAAACTCGCCCTGATGCTCGTCGCCGTGAGGTATCAGATACCCCTGAACGTGGGCATTGCTCATGGCGCGGCGCAGCGCCACAAGTCGCTGGGACGCTGTTTCAAAAATAGGTTTATCAGCCTGGGAAATATTAATGCTCATAACTAAACTTATATCCCCACTGCTTGCGGACCAACCTAAGCATCCAGCCTCCCGCGTTTCATCACCAATGTGCTCCAGAGTGAAAGACTGTAACGCCTTACGAGCCTTAAGCCCTGCGCGCGGTAAGCATTACACACCATACTCTCATGATTCTCCATGATACCTGACAAAACTATGTAGCCGCCCGGCCTGAGCAAGTTTGAAAGCCGACGTGCCATGTTTACCAGCGGCCGAGCCAAGATATTTGCTGTAATGAGTGCATAGGGAGCGCGCTTTTTTAACAAAACATCTACCGGGCCGTCGCTTAAACGCGTTCGTACCTTATCAGAAACACCGTTAGCCCGAATGTTATACTGAGTCACTCGCACAGCCTCAGGATCAATATCAACCGCCAAAACCCCGCAATTCCATGCTTTAGCAGCAGAAATAGCCAGGATTCCCGTCCCGCAGCCCATATCTAGAACTGATATTTTGCCATACCGGCTACCGATAAGGCTTCGCAGAAGACCCGAATCACGCCTGCGCAAGCCATCCAAGGCCAATAAGCACCCGCGAGTTGAACCATGCTCACCCGAACCAAAGGCCGTAGCGGCATTTAACTTGAGACGCAAGGCACCGCAGGGAAATGGGCCTTTAATATGATCCCCATGAATATAAAACCGTCCCACCTGAAAGGGTGGAAAAGCGGCAACATTGTCAGTCATCCAGTCTGCAGATTCTACCTTTTCAACAATAACCAACGGCTCTGGCATTCCAACGGAGGTAGCCAAGACGGCGGCCCTGGCTTCAAGTTCTTTGTTAGCCGGTGGAGTTGAAAATAGCCCTTCAATACGCCACATCAATTCCCCAGACTCCGATTCACCACACTCGAACAGGCTCTCGACTGCGCCTAGACCCTTAAAGAGTGGAGAAAAATCGGTCCAATATGCTGCTGGCACAGTAACAAACGCCCGCCAGGAGGATCCAATTTTAGGCAGAGCACCAGGATCATACATTGGCATGGTCAAAATCCAACTCGATGAGACACTTAAAGAAAATTCAACAGAAGAAAGCATTCATATATGTCATAATTACTGACTTATTATGAAGATAATTTTGTAAATTTTATATTATGGTTACAGTTTTATAAATTAATGGCAGTTATTATGACACATATTGGGAAAAATTATTAAATAACAGGGATCTATTTATATCTCTCTATTATCATACACTGGATATAGGATACTAAATAGTCTGTATAAAACTGTCCAAAACCTTCTTACGGCCTGCTTTTTCGAAATCTATTTCTAGCTTCGAACCATCAATTTCTTTGATAACCCCATAACCAAACTTCTGATGAAAAATACGTTCTCCTACTTTGAAAACTACTTCTAGCTCGTGCTGTGTCAGCGAATAATACTCGCCATCAGCTAGTTGCGGGTCTCGCGCTATCCTGGCCCCAGATTTAGAAGCACCACCCCCTGGAAAACCAGGCCAGCTATCCTCACTGCTCTGGCCATACAGACCTGCTTCAGACTCTTCTTGAACGAAGCTTTTTGGCAATTCAGATATAAAACGCGACGGAATACTAGATTTCCATTGATTATAAACTCGGCGATTTGCAGCAAATGAGACTAATACCCGTTGGCGAGCCCTCGTAAGACCCACGTAAGCCAGTCTTCGTTCTTCTTCTAATGATTTTTGTCCACCTTCATCTAAGGACCGACGATTAGGGAATATATCTTCTTCCCAGCCCGGCAAAAAGACAGTATCGAATTCTAATCCCTTTGCTGCGTGTAAAGTCATAAGATTAGCAGAATCACTGCTCGACTGCGTATCATTGTCCATAACCAAACTTACGTGCTCTAGAAAACCTGGAATAGAATCCCATTCGTCCAGGCCGGTGACAAATTCGCGCAGGTTATCCAAGCGTCCAGGCCCTTCGGGCGAATTGTCTTTCTTCCACATTTCCACGTAGCCGGATTCTTCCAAAATCATCGCAGACAGCTCAGCTGGTACCATTGATTCAGCAAGGTTACGCCATTTAGAAAATTCTTTGATTAGAGCCCGAAGAGTACTACGTGCCTGAGCCCGCAATTCATCAGTCTCGATTATACGTTTAGCCGCTTCCATCAGCGGTGTAGATGTTGTTCGGGCTAGAATATGTATTTTTTGAACTGTATTTTGACCAATGCCACGCTTAGGTTTGTTAATAATACGTTCAAAAGCTAAGTCGTCATTTGGTTGGAAAACAATCCGCAAATAAGCGATTGCATCGCGAATCTCCATGCGCTCATAGAACCGAGGCCCCCCAACCACTCGGTAAGGAATGCCTGCTGTAATCAATCGTTCCTCAAACTCAAGCATCTGGAAACCGGTGCGTACCAAAATTGCAATATCCGACAATTTATGATTCTCTCGCTGCAAGATTTCAATTTCGTCTACAAGCCACCGAGCCTCTTCCTGCCCATCCCATAGACCTCTTAGCTTAATAGGAGCTCCGGGCTCCACGTTTTCGTTATTTGCGGTTCGCAGCGTCTTGCCTAAGCGGTCTTCATTATGAGTGATGAGATGTGAGGCGGCAGCTAGAATTGTAGGGGTCGAGCGATAATTACGCTCTAGACGTATGACCTTGGCATCAGGAAAATCTTTTTCAAATCGAAGAATATTTCCAACTTCAGCTCCACGCCAGGAATAGATGGACTGATCATCATCGCCGACACAGCATAAATTATGCCGGGTCTGTGTTAAAAGCCTTAGCCACAGATACTGTGCCACATTCGTGTCCTGGTATTCATCCACCATGACATAATGAAATTTCTCTTGGTACACAGAGAGTACGTCAGTGGACTTTTTAAATATGGTCAGGCAGTGCAAAATAAGATCGCCGAAATCGCTAGCGTTGAGCGTCTTTAGGCGCTCCTGATATGCTTGATAAAGCTGGATAGAGCGACCCGCAGCGTAGTTTCTACCAGCTATATTACTAACTCGCTCAGGTGTTAGCCCTTGATCCTTCCAACGCTGAATAATACCCATGAGCCCTTGAGCCGGCCACTTCTTTGAATCAATATTCGCTGCCTCCATGATTTGTTTCAGAAGCCGCAACTGGTCATCAGAGTCGAGAATCGTAAAATTCGATTTAAGCCCCACCAATTCTCCATGTCGGCGTAGAATTTTGACACAGATTGCATGAAAAGTTCCAAGCCAAATATCCTCTGCAGTGGGCCCTACCAGCTCGGTAACACGCTCGCGCATTTCCCGCGCAGCACGATTAGTAAATGTCACCGATAAAATTTGCCATGGCCGTGCCTTGCCCTCTGCAAGCATATAAGCTAGCCGCGTAATCAAAACGCGTGTCTTACCAGTGCCCGCGCCCGAAAGTACCAACACAGGTCCTTCACTTTCCTTTACAGCCTCGCGCTGTTCTGGATTTAGGTCTTCAAGCCAAGCAGGTGCGGTGGATGGGGGATTCTCAGCCCGTTCCAATATGTGTTCCTCGGAGAGGTCAAAAGGATCAGACATTACCCTATATATTATTTCACGGTCTTTGGACGAATGCCGAGGATATGACAAATGGCGTATGCAAGATCGGCACGGTTAAGGGTGTAAAAGTGAAATTCTGAGACCCCTTCTTTTATTAGCCTTCGCACTTGCTCCGCAGCAAAGGTAGCTGCCACTAATTTTCTCGTTTCCGGGTCATCATCAAGTCCAGCGAAAAGTTCATGAAGCCATGAAGGAATAGAGGTTCCATTAATGGCCGCAAACTTACAAGCCTGCTTAAAATGGGCAAGCGGAAGAATACCTGGCAAAATAGGAGCATTGATTCCAGCCGCTGATGCTCGATCGCGAAACCGTGTGAATACATCATTATCAAAGAAAAAGGTGCTGATAGCCCTTGTAGCACCCGCATCCAACTTACGCTTTAAGTTGTCTAAATCAGCTTGAGCACTCTCTGCCTGAGGGTGCACCTCCGGGTATGCTGCAACAGTAATCTCGAAGTCCGCAACACGTTTCAGCCCAGCCACTAAATCGACCGCATAGTCATATCCATCTGGATGAGGAAAATACTGCGTTTCACCCTCTGGTGGATCGCCACGCAACGCAACAATATGCCGGATTCCAGACTCCCAATAATGATTAGCAACATCATCCACCTCGGCGCGTGTTGCGCCGACACAAGTCAAGTGAGCTGCAGCCTGGAGACCTGTTTCTTGCTGTATTCGCGCGACCACTTCATGCGTGCGTTCCCGAGTTGTGCCCCCTGCACCGTATGTGACAGACATGAATTGAGGTTTTAATGGTGCTAATCTCTCGACAGCCAGCCATAGGTTCTCGTGCATTTTTTCCGTTTTAGGCGGAAAGAATTCGAATGAAACCTTCAAACCCTTGGGTATAGAACCCAAAGGGGAATTTAAGCCTGGATTGAGGGAATCCACCACGTGTTGATATCCTTAAGCCGAGGATCGTCACGATGCCACCGTGACCGCATCCGAACAAGAACCTGAAGATATTATTTATCAAGAGCCTTGCAGGGGTCCAACTCTTTTGCACTCTGAATTTTTTATCCACAGCGCGCCATGGCTTAAACATCTATATTTCCAGGCCATATAAAGTGCATTTCTGCATAGCCCCCCCAGGCAAACCTAGCTAGTCTAGAGCTAACGCAAGCACTACGCGATTAGTGAGGTAAAGCGGCTAAAGCGATAAAAAATATCAATCTTTTATTCTTTTACTAAGGTTTTACGTACTGTGAAAAATTCTTGTTATCGGGCTATCTTCCAGCACATTTCTTTTTGTTTGATTCTGGCAGCCATGGCTAGCCTTTCCGCCTGCGCCTCGCGCCCACCTGCTAGTGACCCTTTCGCTGTAGCCGCCTATGAGGAAGCCAGAGATCCACTGGAACCTCTGAATCGCACGTTGCTAAAAACTGACCAAGCTCTAGACTCAACTTTGGTAAGGCCAATCTTAGAAGGTTACCGCTTAATTGTACCTTATCGCGGGCGAAAAAGCGTCAACAACTTCATGAACAATATTCGGGCACCAATCACATTGATACACGACGTTCTACAAGGTGAGGCAGAACGTGCGAGCACAACTCTGGGACGTATTATCGTCAATACTACTATGGGCTTCTTTGGGCTCTTCGACGTCGGTGAAAAAATTGGCCTTCCACACCACTCCGAAGATTTTGGACAGACTATGGCTGTCTGGGGAGCCGCTGAAGGCCCCTATGTGTATGTACCATTGCTTGGCCCTTCCAATTTTCGGGATGGACTTGGGTTTTTAGCCGATGCCTTTCTGATCGATCCTATGGGTTGGTATATAGGTAATTACCGTAACGACCTGAAATGGGCACAATGGCCTAAATTTGGACTCCTAGCTCTCACGATAAAAGATACAACCGTCGACGCTACTGATGAATTAGAAGCCTCATCTCTCGATTACTACTCGGCTCTCAGGTCCGCATACCGGCAAATTCGAGCAAATGATATCCGCAATGGTGCACCCGCGCCTCTAGAGGACTTCGATGATATGAGCTCAACAACTGTCGCACCATTCAATACTACACCCTCTATTTTAGCAAAAATAACTGATATGTTTCTGAGCTACAATTAGTACAAAGAACTCTGAATAGACACTCAGGACACTCAACTATGGCCTTCCGCTTCTCAATTCTTTACTTATTTACTTTTCTTGCACTCGCCCCGTATAGCTATGCCCAATCACAGGACCCGGCCGGGTTTATTAGAGAATTCAGTGAGAAGGGTATCTCTGATGTACTCGCCGCTGAGATTCCAGACGGGGAAAAAAAGAAACGTTTTAGAGTAATGTTCGATCAATATTTCGACATCCCCCATATCGGTCGGTTTGTCCTTGGACGTTATAGGCGTCTAACTACAAATGAGCAAAAAGAGCAATTCAGCAATATGTTTGAAAATGTTATTATTCAAACGTGGTCGCGCCGTTTTTCTGAATATGATGGTCAAACGCTGAAAGTGATAGCTACCTTAGCCGACGGCAAAACTGGCGCTCTTGTGAAGTCACAGATTGTTGGAAACAATGGCACAAATATTGGCGTAGATTGGCGTGTGCGAAATCGCGATTCACAATACAAAGTAGTCGATATAGTAGTTGAAGGTGTAAGCATGGCTATCACCTACCGCCAAGAATATTCGACCATTATTGCTCGAGATGGCGGTTTCAATGGCTTACTAAGCCAAATGCAGAAGCAGATCTCCGGGCGGGAATAGTCGGGAATATTAATATTCCTCCTTGGGGAAAGCACGAAATGAGCAACTCAAATAAAATAAAATCCATAGCATTACTGGGTACTGGCTTAATGGGCAGACCCATGGCCGTTCGAATATTAAATGCAGGGTACTCGCTGTCTGTATGGAATCGAACAGTGGCCAAAGTCCGCCCACTTCTTGATCTGGGAGCAAAAGGAGCAGCAACACCCTCAGAAGCTGCAGCGGGAGCCGACCTTTTAATCACCATGCTAGCGGACGGGCCGACTGTTAGTCATGTCTTGTTCGATAATGGTGTTGCCGATGCTCTATCACCCGGCTCAATAGTCGTTGACATGAGCTCTATACCCCCTTCAATGGCTCGCGATCATGCCGAACGTTTAGCAAAAACAAAAATACTCCATCTTGACGCACCGGTTTCCGGAGGAACAAAGGGCGCAGCAGAAGGTACCCTCGCAATCATGGTTGGAGGTACAGCTGAAGCATTCGAGATCTCAATGCCAGCCCTAAGATCTATGGGACGGCCTACACTAGTAGGAAAAAGCGGATCTGGGCAATTGGCCAAGCTGGCCAACCAAACGATAGTAGCCATAACAATTGGAGCGGTATCGGAAGCCCTATTACTAGCCTCAACTGGCGGTGCCGACCCCCAAAAAGTGCGCGAGGCGTTGAGCGGTGGATTTGCCGATAGCCTCATACTAAAACTGCATGGTCAACGGATGCTTGATCGAGACTTTATGCCTGGTGGCCCAACGCGAATGCAGGTGAAAGATCTCCGCACGATTCTAGAGACTGCCAAAAATTCAGGGCTCGAGCTTCCAGTAACCGAAACTATTACCGCCATGTACGAGGATTTATTAGAAAGCGGTTATGGAGAATGTGACCACAGCGCTGTGTTACTAGAACTTGAGCGTAGGAATGTAGGCAAGCGCCTTGGGATTAAGCCAGACCAAATACCGAGCGACTAATCACACTACCTGCTAATCGGCTTATATTTGATGCGATGTGGCTCTAGCGCATCAGCGCCGAGACGGCGTTTCTTATCTTCTTCGTAGTCCTGAAAGTTTCCCTCAAACCACTCCACGTGACTTTCACCTTCAAACGAAAGTATGTGAGTAGCAATACGGTCCAAGAACCAGCGGTCATGCGATACAATAATTGCGCAGCCAGCATAATCCAATAGCGCCATTTCCAGTGCTCGAAGCGTGTCTACATCCAAATCATTGGTGGGCTCGTCAAGTAAGATAACGTTAGCGCCTGTTTTAAGCATCTTAGCCATATGAACGCGATTTCGCTCACCGCCGGACAGCTGACCTACCTTCTTTTGTTGATCCGATCCTTTGAAGTTGAATCGACCAACGTAGGCACGACTAGGTATGGAGTACTTGCCCAGCTGAATTTCATCAAGCCCGTCGGATATCTCCTCCCAAACGCTTGCGTCAGGCCTCAAACTATCCCGGGACTGATCCACATAGCCCAGCTTTACGCTTTCACCCACAACGATTTCACCAGAGTCAGGCTTTTCCTGTCCGGTAATCATGCGAAATAATGTGGTCTTACCTGCGCCGTTCGGGCCGACCACACCGACAATACCTCCGGGTGGGAGTTTAAAAGTAAGATTTTCGATTAGAAGCTGTTCGCCGTAGCCTTTATAGAGATTTTTGGCCTCGATCACTTTGGTACCTAGACGATCTCCAGTAGGAATTACGATTTGCATCGCTTCCGGTGCTTTATTGTTCGCTGCAGCAACAAGGTCATCAAATGCGGCAATACGGGCTTTACTTTTGGTTCGGCGAGCTTGGGGCGTCTGCCTAATCCATTCTAACTCACGCTCAATGGTGCGATCACGAGCCTCTTCTTCGCGCTCTTCTTGCTTTAATCGCTTTTTCTTTTGATCCAACCAGGAAGTATAGTTCCCTTCATATGGAATACCTTTGCCACGATCTAGTTCCAGAATCCAGCCGGTCACGTTGTCTAGAAAGTATCTATCATGAGTAACCGCAACGACCGTACCTTCATATTCCTCCAAGAATCTTTCCAGCCATGCCACAGACTCTGCATCCAAATGGTTTGTTGGCTCATCAAGCAATAATAGGTCTGGTTTAGATAATAGCAGCCGGCAAAGAGCCACACGACGACGTTCACCACCAGAGAGCTTAGTCACATCTGCATCTGCAGGTGCGCAGCGTAATGCGTCCATGGCTATCTCACAGGTGCGTTGTATATCCCAGCCCGCAGCAGCGTCTATTCTCTCCTGAAGTTCAGCCTGCTCGGAGAGAAGGTCATTCATTTCATCGTCTGTCATATCCTCTGCGAACATTGCGCTAACTTTTTCGAACCGGTCTAAGTACTCTTTAAGTTCACCAACTCCATCCATGACGTTGCCTAGCACATCTTTCTTAGGATCGAGTTCTGGTTCTTGCGCGAGGAAGCCGACTTTTGCACCTTCAGATGCCCATGCTTCACCATTATACTCGGTATCCAGACCAGCCATGATACGAAGTAAAGTAGACTTACCTGAGCCATTGACTCCAAGCACACCAATCTTCGCGCCTGGAAGAAAAGAGAGCCAAACGTCTTTCAGAACCTCGCGTCCTCCTGGGTAAGCCTTGCTCAGTTCCTTCATAACGTAGATGTACTGATAGCTAGCCATTATTCGATATATTCCCTCAGATTAACCGCCGCATTTGCGGCATTAGCTTTTGCCGCGCTTTTACCTGACCGAGGACCCAAGAACAATGTTTGTTAAAAGGGTGAGCACCTCAGGTAGAACGACCATGGTCTGCACACTTTACGCAAGTAGGCGTTGTTGGGTCTAAGGTAAGCCGCTTCTCGCCGATTTTCTCCTCACAAATCAAACAAAATCCAAAAAAATCATCCTCAATGCGCTTAAGGGCAGCCTCAATGCGGCCAATCTGGAGGCTACGACGACGCTCGGCCTCAATTGCCATGGCTTGTTGCTGCAGCGCATCCATGCGTGAGAGGCGGCCTATCGCCTGTTGATCCAACTCCACTGGCTTGCGATCGTTTCCCGTCCGCTCCCTAGAGGACAGGGCTTCTTTTCGCATGGTAAGTAGCTTCGCTTTAAAGAATAAGGTATCCATTATTTGGATGGCCGAGACTTAGAAAGCCAGTGGATCAAGAATAACACAAGCGCAACGAGACCGATGCCCCAGTGTATAATAGAGGTTATATCATCGAGTTTCTGGCTTTCCACATAATAGAGGGCATAACCGCTAACAATCAGCGCGACTATCGCGGCAACCATTACTCCACCAGATAGCCGCCTCCAGTTCATGTGCCAACCACGCACAATATGGTTTGTCCAAAGCAAACCAAATAGTCCAATAGCTATAAATGAGAATCCAGCATGTAGTTGCAGCCAGATTTTCTCGAGCGGATTATTTTGCAACCCAAATGGACCTTCGGTCTGTAAAAAAAAGTGAAAAATTAGCCAAAGAACGCCCGTAGCCCAGACGCCTATAGCTGTTACATACAACAATATTCGCTGATTTCTAGATAAAAGGAGTGAGTAGCTCTTGGCTTTATCTACCGAAAACTTACTCATGAGCTATACCCAGTTTCTGCCAGCCGCTGCAGGCGTTATGCAAATAAGCAGCTGCACCTCTACTACGCAGAATCGGATCCGCTTTTGCACATTTAGCTAAAACGACTTTGGTCAAAGCATCGGCTGTGACACATTCATCAGCAAGGACGCTTACAAAGCTGTGAGCACCCACAGCATTGCGACTAGAACCATCCAGATGTAAACCTGTGGCCTTGCCATCTATACGACGACCCAGGCCATGCCCACCACTACTTGCCACGCTACCATTCTCAATTTCCAGTACCGGTATCTTTTGACTGGATGGCTGAACATTCAATCTGATGCGTTCTAAATAAGGGCCCTGTACGCGCAGGTCGCCCCCAGCATTAACGCAGCACTGCACCTCTTCATCAGCGCAGAGTGACTCAATCGCGCGATCAACAGCATAACCTTTGGCGATACCACCAAGATCAATTAGAAGTGGGCGATTAAACTGCACACGATTTCCTTCCAATAATTCTATATCTCGCCATGACGCTTTTGGGTCAATCTCTTCAGAAATTTCCGGAGAAGGTAAAAGCCCCCATTCGACAAGGTGTCCAGCAATTGTAGGATCAAATACACCATGAGTATCTGCAGCTAGGTCAACAGTGCGCCGTAAAACATCAAATGTATATGGATGTACCTCAATAGATTTTTTGTATCCGGAACGATTGAGCTGGCTAAGTTCACTAGCGCCCTCATGGAAACTCATCAATCCATGAACTTTAGAAATGACAGCAAACCCATTGTTAATTGCGCTGTTAGCTTCAGCTTCGGGCAAGCCCTGAATACTGATCTTGACCACAGTTCCCAGAAGTGGGCGGGCGCGCTCAACCCGTGAATGAATCAACAAAGAGTCCATGGGTCACAAGAACGCGGCGCACACCTTCTGTTATGTGTGATACCGACAAGGAAGTGCCAGAAATATTAAGGATGTCGCCTTGCAGGTTTAGTGTTTCTCGACTCTTACCGACAAATTGCTCCCGCCAGTTAGCATCACGAATTTGATTCCAACGCTCTAGACACTCAAGAATTTCTATGCCGGCGACCACACCGTTCTCATCAAGACCCACCGCATAAGTGATCCAATCATCACGACCCACAACTTGATCAATGAAAAACCAGCCACCTGTAGAGACTCTCCAGACCTTTATATGGCGATTCCATACGGTAACTTTAGACTCATCAATAATTTTCTCTTTTTGCTNATCATNGATTGAAAAAAANANTTTCGTNAAACTAGCNCCGGGNAATAGAANNTCCTGNGCTTTCTCGATTGACATATACTGGGCGCCNTGGACCGATGCACTCGCCACAATGGCAGCNGGTATAAGCATAAAATGAAAACGCATAGACATTAGCAAGCCTTGGAATTAACGAAATTCTGCCTTTTAATATTAGCCTAACATATGGCCAAAGCGGCAACACGCCTGCCCATTTTTTGGTTTCGCTCCAAAGTCATAACGCTAGTAATTTCTAGTATGAGAACCCAGCTTTTCTCTACCCCAGACAGATTCTTAGATTCAAGTGCCTTATTCAGCAGCCTGAGGACCTTTGAACTGCTCAGTCTCAGTTGACTCAGCCATGGCACTCGTAGAAGCNGCGCCCCCAGAGATAACTTCAGACACGGCATCAAAATAGCTTGTACCAACTTCGCGCTGATGGCGAGTAGCNGTATAGCCCTGAGATTCGCTAGCGAATTCTGATTCCTGNANNTCGGAATATGCTGCCATACCNCGNTCGCGATAACCACANGCAAGTTGAAACATGCCAAAGTTGATCTGATGAAACCCGGCCAAGGTCACAAACTGGAATTTATAGCCCATAGAGCCGATTTCTTCCTGAAACCTAGCAATAGTATCGGCATCCAACTTCGCCTTCCAATTGAACGAAGGCGAGCAGTTGTAAGCTAATAGCTTACCTGGATGTTTTTTATGAATAGCATCGGCAAATTTACGTGCATCATCGAGATTAGGCATGGATGTTTCCCACCAGAGCAAATCAGCATAAGGTGCATAGGCTAGGCCACGCGCTATACATGCTTCAACACCATTGCTGACATGAAAAAACCCTTCTGGCGTGCGTTCACTATTAGTAATAAAGGGTCTATCACGTTCATCAATATCACTAGTGATAAGCTTGGCACTTTCTGCATCAGTGCGGGCAACAACAAGTGTTGAAACTCCCATCACATCCGCCGCGAGCCTGGCCGCTATCAAAGTACGAATATGTTGACCGGTGGGTATGAGAACTTTACCACCTAAATGACCGCATTTTTTCTCGGAAGATAGCTGGTCTTCAAAATGAACACCCGCAGCCCCTGCTTCAATAAAGTTCTTCATTATTTCGAAAACATTGAGTGGTCCACCAAAACCGGCTTCGGCATCAGCCATTATCGGCGCGAACCAATCGCGCGTAACTTTACCTTCAGCAACTTCAATTTGATCTGCGCGTTGCAACGATCGATTTATTTTGCGGCATAACTCTGGTGCAGAGTTGGCGGGGTACAGGCTCTGGTCAGGAAACATAGCCCCGGCAGTATTATTGTCGGCGGCTACTTGCCAGCCAGATAAATAAATCGCCTTCAAACCTGCACGTACCATCTGCATGGCTTGGTTACCCGTGATTGCTCCTAGTGAGCTGATGTATGGCTCTTCATGCAACATTGCCCAAAGCTTATTTGCNCCGCGTTCTGCAAGCGTACTAGCCGGCATTACGGATCCACGCAGGCGTAGAACATCTGCAGGAGTATAGTTGCGTGTGATTCCTTCAAAACGACCTTCAGGTGCAGAGGGAATCAGCGCAGAAAAATCGGTTGTCATATTAACTTTGCTCCTATTTGTGTCAGCGGCCCCATTTACGAGCAGCATATTCGTTTATTATTTTAGGTCGCNTTGTGCGACGCATTTAAAAATCACGTNAAAATGCTGCGATGCACACTTTTCNGTGACAGCCTATTTGGAGTCCAGATTGACTGAGTCTGGGTTTAGAAAATCGCTGCAAAGCGACACTACAGGTTTGTATTAGTATAGATTTTATATATTTGTGAAGCTAACGTCTAACTAATTGAAATAAAAAGGGTAAAAATCTCTCATAATGTATATAAAAGGCCAGCTGGTTTGGTTATGGAGAGGAGTTCGTACTTATGTCGATAGACCATTGTTACAATATTAGCCATTTTCGAGAAATGGCCCGCAAACGCCTACCCGATCCCATGTTCCATTTTATCGACGGGGGAGCAGAAGATGAAGCTTCGCTAGAGCGAAATACATCCGCCTTCGACAATTACCAACTCACTCCCAACTATCTAGTGAACGTTGAGAANATCGANACCAAAACGAAGCTNTTCGGTAAAANGCTNAATTGGCCAGTGTTTTTNTCNCCCACAGGCACGACGAGACTCTTCCATCACGAGAAAGANCTCGGTGTAGCCAGGGCNGCTGCAAAAATCGATACGCTATATTCAGTCTCCACTATGTCTACCACCAGCCTAGAAGAAATCGCAGCAGAGACTGATGGCCTAAAAATGTTTCAGATTTACGTTCTAAAAGACCGTAGTCTAACCACCGAATTCGTTGAGCGGTGTAAGGCAGCTAAGTATGACGCTTTGTGCCTGACGGTTGATGTGCCGGTCGGCGGTAACCGTGAACGAGACAAAATTTCAGGTATGATTGTGCCTCCTAAGTTCAGTCTGAAAAGCCTGCTCAGCTTCGCGATGCATCCACGCTGGACACTTAACTTCGCCCTTCACCCTCAATTCCAACTTGCTAACTTGGTACATAAAGTGGACGCTCTTAAAGGCGATATGAATCTAATGGACTATGTTAACGGGCAGTTTGATCGTGGTGTGACTTGGGATGACGCTGCTTGGCTAGCGAAACAATGGAATGGGCCATTTGTCATCAAAGGTCTGATGTCTGTAGAAGATGCAAAACGCGCCAGGGATATAGGCGCCACCGCCATTATGATTTCTAATCACGGGGGCAGACAAATGGATGCGACTCAGGGTGCTGTTGAATGTTTACCGCCTATACGCGACGCACTAGGCGATGACCTGGAGTTAATCGTGGATGGCGGTATACGCCGTGGCACTCATGTGATTAAAGCCCTAGCACTCGGGGCCAACGCCTGCTCTATGGGAAGGCCCTACCTCTACGGCCTCGCCGCAGGAGGCCAAAAAGGCGTAGAGCGCGTATTAACATTGCTTCGTAACGAAGTTGAACGCGACATGGCCTTACTTGGCTGCACGCGAATTGAGGATATCGGTCCGAGCTTGTTAAAAAGCTAAATCCTAGTCCAAAAATTGTCCCGCACCGTAGCGCTCAAGCTTTGCAGTCCAGTCTGCATTCTCAACTATTGACGAGTTGACGAGATCTTTTGGCACCTCACCGTGCTTTACCGCCAAAATAGAGGTCGTAGCCGCAGCACAGATACCCGAGACAATCTGATCAGTAAAACCGATCACGTGAGGCGTCAGAATGACTTTATCTTTGTCCAGTTTAAAAACAGGGTCATCGCTGGATGGAGGTTCTGGATCAAATACATCAAGTGCCGCCCCGGCGATTCTTTCATCTTGTAGAATTTTGACAACATCCGCCTGCTTAACAACTGGCCCACGAGATATATTTATAAGGTAAGCCGTTGGTTTCATCAAACACAGGTAGTCCATATTAATCATATAGCGCGTTTCATCAGTCAGCGCACAATTCAACGAAATAAAATCAGAATTTTTAAAAAGCGTCTCGAGATCAACGCGCTCAACGCCCAGCTCCTCAAACACATCATTATTAACATAGGGATCGTATCCAACAAAATTTAAGTCAAAAACCTTGGCGAGGCGCACTACTTCTCGGCCTATATTTCCGAGCCCGACGATGCCCAGAGTCCGACCTACGAACCCGACACCTATTAGCTGTGGCCCAAGCTGAAAGCCTGGCGCTCCCATGCGAGCACAAGTCTCTTTTTCTTTAAGTCGTGAGGCAAGGGCCAGTAAAAACGTAAGCGTAGCTACTGCCATAGGACGACGGCTCGCGTCAGGTGTCGTTGTCAGAGCCACGCCATGAGCATTACAGACATCAACTTTGATATTGTCATAACCGACACCAAAACGCGCGAGATGCGTCAAACGGTGATTGGGATGCACACTAGTTTCATTGTAAAGTTCAACTTCACGAATGAATAGCGCATCCAAATCACGAACATCACTAGGCTCTAATACCGGAACTTTTCGAACACGAACAAGTTCAATATCTGGATCATTCTCAAGAGGTGTCAGGTCCATGCCACCATCAATAAAACCTCCGTCGGCATTATAGTATGACGCTGTAACCCCGACACGAAAAGTAGCCATTCAAATTACCCTTTAGTTCTAGAGTTAGACGGCGATAAGTTCAATTCGAGTACCATCAGGATCCGTAACCATTATGGCTATCGTCTTGCCTGCAGGCCCTAACCGCGTATTCTCAAGAACGCTACCACCCATGTGGGAGACCGCCTGGGCGATCGCATCGATATCGGTCACTTCAAATGCTAAATGAGATAACCCCAAATGATTCATTGGACGACGCTCCCCGTCCCCCACACTTCCGGGCGATGTATAGTGCAGTAATTCCAAGCGCACTCCCTGTTTGTTAAGAAAATGAATTGTCAGATCTAAATCTTCGAGCTCCAACAGACCACCAAGCATTTTGCCAATTTTTTGAGGCTCTGGGTCAGCTTCAAAGCCAAAAACTTCAGTGTAAAAGAGTCGAGAACGCTCGATGTCTCTTACGCACAATCCAATATTCTTAAGCATAGCCGGCGCAGTTTTCGCAGAAGCAGCAGACACCGGATGCACGCTCTTCGAAGCTATCAATGCCCCCATCAAAAGGCCGCATTTCGATAAAGCCCGCCGCATCAGACTCCGCCGTCCAATATTATTATGATTAGTCTTAAATTTTTGATCTTTTGTCATCAGTTTTTCCTTTGTTACATATAATTCTAATTACCCAGCGGAAATGCCACCGTTAATGCTAATGGCCTGTCCGGTCATGCGCGCTGCAGCCGGGCTTGTCATAAAGACAATCATAGGTGCGATGTCTTCTGGTCGGACAACACCAAGATGTGCAGCCTTCTTTGCTTTCTCAAAGAGCTTACCGCTAAACCCTGGTGCCATGACTCGGTCATAGGTAAGCGTGCCTTCCACGATAGATGGTGTAAGCACGTTAGCACGGATACCATCACGCTTACCTTCTATCGCAAGTGTGCGCGTAAACATTACTATACCTGCCATGACCGCACCGATGACCGCCTCACCAGGCGTAGCAAATTTTGCTGCATCCGATGCTATATTTACAATAGAACCACCACCCTGCTCCTTCATCATTGGCTGTATAAAATGGCAAATATTCATAATACTTGTCAGACGTACCACGGTCTCATCAATTCGTTCTACTGGCATTTGGTGAAATAGTTCGGGCACCTGGTCACTACCCATGGAATTCACAAGAATGTCCACGCCCCCGTATAGATTTTTTACATGCTCGAAAACGGTATGTGCACCCTCAACCCTGTTCATATCCACCGAAATAAAATCAACTTGCGTGGTAGGCGCAGCCTTCAATATTTTTTGTTTAGCTGACTCGCCTCGCTCAGAATTCCTTCCAATTAGAAGAATTCTGGGGACCCCCGAAAGCCCAAATTGAATCGCAGCCTCTAGACCAATACCAGAGGTGCCGCCAGTTATAAGGACTCTAGATTTATCAAGTGGCTTAACTACATTAGCAGTCTGTTCGATCATATTCTTTCCAATTATTTCATACTAATACAACAACTTCACAATATTATCGGCCCATCGTCTCAGGCAACCAAAGAACTAACTCCGGAAACACAGCAAGAACAGAAATCATGACCAGGAATGCAATGACAAATGGAATCACTCCGCGAAATATTTCCCCAAGTGACCTCTGCGAATAGCGTGCAACAACAAAAGTATTAAGACCCATCGGGGGCGTTACCATGCCTACTTCCGCAGCAAGCACGACAATGACCCCAAACCACACCGGATCATAACCAAGAGATTGGATAACCGGCAAGGCTACCGGCACAGTCAGAATCAAAATAGCAATCTGATCCATAAAAAATCCGAGAATGATATAACCCAGCAAAATCAGCGCCAGTATAGCCCAGCGCGATGTTTCAAGTTCCCCAACGGCTAAAACAATGTCTTGGGTAGTACGCGTAAGTGCAAAAAAGTAACCAAAAATCTGTGCAGCTAAGATAATCAATAAGATCATACAGGTAGCTTGTGATGCCTGCTTCAAAGCCTTCTTCAATGTGATAAGACTAACGCGGCGAGTATAGGCTGCCAGAACCAGGGCTCCGAATGCACCAAGTCCTGCTGCCTCGGTTGGGGTGGCTATGCCAAGGTAAATACTTCCCGTCACCGCCGCAAATAGGAAGATCATCGGTCCAACCACCTTCAAAGACCGTAGTTTTTCAATCATCGAATACGCACGACCAACTGGTGCGCGTGAGGGGTCGTGCATAACTAAAAATGAAACCGTCATCATAATGGTAAAGGTCACAAGGATACCGGGGATAACCCCTGCAATTAGTAGTTTACCAATACTCACATCAGCTATGATTCCATACAGCACAAGGGCGATACTGGGCGGTATCATCATTGCTAATGTGCCCGAGGTAGCCACCACCCCGCAAGCTAGACGAGGCTCATAGCCCTGTTTGAGCATGGCTGGAATGGTCGTTGACGATAATGTCGCGGCGGCAGCTGTGCTGGAACCGGAGATAGCTCCAAAGCCCGCGCCAGCCAATGCTGTTGCGATGGCCAGCCCACCCTTGACTCGCCCAATCCAGATAGAGGCTGCTTTAAAAAGGTCATCGGCCATTCCTGAAAGAATTACAAACTCGGCCATCAGAATAAACATTGGAATAGTGATAATCTCGTAAGAGTTAGCTACAGTGAAAGGCGCTGTGCGCAATATGCCAGCCAATAGATCTATGCCACCGATCATCAACAAGCCTATGCTACCAGATACGGCCATAGCAAAAGCTACCGGGAGACCAACAGCAAGAAGCGCGAATAAAATAGTTATGGCAATAAAAACTTCCATGCCTTTACCTAATCATTCACGTCAGGCAAAGGTGGTAATTCCACCATAGGTCTATTAGAAAATGCTGACCAAATGTGACCCACGGTACGATAGAGACTCCTACCCGTAAGTAATGCGGTCCCAAGCACTACAGGCAAATATGCTGGCCAAGTCGCCCAATCATAGGCACTAGCTAGCATCTCTTCTAAACGATAACTCTCGGACATACGGTCGATAGCTTGCAGGGTTACCAAACTAAAAGAAAAGGTCGCAATCGCATAGCCGGTAGCCTCGCCACCATGCCGAAGCCAACCCGGCATATATTTCAGTATAACATCAATGCTAACGTGCCCATGCTCATGAAGAGTATTTGACAATGCAAAGAAAAAAACACTGACCATTAGGTAGACTGAAATCACATCGTAAGCCCATTCTAAAGGTTGATTGAACACGTAGCGCATCACTACATCCATGGTGACAATGATCATGATGGCAAATAGTCCTAATGATGATAGAGCCATAAACGACTCTTCGAATTTTAGAATGAACCTTGAAACTAGGCGCCAAAAAATAGGTGCAGACTGTTTCTGGCCAGTATTGAAATGCGTCCCAGTCATAATTGTGACAAGTACCCCTAACTTACTCAATATTTTGCACTATCTTGCGTATTAAATTAACGGTCTCTGCACTCCATGACCATCCCTTGACCTGATAATCATTGCCAACCTAATGTAATTTAGTGTCTAGGGAGCGGCATAGGTATGCGGTAGAATTTACCTCAGAAATGGAGGGCATGTGTCAGGTAATGTTTCAGTAGACGCTAAAGTAGGCGACGACGGTAGCCTAATGGCGTTTTTCAAAGATATGAACACTCCTGAGCGCCGAACGTTCTGGGGATGCTTTGCTGGCTGGAGTCTCGATGGCATGGACTTCATGATGTACCCGCTAGTCTTAGGTACATTGATCGGCCTTTGGGGTATCGAGCGCGACTACGCAGGCTTTGTAGCAAGCCTCACAATTATTACCTCCGCCTTTGGTGGATGGTTCGGAGGATATATAGCGGACCGCATTGGCCGCGTCACTGTTATCAAGTTCTCTATACTTTGGTTTTCCTTCTTCAGTGTACTTTGTGCTTTCGCCCAGGATTTTACGGAACTTGCTATTTATCGCGCAATGCTAGGATTCGGCTTTGGTGCCGAATGGTCAGCCGGGGCTATACTTATAGGCGAAACTGTAAAAGCAAAATACAGGGGCCGCGCCGTAGGCTGCGTTCAATCCGGCTGGTCGATCGGGTGGGGTGCAGCCGCCATCATTCAAGTTATTGTTTACACAATAGCCCCAGAAGAATATGCGTGGCGATTAATGTTTCTTGTGGGTGGTTTACCGGCGTTTTTGGTATTTTATCTGCGGCGCTATGTACCAGAGCCTCAAATTTCTAAAAAGGCCCGAGAGCGCATGTCACAAAATCGCGACTACCCCTCAATTTTTGAAATTTTTAAGCCTAAAATTTTAAAAACAACCCTGATAGCCTCTCTTCTTACCACAGGAGCAACCGGTGGATACTTTGCTGTGAACACATGGTTGCCTACTTATCTCAGCAACGACCGGGGCTTGTCTGTCGTCCAATCCGCAGGGTTTCTAGTTTTTCTGATCTTTGGATCATTTCTCGGATTTCTGTTTGGTGCCTGGTTTGCCGACCGGTTCGGGCGCAGAAAGCTATTTATGTTCTTCGCGGTCTCGGCAAGCACAGTGGTCGTCGCTTATACGCAGCTTCCTATCTCGAACCAGGTTATGTTCTTTCTAGGATTTCCGCTGGGCTTTGTCTCTACTGGGCACTTCTCTGGTATGGGACCCATACTATCGGAGTTGTATCCCACCCGCCTGCGCGGTTCTGGCCAAGGGTTTACTTATAATTTTGGACGCGGGCTTGGCGCGTTTTTTCCTGGTTTAGTGGGAGCCTTATCGCTTATCCTGCCGCTCGGGACCGCGATGAGCATATTCGCCGTTCTATCTTACGGGCTATTCTTCATCGCTGCATTCATTTTACCTGAAACTAGTGGCACAGAATTGACACTGGACGAAACTACTGTCTAGGCCACCGCTTACTCCGGAGGCATGCCCAGAATGAATTTATGTCCCCAATGGCTACCACGTGTAGTCTCGAATACCTGATGAGTTGTCCAGTCCTTCACCAGCCCGCCCGTACCAAATTCCATTTGGAAGCCACTAGGCGTAACCATATAAAACGAAACCATGTCGTCATTAACATGACGGCCAAGAGTCATACTGATCGGCACCTTATGTTGATCCACCCTATCAAGGGCTCTCCCAACTTCATCAATTGAGTCAACTTCTACCATGAGATGATTACAGCCCGCAGGATCGCCCAGCTCTGCAAATGCCAAACTATGCTGTCGCCCATTGAAGCAATGGAGAAAATTAATGCTAATAGGAGGTGCGCTAGGGTCCATGGTCAGGTGAAGAATGTCAGAAACACCAAATTTCATAACACCTGTCCAGAATTCGACCGTCTCCTTGAGGTTAGATGTTGGCAAAACAGCATGGCCAAAGCCCAGATTCGTAGTCACAAACCGTGTGCCAGTCGGCGATACAAATTTTGAGAACGAAGAAATCGGCCCCCAGAACACCTCGTGACGTAGGCCTGAAGGATCAGAAAAGGAGAAAAAGTTTTGAACCTTGCGCATTTTTACTTCGTCCGTCGTACCCAGCGTTACTTTAACCTTTGCCTTCTCAACAGAATTTTTGAGCGCATTAAAGTCAGCCTCGGTATCAACGCCCCATCCTGAAGCGTACAGCTGATCTTTACCTGTATTCTTAACCACGAAGCGAAAGTCACGCTCGTCCATCTTTAAATAAAGTGCGCCGTCTGGGCCATCAACAGCCATCATCCCTAGTACATCCGTACCATATGCACGCCACTTTTCGACATCTGTAGTGCCAATAATAACGTATCCAAATTCCGTGATTTTCACGTTAATCTCCCTATAAGACCCGATATTCGCAAAGTATTTTCTCTATCCCTAACACACCATACAACTGATCCAATGCCTAAGGAAAATGAATATGAGCCCTATTAATTTAGAGCACTAGAATCAGCCGAATAAAACATTGCAAAAGGATGGTGTCTGACACTTGCATTTTCAGCTCATGTATTACTATAACAATCATCTCTAAGAATTAACTGTCCATGAGTTTAGCACAGGACAATAAAAAGCAATTTTGAGGCAAATTAATTATGAAACACATATTAACATTGGCCTTGGCTACGGGCTTGATATCCTTATTTTATCCAGAAGTTACTGCGCGTGCTGACGGGCCAGGCTATGAAAGCACAATCGCAGTGATTCAAAGCGGCGTAAAAGGGACATTCAGTCAGCAAGATCATTGCAGCTTTCTGGCAGAAACTCCGGTGCCGGACGGAGGTGCTTTTGAGGCAGGCTCCTTAAGCGTTGTCCCGATAGAAATATCTGCCGACGCAGTTCGTTTCGAATGCCTAAAAGGAGAGCGCTGTGTCAAGCCTGCATCTGGCAGTGGTGAGGGGGAAAGTACGATTGGATTGGCTGTTCACAGCGATGCTCACGGCATGGCTCTGGCAGTTAGCCGACTGATCGAAATATGCAGTGGCGGCATACACTAAATTATAATTTGAATGTAATAACTTACCGGACTAACCACAGGGCATAATTAGACGTCAGCTGGACTTATCTCGCATTCTGCCACAACCCGTTCTTGTGAGGTTTCTGCATTTTTGACACGATATTGAAAACCAATGCCTTCTTCAGGCAATAGACGAACAATCTTAAAGTGGCAACTGTGAAGTGATTGTTCAACCACACGGGAAGTGCGCGTACTAGCTCGCGGTAAAATGTTCACCGCTTGGCCAAGTGTAAAAGCGTGCTGACGCGTTGTATTCTTAGCAGCTGGAATCTTGGTCTGGGATTTCACACAACCCTCCCTTTACTTTAATTTTAACGGCGCTTTCGGAATGTGCGCTGTGGCCGGTGAGGAACTTGATCCGAAGTTTCTTTATGACGAAAAATAAGCCGTCCTTTGTCCAGGTCATACGGTGATACTTCAACAGTAACCCGGTCGCCGGCTAATGTTCGAATACGGTTCTTCTTCATCCGCCCAGCTGTATAGGCAATAAGCTCGTGATCGTTGGTCAACCGCACGCGATAGCGCGCATCGGGCAAGACATCTATAACGACGCCCTCAAATTCCAACAATTCTTCCTTAGCCATCAGCGCTCCCTCTCAACGGCGTTTGATATTAGGCAAGACATGAGCGCTTTCTAGGAGGCCTATTAAAAAAGCCTTCGGCAATTCTCTTATCGCCACCACAGAACAACGGCGGGCGGCCGAAGCCGCCCGCTCGGAATATTAGAGAGTCTTGAGGTTGCCAGCAGCTGATTTGCCGCGTTCCTCTAGAACATCATAACTAATCTTTTGACCTTCGTTCAGACGGTCGATACCCGCACGCTCCACTGCAGAAATGTGAACGAATACGTCTTTAGAACCATCTTCGGGCTGAATGAAACCGAACCCCTTTTGAGTGTTAAACCACTTAACTGTCCCAACTGGCATAGTGTCTTTACTCCAAATAAGAATTCCGCCACGCAACTGCGCAGCGGGCCTGTACTTCAAAACGGGTGGGACCGAGCTAGCTTCTCAAACGGAGGGCGAACGAGGTCAACCCATAGCGAGCCGACTGTAACTGCATATAGGAATTACGTATATTTTACAAGGCTTCGCGTCCAAATGCACTAGACTAATCATTTATTTCAATAGTTTAGATACCCCCTTAACTTAATAGTCAGGCATATCTAATCAATAAAACAGCAAATACGGGAGAAATTCTCAGAATCGGCTACCAAGGCTGGACCCCTTCGTGGTGCTGAAAAAAAAGCACATCCGATCGCGCTATTGTCGATCAGGGCGAGGCAACACGCCAATACATTGTGGATGCTGTACCTATGATCGATACAGTCTCTAGACCAACTTTAGCATTCTCGCCGCGCCATGGCTCAAAGGATTCATCGCTGCGCATGTCACCCGGCGTTTCATCACCGCTATATGTATACAATGCAAACCCTCGGTAGGCCCATTGTCTACTACCATCCTCATGATGATACATAGTCCATTCACCAGATGGCTGTGCATCAGATGGTGCAGAAAGCGGATGCCACTGAGTTAAGCAATTCGTATCACAACCATCTGTCCCTACAGCCCGACCCGCCGAGGATCCGTGCCGATCGCCATCACGAGCGTGAAATGTCTGTGTGTATGCCCATTTTTCACGAGCATACAGTGTCATACCATCAGCAGTAGTTAAAATAGCCGGGTGAATTGGGTCAACCTCACGGTGAAGGATATCCACCTCAGGTGGTGTAAAGTAGCGAACAATAACAGCAGGACTAAATCGTTCGTCAACCGCGCGCCCATGCAGATCTCCAGCAATTACATCATCGGAAAATGTGTATAAGGGGTATCCCTGATATACCCACTGATACACACCATCACCACGGTTGATAGTGGTAAACTCACCGATGGAATTAGCAACAGCCGGTGCACTGAGTGGCTGCCATACCTCTAGACACTGCCCAACACATGTATCTTTCTTTTGGTTGCCACTGAAAGCGTAAAGGGTCATACCTGCCGAGTTAACTAATACCTGTCCAGGCGCACTTGGGACCTCGCGTACACTGACATCAGGAGGTGGTACAAACCCTGCAGTGGGCGCAAACACAGCAGCATGCCAGGCTTTGGCAAGACCATCTCCATTTTTATCTCCAGGTTTTTCGTCTTTCACAAAAGTATAGAGTGGTCGTCCGCGCAGAGCCCACTGATACCCTTTATCGCCGCGTAAAATTAAAGACCAGTCGCCAAAAGGTACATCACCACTCATAGCCATAAGAGGTGGCCACTCGCTAGCACAATCTTCTATGCAAGCTGATCGGTCAGGAGTGTCTCTATCAAACGTATATAAGGTCATGCCCTCTGCATCGGCATAGACTTGGCCGCTACGCCCCGCATCTTCTACAGTCACTCCTAATGGAGTTGCCAAAGGCGCATCAAATCCTGATGCAAGTGACAAAGCCGGCAGCGACAATGCTATGGTAACGGCTAAGGACGTGTTCCTTAAAGGTTGAATCATTAGATTAAAATTTCAGATACAGCCCTAGAAGTTCTCAAAGAATCTGTTCCCCAGGTAGTGACAGGCACGCCCATAGCCTGCTGCATAGTCAAACCTACACGGCTACCAGGGTCACCTTTCGCTGACACATGTATGCCAGTTCTAACGCGACCGCCACCACTACCAGCAGTAAACATCGGAATATTTTCTAGAGAGTGCACTTTAGCAAACCCTGTTTCACTCATACCAAATAACAAGCTGCGGTCTAATAGTGTACCATCGCCCTCTCGGATACCATCAAGCGCCTTAACCATGTACGCGAATTGTTCGACAATTCGGTTGCAAAACCACGTGGCAAGGGGCTGATAGCCCAATGCTTCGTCTACTGCTTCTTCATGGGTGAGAATATGGTGAGTGGTTGTAGTTCCCGGACGCCGCACAGTAGATTGCTCGTCCGTAAACACCATATTGAAAACCCGCGTTTGATTGCACGCCAGCGCATGCGCAAATAGACCAGCAAACAACTCATGGTTAGTCGTGGCCTCTTCTATATCAAGACTGTAGGGGGTTTCACCTGGTGCCTGTGGCATGGTGCAAGCTTCAGTCGGCGGGGGTTTTTGAAGTTGAAAGTCGAGCTGTTGTTCAAACTGCCGCAAGGATGTAAAATATTCATCAAGCCGAATTTTATCTTCTTCACCAAGATTCTTCTCAAAATCCTTACGTTGTTCATTGACGCCGGACAGAACACTGCGCCGCGCCATTACCTTTGGATCGGGAGTAAAATCTGCAGCATTAGGGTCTTGGAACTCAGGCCCAAAGATGCGTGCATATAGCGCGGCAGGAGAAACTTCAGCCGGGTTAACGACACTACCGCCTCTATAACTTTGAGTATGACGTGCATTCCCCGTTGCAGTGGCCTCGATAGATTTGAAACGCGTTTTTGTACCGACCACATCTGCAATCAAATTATCGACACTTGGGTGGACGTCCTGCCCTGCGGTCTTAGATACATGGCCAGTCAAAATACCAAGGTTACCAGTGTGATGAGGCTGCTGCGCCTTGCCGTCAGTGAAAACCTTGAAACCACTAAGAACATTGACTTTATTTTTTATCGGTGCGAGCGCTGTCACTTCTGGAGGAAGGTCATAGTCAGAGCCTAAAGTGTTGGGCTCCCATCGCCCAGGATTGAGGCCACAACCCCAGAACCAGGTGCCAAAACAAGTAGGGAGTTTTTGGCCTGTAGCTGCTAGCACAGTCCCACTCTCATCCAGAAAACAGTTCAAAAATGGTAAGCCGACTGATACGGCTGTACCGCCCATCATGCCGCGTAAAAGTCTTCTACGGGTGGCCAACATGTTTGTTATACTCATAGCTATTTCTCCACTGTCTGTAATTGAGCGTTGCTTCTAGCCCGAGCTATTTGAGCCCCAGGATCCGATAACAACACACGATAAAATGCGTCGCTAGTAGCTATAATCCTCAAAAGCTGCGGCAACTTATAACCGCTTTCGTGAAAATGTTTTTCAATATAATCGCTTAGCCAAGCAGATTCACTCTGCGTAGCCATCCGGCCAACGCCGTAAGAATAGATTCGGTTAACTAAGCAAGATGCGGTGGCCGGATTATCACGAACGGCACGTCCAAGGCCCGAAGCATTAGAGAACATGACCCCATCGAGCTCACCACCTGTATTAATTACTGCTCCGTTCTCAGTTGTACGATATCCACCGATAGTATTGAAGTTTTCCAGCGCAAGACCCAGTGGATCTGTGATTTTATGGCAACCGACGCACATCGGCTCGCTCGCATGCGCGTCTAGGCGTTGCCGCACAGTTTTGAAATTAGGATTAGCTGTATCCTGCACAATATTGAAATCTACGTTGCCTGGTGGATCAGGAACTTTTTGGCAAAGTAACACCTCGCGCAATGCCTTACCACGCAACGTAGGTGATGTACGGCCAGGGTGAGAATGCAAAGCAACAAAACTCAGGTGCGTGAGAATTCCCGCCTGAGCATCATTGGATCCATATTTATGGGTCGCCCAACCATCTGGCGAAGATACAGGCACACGGTACAATGATCCCAATAGTGGCGTGAGGAACGTATATGGCGTAGTAAATAAATCGCGGTAATCTTTGTTTTTAAAAAGTAGATGATGGGTAATAGTACGGAGTGTTTGCTCAGCGGCTTCTTCCACCACTCTAAAAGTAAACTTAGGATAGAGAGCAGTATCTTTAGATAGAGTTTTGAAACTATCGAATTCGAGCATGTCAGAAAAAAATGCCCTCACCCCATCTTTTAGGCGCGGCGATTCTAGCATACGCTCCACTTGACTTTCCAATCCCTCTCGAGTGTGCAACTCACCACTCTCCGCTGCTTGCAACAGATCAGGGTCTGGCGCTGCATCCCATAAAAAGAAGCTTAGGCGCCCTGCTTTGGAATATCCGTCTAGACGCATCGAACCAGGATAATCTGGATCAGGCTCCGCCACTTCCTGGCGAAACAAGAATGGCGGCGAGACCAACATGCTTGCTAGACTAAGTTCTAATCCAGCATAAAAGTCAGAAAGTACTTCGGTAGCCTCAGCAGCTTTATCCACTTGAACAGAAAGCTCTCCATCCGTTAAGGGACGGCGGTAAAGCAAACGTCCAACACGCCCAAGAAACTGTGCAGCACAAGTATTATCAGGGGCATCAACAGCGGACGGCAAACATGGCATCAAAATCGGTCGATTCTTCTCACTCAATATCTGTGCTGCAATATTTCTACCCATGAGGTCATATTGTTCAAATCCTGATGGTGTCACACTCACTCGGCTAGCGCCCACTTCCAAAAGCCCACTAGAGCGCACGTCCGGTTCAAAGCGGCCACCGAGCTCAATCGTCGAGCCGAAAACATGGCCAATGATGCGTTCATACTGACCCGAGGTTATGCGGCGCATGCTTACAGGACCTCCAGCCAACTTCGTCACTTTGCTAATGGAGGTGGATTCTGGATCGGTATTGAGCGGCGAGCATGCACTTAGAAGGATGACAATTGCAGCCATCGTCAGAATATGCTTGGTCTTTGCTTTAGTACTCATAACTTGAACAATCTTCTCCCGATGAATCTTTGCTCTACTAATGCACTTCCGCAACTTCATTGGCCCTGCGCATCAAAAATGCAGGCACAGCCTCAATCCAGTAAGTGCCGGAGATCGCCTGGTTTTCTCCAGTTTGAGGGTCGGGTTCGGCATCTGCTAATTTTTTAAGTGCATAATAAGCACCAGGGAAATCTACACCTGCCGAATGCTCTGTAGCCCAACCTTGTGAGCCAAAATTCCCGTAATAGATATCTTGCCAGGGCTGGAAGCCACCCATCACACCTTGAAGTCGACCCTCTGGCGTGATTTCCAAACGTACACGTGCCTCTTGTAGAGAATACTCAGCCATAAACATAGGATTGCCAAGCATAGCGAATTCAAACACCGCACTTGTAATAACGCCGTCTTTGATACTTCCTCTAACAACGTTTTGCATACGCGGGTCGGGATCTACCCACATGGACATATCAGAACGCACGTCACCTGTAGCATCGCGTTTAACTGGACCGAAAGCGCGATAAAAACCAATTTGAATTTCCTCATCGGTCTGAAAATCATCTATGCCTGAAATTTCGACTAGCCATGCAGGCATGTAGTCGCGCTGGATGTCCCAAACAATTTGTGGCAAGCCAGGACGTTCAGGCAAAGAACCGGTGTGACTTTGAAAGCATCCAAGAGCACGGTAGAGCTGATTATCGATACCAGTTTCACCTGTAACAGGATCTACGAAGTCTTGGTCGGAGACCTCGCCATCTAGGTCAAAACCGAAAGCCCGGCTTCCGGTAACCAATGTTATTTCAGGATCGGGTTGCGACCAAGGGTATGCATAAACATTGACCGGCTTGCCGTCTATGCGCCCACGATTAATAATCGGCTCCATGTAACCACCGTTGGGAAAATCTTTTAGCAGCTCTTCAACTTCGTCGGGGGAATAGCCTAAGCGCTTAAGCTCGCGCGTATAGAAGACTTCCGATAGCGGATAAAGGCCATCGGGACAGCTTTCTGAACCACTAAGTGTAGCCAAATGAAACCAATCGAGCACAAAACCACGCCTCTCTCCCCCAAACGACTGTTGGGTTATTGCTAAAGTCCCGAATAAAATCATCGCCAAGAAACGCAGATGCATTTATACCCCCCAAGCCACCTATAGCTAGGCTACCACTTTAACATGACTCAACCATATATACATATGAGGTTCTCCATAGGCCTGTGACACACTCAAGCATCAAAAACCTATATCTAAATCACTGATTTATTTATACTCTTTTGCATATTACGAAAAATCATTAAACTTGAGGCTAGAGGCCCAGCGCTAAAAGCGGTTTTGTATTAGGAAGCAAGTATGGATCGTCTGATTGAAGGGTACCGTCGGTTCCGTGCCAGCACATGGCCAAAGGAATGTTCCCGGTATGAGGAACTCGCCAAAATGGGTCAAAAGCCCCGCTCTATGGTAATAGCCTGCTCTGACTCTCGGGTTGATCCTCAAACTGTATTCGATTCAAGCCCTGGTGAACTATTTATCATACGAAACGTCGCAGGTCTCGTTCCCCAGTATAAACCCGACTCAAGTTATCACGGTACTAGCGCAGCCCTAGAGTTTGGCGTGCGCGTTTTAAAAGTAAAACACATTATCGTGCTGGGACATGCTAGGTGTGGCGGTGTCCAAGCAATGGTAGAAGGCTCACCGGCCGAAGCCAAAGAATTTGTTGAGCCATGGATGAAAATTGCGAAGAAAGCGCTACATTCACAACCACCGAAAAACGTCGAAAAACTGACTTATTATGAAACTGAAGTTGTACGGATTACGTTAGAAAATCTTTTGACATTTCCCTGGATCAGAGACGCCGTAATGGCAGGAGACTTAAATTTAAATGGCTTTAGATTTGATGTGAGCAACGGCACGTTAAGTCTGTTGGAGGGAGATCAATTCGTCGTCGTTGAATAGTTCTAGGGGATATTTAAATCATGCCAAAATCCGATACAGCTCCTATTGTAATTTGGTTTCGTCAGGATTTGCGGACGGCAGATCATCCTGCGTTGACGGCTGCTATTGAAACCAGTGCGCCAATTATACCGCTGTATATATTGGATGATGCGACAACTGACACATGGAAACTACGGGGTGTTAGTCGATGGTGGCTGCACGGAAGCCTTGCCGCACTGAGTACCGAATTGTGCGCGAAGGGTAGCCGGTTAATCTTAAGACGTGGGAAAACAATAGATATACTCATACGTTTTGTGGCTGAAGTCGGCGCCATGGGTATTTACTTCTCTCGTGGATATACTCCGCATGACACAAAGAACGAAGAAGCAATCATCAGAAAACTCAAGACTCTTGGCCTCGATTGCAGAGGGTTCAATGGTAGCCTTTTGACTGATCCAGAAACTCTCCGCACAAAAACCGGGAATCCTTTTAAGGTTTTCACGCCATTTTATAAAAAATGCCTGGCTTCAGAGGGTCACATTCAACATCCCCTGCCTGTGCCAAAACTTATATTGTCGCCAAAGATATGGCCGAATAGTGATGATCTAAGTGAATGGTCATTGCGCCGGGAAGCAACTAATAATTTTAAAAATCTAAACGAACATTGGCAACCAGGCTCTGAGGAAGCAACGAAACGTCTTGAAACATTTTTAGAAAAACGCGTAAGCACTTATATGTCTGATCGGGATCGACCCGATATGAATGGGACATCTACACTTTCTCCGCATCTTCGCTTTGGCGAAATCAGCGCAAGGCAAATATGGCAACGGACATTGCGAAATTCAATACAAAGCGATAAAGGAGATATTGGGAGAATAGCATTCTTGCGAGAGTTGGTTTGGAGGGAGTTTTCATATCACCTTTTGTTCCATTGGCCGCATATCCCCGGCTCTCCATTCAACGCTTCCTTCAAAAATTTTCCCTGGCGAACAGATGCTAAGCAGCTTGATTATTGGCAACGGGGCTTAACTGGCTATCCCATTGTTGATGCCGGAATGCGCCAACTCTGGCAAACCGGTTGGATGCACAACCGAGTAAGGATGATTGTCGCCTCGTTTCTAACAAAGCATCTACTGATACATTGGCAAGAAGGTGCGCTTTGGTTCTGGGATACATTAGTTGACGCAGACCTCGCCAATAATTCTGCAAGCTGGCAATGGGTTGCTGGTAGTGGCGCCGATGCCGCTCCATATTTCAGAATATTCAATCCTATTTTACAAGGAAGTAAATTCGATCCCAATGGAGATTACGTTCGCGCCTTAATTCCTGAATTATCAAATTTTAAGGGCCGCAACATTCATGCACCCTGGGAGAGTGACAGTAAAAATGATTACCCTCCGCCTATTGTCGACCATAGGTTGGCAAGGGAAAGGGCGTTGGCAGCATACAAAACAATAGCGAAAAATTAGAAGTATGGCTGAGATTAAGGTTGACGATAATCATCACAACGCTCAATGACAGGCTTATTTGTCCACGACCCGTCGGCTGAGCGATAGAAGCCACCTGCAGCCAGAGCGCCGCCATTTAGATGGATAGCTGTTCCCGACACCCATGCTGACAGATCTGTCGCAAGAAAAGTCGCGCAGCTCGCAACATCGCCTGAAGTTCCGCCCCGGCCTAACGGCCAACAATTATTAATATGCCCGAGCTTCTTGGAAGCTACAGGACCACTCGTAGAAATTTGCGTTATCTTTGTATTATCCAACGCAATGGCATTGACCCTTATGCCCTCTGGACCAAGCTCGATTGCAAGACTTTTAGTAAAGCCAACTACTCCCATCTTAAATGCGGCGTATACTACCCCGTATGGCATTCCGCGAGACCCTTCCATAGAAGTTATATTGATAATACTGCCGCCCTGGCCGCTTGCCCGCATGACCGGTAATGCCGCGCGCGTCGTCATAAATAAGTACCTCAGATTTGTTTTGTATAGATCATCCCACTCCTCTTCGGTCATATGCTCAAATTCATTTTTAGCCTCTAAAGAATCACCCATATAATTCACTAGTACGTCAAGCCGACCGTATTCCTTGATAATTCGATCCATAATGGATTTGACCTGCGGCTTTTTGCGAAAAATGGCTCTTATGATAGATATTTTACTCTCTGACCTACTTAAAGCTGCACTTGTATCATTGTCTTGGGATTCATTTATTGGCGCAATATAAACATACGCGCCCATAGCCGTATAAGCGTCGGCGATGCGACGACTAATAATTTGCCCACCACCGGTTATCAAGGCAACCTTGCCATCCATTCGGATGTTTGGAACTCCGTCCATTGCTCTATTTTCTATTGATCAGATCAAGTCTACAGAACATCAATAGCCTTTGTAGTAATTAACAATTTCCATGACAGTTCGTGTAATGTCATTACGGCGATACTGAAGTAAGTCCTTTTCCCTCTCATCCGGCTCATAGAACAGCGTGTTACCTCTACCGAAATATATTGCAGAATCTGGAAACAAAGGATGTTCACGATCTATAACTGGAAGGTTTATTTCATGACCGGCCGCCCGAAAAAACTCTTCCAGATACTGTTTGAAACGCAGATTCTCATCACCAACTAGATACGCCTTTCCAGGCTCACCAGCTAGAAGTGCTCCTGATATAGCTTCAGATAGGGACCGAGTAGACATCACGTTTGTACCGCCACCAATAGCAAAATTTGGAATTTTTGGCATTCTACCCAATGCGTAATGAGCTCGGGCTCTTAAACGATTGTCAACATGCCCAGGCACAACGCCAATCACAGAAGGCGGATTAACACTGCATACCCTAAAGCTTGAAGATGCAAGTGCCCGGACAGCAACGTCGGCAGCATGGCGTGAATGTACATAGGGTATTGTTTCAATTAAATGTGGCATTGTCTGCGGATAATAAGTGCCCACATAAACTGCGCGTTTTATGCCAGCTTTCTTTGCAGCGCTGAAGAATCTAGGAACACCCTTTATGTTGGCTTGCAGCCAAAACTCACCCTCCGATGTCCCATCCGGAATATGACGAAAATCGTTACCCCCAGCAAAAACTAAAGAATCGAAGTAACCTAGTTGGTCTAAGTTCTGTTCTGCAGCCAAATAATCAATAGATACCGCTGGCAAATCTGCAATTGCACTTCCTTCGGGTGCAACGTGGCGCGCTGCTACCGTCACATCATGACCCAAAAGGGAAAGAGACAACGCCGTACTGCCACCAATGAGTCCAGTACCTCCAACTACGAGGATTTTCATTTAGGTATACCCTGCAAGAGTCCTCTTATTCAGTAGTCTAAAAGACCACGAGCGCAGCTATGAAACAAGCCGCGCCCGCTATTTTGTTTGTGCTTAGAGACTGTGGTTAAGGAACTGCAACCCGCCAATATAGGGCGCTTGAACCATCAGTATATTCGAATTCGTCACGGCCAAGCATGTCGCCAGGATTCTTGTCCGAAGTGTGGGTGTAAAGGGCATACCCCTGATAGGCCCACTGCCGCGAAGAGTCACTGCGTGTCACAATCGTCCAATATCCCGAAGGTTGGTCTTCGGCATTTGCCTCAAACGGCACCCAAACATCGTCGCATGGGCCACCGCAAGCGTCGGTACCAATCTTTCGACCAACGCTTATCTTCGACGTACTTCCGCCATCGGCATGAAAACTGCCAGCTGTATAAACATAGCGATCGCGCGTATAGATCGTTTGACCGTCTCGTGTTGTGAAATACTCGAAATGACTCATTTTCCGCATTTGCACATATTCAGGCATGAAGTACTCTCGGATGGCTGCGGTGCGCCAGCGACTGTCAAAGTGCAGTCCCTCGGCATCCCCGATTTCCGTATCACCGGTAAAGGTGTACAAAGGCTGCCCCTGAAAAGCCCACTGACGAATTCCATCTAGCCGGCTCACAACCGTCCAATCACCGAATGACCCAGCCAATTCACCCGCCACCAGCGGTGTCCAGGACTCAAGGCATGTGCGGGAGCAGGCCTCACCCTCCTTGTCGGCTAGGTAGTATATTGTCATCCCAATGTGATTGACCAGAACATCGCCCCTAGCGCGGGTACTGGATCTGATAGTAATCCCAGAAGGAGCGAGCAGTGATCCGTCGGGGAGTTTATATTGGGCGACTTGCCAATCGCCTTCTTCCTCCCGACCATTTAAATCGCCCGGCTTTTCATCTTTCAAAGACGTATAAAGGGGTTTGCCATAATAGGCCCATTGGTTGGTTCCATCGGGCTGTCTGACTACAGTCCAATCGGCGGTTTCGAGGGCATGATCCGGCGCAAGTAGCGGTTCCCATTCAGCAAGACACGCGCCCACACACGTGGCTTCACCGTTATAGGTGTACAGCGTCATATCCGATGCATTTGAGAGCAACCCTGACGGCGTAGAACCTACTCCGCCATAGGCCATACCCCTGCCCTGAGGCTGCGTCGGCGTAAATGTGATACCCGGCGGGGATGCCGGCGTTCCCAGGGCATTCTCACCCGCTGCTACAGTGGGGTGAGGGTTAAAAGCAGAAAAAAGCCCCACACACACAGCTGCTAAGGCTAGTTTGAAATTATGCATGGCCTAGGCTAACAGCTCTGTGAATGGACGGGTTGTGTGCAGTGATCCGTGCCCCCAGCCACTGACAGGCAAACCAAAGGCTTGCTGGATAGTAAGGCCTACACGGGTGGTCGGGTCACCCTGCCGCGCAAAGTGATAGCCGGTCTTGATCCGACCACCGGCACCCCCCACCAAGAATACCGGGATATTTTCAAGGGAATGGTGTTTGGCCAATCCATGCTCACTTGCAACCAGCATGAGAGTTCGGTCAAGAAGCGTGCCGTCGCCTTCTTTGATGCTGGAGAGCGCCGCTGGAAGTGCAGAATACGCCTCCATGTTCTTGCGCTCGAAAAAGACAGCGCCAGGTTGGTAGCCAAGTTCCTCGTCGATCTGTTCTTCATGCGTGTAAATGTGATGGGTCGTCGGCTTGCCACTCTTACGCAACGAAGATGGCCCATCAGAGAATGAGACGTTTATGACTCGAGTTTGATCACAGGCGATAGCATGAGCCATAAGGCGTGCAAACAACTTGTGATTTGCTGTCGCCACCTCTATGTCCGTACCACCAAGCACTTCCGCCGGCTCAGCAAGAACTGTGCACGCATCAAGTGGCGCGGGTTTGGTGAGCTGCAATTCCAACTCCTGCTCAATCTGGCGCAACGAGGTATAGTATTCGTCAAGACGCGCTCGGTCCGTCGCACCGACAATTCCATTTAGGCGATCACGCTGCTCCTTAATCGCAGACAAGACACTCTTACGCATCATGACGCGCGGGTCTGGAGAAAAGTCGGCCGCATTGGGGTCCTGGAATTCCGGCCCGAACAAGCGCTTGTAAAGCGCTAGGGGTGAGATTTCGGAATTATTGATAACACTCGAACTGCGGCGGCTTTGAGTATGAGACGCATAGCCTGTCGTCGCCACCTCAATTGAGCGGAAACGCGTCGATGAGCCAATGGCGTCGGCAATGATCACGTCAATGCTGGGATCTGGCTCCTTACCGGTCGCACCGATCATGATGCTTTGAATGCCCGAAACGTGAGGCCTAAGAGGGTTACCATCAAGGAAGGCTTTCAGACCGCTAAATACGCTTACATATTCACGGTAAGGCTCCAGCACTTTCAGATTATTAGAAAGCTCAAAGCCTTTACCTTCGGTTTTCGGTTCCCATTGGCCAGGAGACATCCCGCATCCCCAAAACCAGGTTCCGAAGCGGTTAGGAAGTGGCGCGCCCGTAGCGGCCAGAGCGTTTCCATTTTCATTCAGGAAACAATCAAGAAACGGCAAAGCAACAGTTACCGCACTGCCCGCAAGCATGCCCTTAAGGGCCCCACGGCGCGTTGTATTAAAGCGCATCATTGAATTACCTCCCGGGTTTCACGAATCATATCTAACGCCGCCGATTTCATTGGGTCTTTTTCTGACTTCGGCGCGAACACTTCAAAGAATGCGTCGGCGAGTGATATCTGCCTTAAGAGCGGCACGATCCTAAAGCCTTCTGACGCAAACGATTTTTCGACCTTTTGTTTTAGCCATGCGACTTCTCCCTTAGTGGGCGAACGGCCCGCCCCATAAGAGAAAATACGGCTCACTAAGCATGATGTTGTTGCAGGGTGATCGCGGATTACTTGTGCGAGGCCTGCAGCATCATCAAACGAAACACCATCGACAGTGCCACTCGTGTCTATGGCTGCCCCATTTTCCTCTCGGCGAAACTCTCCGATAGTATCAAAACTCTCCATCGCAAGACCAATAGGGTCCGTGATCTTATGACACCCAACACACATGGGCTCAGTCGCGTGAGCGATCAGACGCTGACGAACTGTTTTATATTCAGGGTTAGCCGTATCTTGGACGATATTGAAGTCTACAACACCTGGCGGATCGGGCACTTTCTGACACATGATGGCTTCGCGCAAAGCCTTACCGCGCAGAGTTGGAGACGTCCGGCCAGGATGTGAGTGCATGCCTAAAAAACTAGGCTGCGCCAAAATTCCTATCCGCGGGTCGTCCGCTGAAAACTCGTAAGGCTGCCAACCATCCGGCGTACCCCCAGCGGCCTGTCCTTTTATGGGGACGCCGTAAATTGTGCCTAGCTGCCGGGTGAGGAACGTTTTAGGAGTAGTGAAAATGTCTCGATAGTCACCGCCTTGAGTGAGCAGCACATCGAGAACTGTTCTTAGAGTTTGTTCTTCGGCGTCCGCAGCAATCTTAAAACTGTATTTCGGATAGAGCGTAGTATCCTTCACCAGGGTATGCATTTCATTAAGTCCAAGCATATCGTAGAAGAAGGCACTCACACCACCTTCAAGACGAGGCGAAGCTAGCATACGATCTACCTCGCGCTCGAGACCACGTTCTGTGTGCAAATCACCCCTTGCAGCCGCTGCCAAGAGCTGTGCATCAGGTGTAGTGTTCCATAAGAAGAAACTCAGCCGTGCAGCCTTTGAGTAAGAATCGATCCGTACCACACCTTTTCTCTTCGGATCCGGTTCTTGCACTTCCCAGCGAAAGAGAAAAGCCGGTGACTGGAGTGCTGTTGCTAGGCTTGTCTGAAGGCCCGCGTAAAAATTCCCAAGCGTGTCAGCCGTCAGACCTGCGCCCTCAACCAGATCTGACAGTTCACCCTCCTCTAGCGGTCGGCGATAAAGAATCCTGCCCGCCGCGGATAGAAATTCTTTCGCGCAGACGTTGTCCCGCCCGGCAGGCGATACCGGTGTGCACTGGACAAAGGCGGCGCGATGTTTCTCGTCCAGGACTTGCTCAGCAACAGAGCGTGCCATACTGACATACTGCCCAAGGGACGAGGCAGAGATACTCGCCCGGCCTGCACCGACTTCCAGCAATCCTTCTTCGCGCATACCAGGATCAAAACGCCCGCCGATTTTGATATCCGGGCCGAAAACGTCACTAATGATGTTTTTGTACTGAAGCTCGGTGAGGCGACGAAGAACAGACGACTGGACTGGCGCAGAAGATTTAACCGCAGCTTGCGCAGCAACACCTTTCAAGCCGTCGGTCGAAAAAAACACACTTACGCATGCAAAAACAGCAACAGCAGCCGCTGCAACCAAGCGGCGACTGAACTGGGACCGGAAATCTTTTCCGGTCCTGACGAAAGACATAAAAAACTCTCCCATTAGCTGGTCAATTCCCAGATACGGAACGTAAAACACGCCCATTCTGAGCCGATTGCTCTTCGCGAATAACGAATGCGGGGACGGCATCAATTTGGAACGCAACCGAGATCGACGTGTTCTCACCGGTCTCAGGATCAGGGTAAGCGTCGGCCAACTTTCTCAACGCATAATAAAAACCAGGTAAGTCAATATTGTTGGTTGCCTCAACGCCCCAAGTTCCGACGCCGTACTTCCAGTAAAACGGGAACCATTTATGATAGCCACCAAGCTTTCCATCTAGCGTGCCATCTTCCTGAATTTTTAGGCGCAGACGCGCATCGGTAAAGTTGTGTTCAGGCATCACAAAGGGATCTGTTGCGATATTGATATTTGTAGGCGTCGTAGTGATAACGCCGTCACGTATTTGCCCCTTGAGCACGTTGTGCCACTTCGGATTTGGGTCGACACTAAAGCTCATACCTGCCAGCAGGCCACCCGAACTGTCACGCACCGGCCTCTCTTGACCACGAATGATGCTGACTGTTACGTCGTCATCGTTCACCGGATCGTCAATACCGGAAATTTCAATCAAGAGTGCCGGCATAACCTCCACCACCACGCCCCAGTAACTTATCGTTAGTGGCGGGTATTCATCCGGCGCGTGTTGCCTAATTTCTTGGGTGCATCCGACCGCCTTGAAAATCTGATTGTCAATGCCCTTTTCACCGGTCTCGGGATCGATAAATCCGCCAGTGCTCTCTTTCCCGTCTAAATTAAATCCGTAGCTATGCGGTCCTTCGACCAAAAAGATATTGGGATCTGGAACTGAGGTGGGATTAGCGTACACATCAACTGGTTTGCCATCAATGCGCCCGCGCATCTGAACCATTGGTGCGATTTCCCCTGCTTGAGAAAGATCAAGGAAGTTATCGATATAGTGATCGATTTCTTCCTGTGGCGTACCAATACGCTTGAGTTCTCGTATGTAGTACTCCTCGGGTCCAGGATTGATTCCATGAGGACAGTTTCGGCCCTCAGTGTCGTAAAATTGGGAGATATCAAACCAACTGACGAGAAAGCCTTTGGTTTCGCTTGCATTCGCCGGAACCGCAGCAATTGATGCGGCTATCAGAGCACCGCCCAAAGTGGCTTTGAGCATGGACCAAAAACGTCCTAATCGAATTGCTGTGCTTGCGACGTGTGCACGGTTCATAATTCCCTCCCCCCTGTGAATAGCTTCTCGGTCGGACCGTAAGCTCGTGTAGTGGGCACATAATAACAAACATAAGAATAGAACGCGCGAGCCCAGTCACACAAACTTGTAACTGACCGCTATTACTCACTAAACCTAACTTGTTGAAATCAAATAATTTTTATTTTCCTTCTGTAACAAGTCCAAATATATAAACAGCCTGTGCCCGCTTACTGCCAATTGTCGGTGTTATCGAAAGAGGTTCGAGGAAGAACAGGATCTCTATTATTGAACCGATTTAGCGATAAATATATCTCGATCGAGAGACCCCTCCCAGTTAGCAACCGCGACCGCCACCGCAGCATCACCGCTGACATTCACAGTGGTACGCATCATGTCCAAAATACGGTCAAATGGAAATATCAGGGCAATAATGATTACCGACTGTTCAGCACTAATACCGATGACATTGAATACAGTTGCAGCCAAAAGAAGGCTGGCAGATGGAATTCCAGCTGTACCAACAGATGCCAACGTTACCGTAATTGCAACCAATATATAATCGGCAAAACCCATGGGAATACCCAAAGCCTGAGATGCAAACAGTGTAATAATCCCTAAATAAATAGCCGTACCATCCATGTTGATGGTCGCGCCAAGCGGCAAGACAGACCCTGCCACTACTTTCTTCACGCCTAAATTATCTGACACATTCGCGATGGTCACAGGCAAAGTAGCGTTGGACGAAGCGGTAGAGAAAGCAACAGCATTTGCATCAACAATACCCTCATAAAATCGTAGGACTGGAAGAAGAACAATCCCTTTAATAATCGATCCGTAGACTAATAGGGCGTGAATTAAAAAGGCCAGAAAACAAGCTAAAGCGAGCATACCTAGGTTCGTCAGAATACCGAGCCCTTGGGTAGAAATCACCCATGCAATTAGGGCGTAGACTCCATATGGTGCGAGTTCCATGACTATTTCTGTCACCTTTAGAACTGCCTCTGCGGCTGAGCCCATAAGTCTAGCGATAGGTTTCCCGACTTCACCAGACATCAACACGCCAACACCAAAAATAATAGCCCAAAAGATGATCGAAAGAACGTCGGTATTCGCCAGAGCGGCTACAGGATTTTCGGGAATTATAGCAACCAGGCGATCGGTAAGGCTGCTTGCTCCAGAAGCAATGTCTAGTTGACTTTTAACATTCTCAACTGCCCCCGAAGACACTTTGGATAAGTCCATGCCGTTACCCGGACGGAATAGTGTGCCAAAAACAAGGCCAACTGTGACCGCCATAAAACTCGTAATCGCGTAAAGTCCAAGCGCCCGGCCACCCAGGGATCCAAGTCGCTTAGGATCTCCCATCGATATTACACCAGCCACCAACGTCGTAAAAATTAATGGTACAACTAACATTCGTATCAGCCGCACAAACATATCACCGATGAACTTGGAAGATGCCGGCACACACGCTACCTGATCGGCACAACCGGCCACTCCACCGCCAAAAATAAAACCGGCTATACCACCAAAAACTAAACCCACCAAAACACGGGCCCACAGTTTCATTTTCAGTCTGCGCCACATAATAAAAAGGACTGCAAATAGCGCAAAGGTCGTGAACCAGTATCCCCATAGTGCTAGGTTACTCATAGCCTTCCTATCCTTTCATCGCTGGCATCGGACCAGTAGCGCAAATAGTGAAGCACATCTTACGCATCACTGAGAGGGTGTTTACTCTAGAACACTAAATACAACTAGCCCAATCCGGGCCCGAGCGGCACACCAACCAGCATCCATATGACTAGTAAGACTGAGCTACCGATCCCAAAAGCGACCGAATAAGGGAGCATAGTTGCAATCAGGCCACCAATACCGAATGATTTGTCATATCGCCTAGCGAACACAAGAACCATGGGGAGATAGGGCATAAGTGGTGTGATGATATTGGTCACCGAATCACCGATACGATAGGCAGCTTGAGTTAATTCTGGTGCGACACCAACCAACATAAACATTGGCACTAACACAGGTCCAATCAAAGCCCACTTCGCTGATGCGCTGCCAATGAACAAATTTAAGAACCCAGATAGCGCAATAAGAAGGACTACCAAAGCTGTTCCACTCAGCCCTGTTGCACGAATAACTTCAGCGCCATTAATGGCCAGTATGATGCCAAGATTGGACCAGGAGAAAAAGACGATGAAGTGTGCAGCCACAAACGCTAGTATGAGATAAAGACCCATATCAGACATGGATTCACTAGCCATGTTGACCACATCTTTATCGTTACGAATTGTTTTAGCGCCAATCCCATAGGCAATACCGATTGATAGAAAGCCCATACTAATAAGAGAGACCAAGCTGTTTAATAAGGGCGCATACCCCCCCTGAGAATCACGTAGCGGAGCGCCATCAGGTAACGTAATAAGCAAGACCCCTACCAGAAAAGTAAGTGCGGTCCAGATCACCCACCTTAGGCCCCTGGCTTGTTCTTTCTCTAAGAGGCTGTGATTTCTGTGATCAGCATGACTGTCGTTTGGTAATGGCAGTCGCGGCTCAATAAGCTTGTCCGTAATCCAGGCGCCGATAACTACGAATAAAGGGACAAGGGCAATCATTAAATAGTAATTAGCAGTCATCGGTACAATGAGGTCAGGGTCAAGAATACGACCACTACTCTCTGTTAGACCTGCCAAAAGCGCATCCAAGGGCGTCAATAGTAAGTTGGAACTGTAACCGGCAGATACACCTGCAAATGCGGCAGCAATGCCAGCAATTGGATTACGCCCAGCGGCAGAAAATAACACACCAGCTAGAGGAACCAGTACTACATAGCCTGCATCAGCAGCTAAACTAGACATTATACCTGCGAATACTACGGCGTAAGTCAAAAGTGGTTTTGATACTTTACGTACGAAACTCGAGAGACCAACAGAGATTAGGCCACTTTTTTCCGCTACACCCACGCCTATCATGGCAACAAGTACTGTTCCTAAGGGTGGAAAGTTGGTAAACGTCTTAGGCATATCGACCAGGATATTGCGAACAATATCACTGGAAAATAAGTTTACGGCATCGATAACCTCATTAGTTGCAGGATTAATCGCACTTAGACCGGCAAACGCTGCAATAGCTGAAATACCAAAAACAATTGCTATCAAAATGACAAAAAGAGTGACTGGGTCTGGCAAACGATTACCGACCACCTCGATTCTGTCTAATACACTTTCAATGGCACGCATATCTTCCCCTATCGTAGTCTGCGGATCTCAGTGCCCCTCAAAAATATTAAAATCAACGAGATATATATGCAGACATTCTATTTATCCATTCTAATTATTTTCTATCAAATGCTCCGTTTCATTGACAATGTCTGTTGATAGAATCGTGAAGTGTTGATGTCAGAAAGTACTAATGCTTGCGAAAATTTGAGAGTTTTTTTTGGAAAGCCCGGCCTACTTCAGCACTCACGATATTGGTAAAGATGTTGTTGACTTTATCTCTGATACCGCAACGCATGAATTTACTTCCCGTACTCCCGGTAATTTTGACAATCGCTCAAAGAAAAACTCTTCGTATGCGTCAATGTCTTTAGCTACGACCCGCAGTAAAAAATCGTACGCGCCCAAAATCACGTGGCATTCCGTCACTTCAGGAAAATTCCGAATTGCATCTCCAAATATTATGAGATTTTCCTTATCGTGCTTAACGACTTTAACTTGAATAAAGAACTGAGCATTTAAATTCAGCTTGTCACGATTCAAGACTGCTACAATCCTCGAGATATAGCCCATCTCCTTCAATCTTTGAATACGCCTCCAACACGGTGACTGGGACAAGCCTACAATATCAGCAATTTCAGATGCGGACTTGGTAGCATCCTCTTGGAGCACCTTAAGTATTTTTAGGTCAATCCTATCGACTTCTGCCACCAGGTATCCCCCCCTTTATAGCCGCACAATCAACTCCTCAAATAACTAATATTCTCCACCAAAAAGTACCTGATAATTAGTATTTATATGTGTATGGCATTGCCTAACCCATACAACGATGCTTCAAGAAATGCCTCTGACAAGGTGGGATGCGCATGGATTATACCCGCGACATCTTCTAATGATGCCCCCATCTCGATAGCAGTAGCGAATTCACCCGATAGTTCTGAAATATGGGCCCCAACTGCTTGTACGCCTAAAATCTTATGATCGCTTTTGCGAGCCACAATACGAACAAACCCTCCCGTATCACCGTGGCCCATTGTTAGCGCACGCCCATTTGCTGATAGCGGAAATTTTGCTGTTAGGGTTTCAGACTTATTGGAATTACTGGGAGAAACTCCAACACTAACAATTTCAGGATCTGTAAAACAAACTGCTGGAATAACCATTGGGTTGAAACTGCGCTGGCTTCCACCAATTATCTCAGCCACCAATTCGCCCTGAGCAGAGGCCTTATGTGCCAACATAGGTTCGCCCACAAGGTCCCCTATGGCCCACACATTGTGCATGGATGTTCGACACTGATTATCGACCTTCACAAATGGTCCCGCCATATCAATACCCATAAAGTCGAGACCCCATCCCTTCGTTCTCGGACTACGTCCAACGGTCACCAAAACCTTATCAGTTTCTATTTTTAATGACTTGCCATCTATATCCTCAATATCAAGTCTGCCCGCTTTGTACTTTCGTGCCTTAGACTTTAGGTGCAGATTGACGCCCATACGTTTAAGGTTACGCAAGACTTGCTTGGAGACTTCTTCATCATAAAGCGGAAGAATTCTATCCTGCGCTTCAACAACCGTAACATCCACTCCCAGCTTCCGGTAGGCAGTGCCGAGTTCCAGGCCGATATAACCAGCCCCGACCACTGCTAATTTTTTAGGAAGTTCATCCAAAGACAGTGCTTCAGTGGACGAGATAATAGAGTCACCAAATGGCAGATTTGGTAATGCAACTGGTTCTGACCCTGTTGCAAGAATGACATGATCAGCACGAATTAAAACTTTACCTTCAGCAGTTTCAACTGAACAGGTTTTTGCATCAGTAAAAAATGCATTGCCCATCACGGTACGGACATTCGCCCGAGATAGTAAAGAGGCCACACCGGTACTGAGTTTATCAACAATACCGTTTTTCCATAGAACTGTATCCTTGATATTCACCTTAGGCTTACCCGGAATAGAGATGCCTCTCCATCCCTGCTCCGTAGAGCTATTCATTTCTGCGAAAGAATCAGCAACATGTATAAATGCTTTTGACGGGATGCAACCTCGAATCAGACAGGTCCCGCCGAGCCTCCCTTGCTCAACAAGAACTGTATCCATACCAAGCTGCCCTGCACGGATTGCGGCGACATAGCCACCCGGCCCCCCACCGACAACTAAAACTTTAGGCTTGATAGTGCTCTTCATGACCTACTGCAAAAATAACGTTGCTGGGTTCTCAAGAGAACCTTTAATTTTTTGGATGAACTCTGCTGCGTCATAACCATCTACAACTCGGTGATCAAATGAAGAAGACAAATTCATCATCTTACGCGGAATCACCTGGCCTTCGCGTAGAACAAGGCGCTCAGTTATTTTATTCGGGCCAATAATCGCGACTTCGGGGCGGTTTATAATTGGCGTAGTAACCACGCCCCCTAGTGGGCCAAGACTCGTTACTGTGATAGTGCCACCAGTCAGTTCTTCACGAGCCACTTTTCCATCACGTGCTGCCTTAGCCAATCGTAAAATTTCAGTAGCAGTGTCCCATAAATCCCGAGACTCTACATGCTGTAAAACAGGCACCATAAGTCCTTTTGGGGTCTGAGTCGCTATACCAACGTGAACTGGTGCATGCTGGTGAAGAATACCAGCATCGTCGTCAAACGTCGCATTGATTTGAGGGTAATCGGGCAGTAGATTAGCCAAGGCACGCATGATAAACGGCAGCAAAGTCAGCTTGGGCCGCCCCTCTGCTTTAATAAAATTGAGATGTTGTCTGAGGTTCTCCAGCTCAGTTACATCCACCTCTTCAACGTAAGAAAAATGTGGGATATGACGCTTAGATTGCTGCATACGTTCAGCGATCTGTCGGCGCATACCAATTATAGTGATTTCTTCATCACCAAAACGTGGCGCATAGCCCACTTTTTGTGGGCCAAAATTCAGCGCACTCGCATCATCGGAGATAAATGCGTCTATATCATCGTGACTAATTCTGCCGTCCGGGCCAGAGCCTTTGACATATTGTAGCTTTACTCCCAATTCCTCCGCTCTACGCCGAACGGCCGGAGACGCTGAAGGGCTCTCACCAGGGGCACGACTTTTACCGACTGACTTGGATGGCTTCACTGCTGGGCTTATGGCTTTTTTATTTGGTGCCGTACTTTCAATCTCGGCCGTGCTTTCCAGATCAACTTTAATCGCAGGGGCTTTTTTCTCTGGCTTTGATAACACTGGTGCTGACTCTTCCGAGTCTACACCCTCTGCCTCAAAGGTGACTAAAACTGAGCCCACTGCAGTTTTTTCGCCTACCCCCCCATGTAAAGACAAAACTTTACCAGTAACGGGAGATGTGAGTTCAACGGTCGCTTTTTCCGTCATCATATCAACGAGCGGCTGATCTTCATCAACGACATCCCCGTCTTTTACATGCCAAGCAACGATTTCTGCTTCGGCTGTGCCTTCACCTATATCCGGTAATTTAAATCCATATTGGCCCACAGATCATTCCTTCATAATTTCGAGCAAAGCCGCAGCAATGCGCTCCGAGCTTGGAAAATACTGCCATTCAAAAGCATGGGGATACGGTGTGTCCCAACCGGTCACACGCTTTATTTTAGATTCGAGCTTGTAAAAGCATTGCTCCTGAACCAAAGCCGATAGCTCAGCGCCAAATCCAGAGGTCCGCGTGGCCTCATGAACAATGAGACATCGCCCTGTCTTATTAACCGATGTCTCTATTGATTCGATATCAACCGGAACTAATGTGCGCAGATCAATCACCTCAGCATCAACGCCGCATTTCTCGACGGCGGCGAGAGCCACATGCACCATAGTGCCGTAGACAAGCACTGTTACATCCGTTCCTCCGCGTACTACAGAAGCCTTTCCCAGAGGAATTCGGAAATAGTCTTCGGGAACCTCGCTAGCCGGGTGCTTTGACCATGGCGTTACACCCCCTTCAGATGGCCCGCTAAAAGGCCCAGAGTAAAGGCGTTTCGGTTCCAAGAAGATCACCGGATCGTCATCTTCTATCGATGTGACCAACAGACCTTTGGCATCGTATGGTGTTGATGGAATAACTACCTTCAAACCTGCCACATGAGTGAAAAGACTCTCGGGACTTTGGCTATGGGTTTGGCCGCCATAAATTCCGCCACCATAAGGAGATCGAACAGTGATCGGGGACCAGAACTCGCCAGCAGAGCGGAAACGAAGCCTTGCAGCGCTTGAAATCAGCTGGTCGATCGCCGGATAAATATAGTCAGCGAATTGAATCTCAATAACTGGCCGCATACCATACACACCCATTCCAATCGCCGCACCTGCAATACCTCCCTCAGAGATTGGCGCATCAAAACAGCGCTCCTTACCATAGGCTTTCTGCAGCCCATCGGTCACATTGAAAACACCACCAAAATAACCAATGTCCTGACCAAAAATCACGACTTTAGGATCTCGAGCCAGCATCACGCTCATTGCAGAATTCAATGCCTGAACCATATTCATTGTGGCCATAACTAGAAACCTGCTTCTTGCCGCTGACGGTGCAACCGCCAGTCAAATTCTTTATATACGTCGTCAAACATGTGCTTAGGACTCGGCCCGTTTCCAGTTCCATGAGTGCCTATGGATTCGGCCTTGCGCTGCGTATCACGCACCTCCACTGCCAACTCAGCGTGGAGTTTTTCATGATCTGCCTCGGTCCACTCACCAATTTTCATAAGATGTGTTTTCAATCGCTCAATTGGATCTCCTAATGGCCATACAGACACTTCTTCGTTTGGTCTATACTTGCTGGGATCATCACTTGAGGAATGGCTTTCAGCTCGGTATGTAAAAAGTTCAATTAAGGTTGCTCCGAGATTTGAACGAGCACGCTCTGCCGCCCACTGAGTGGCAGAATAGACTGCCAAGAAATCATTTCCATCAACCCTCAAGGCCGGCAATCCATATCCGATACCACGCGCTGCAAATGGAGCCTCATCCCCGCCAGCAATACCTTGATAAGTGGAAATAGCCCACTGATTGTTCACGATATTTAAAATAACCGGTGCATGGTAGACTGCCGCAAATGTCAAAGCTGAATGAAAATCTCCCTCAGCCGACGATCCATCACCAATCCATCCCGCAGCAATTTTTGTATCTCCACTCAAAGCTGATCCCATCGCCCAACCCACCGCATGCATGAACTGAACAGCGAGATTTCCTGCTATCGAGAAAATATTGTGGTCTCTTGCGGAGTACATAATTGGCATTTGCCGGCCCTTTAAAGGGTCTCCCTCGTTCGAATAGACCTGATTCATCATATCTAATAGAGGATAATTACGCGTAATATAGAGACCCTGTTGGCGATATGTAGGAAAGCACATATCCTCCGGATCCAGCGCTAAGGCCTGCGCCACTGCTATGGCCTCTTCACCAGTACACTTCATGTAAAAAGTCGTTTTACCATGTCGCTGAGCACGAGCCATGCGGTCATCGTAAGCTCGGGTTAACATCATCGCTCTTAGCCCCGTGCGCAATACATCAGGACTAATATTTGGCGCCCATGGGCCTTGTGCGACACCATCATCGTCAATAACTCTAACTAGCGAATAGCAAAGCTCTTGCATATCATTAGGTTGCGAATCCGTATCAGGGCGACGCACAGCACCAGCATCAGATAAAATAAGATTCTCAAAATTAGGGCTTTCACCAGGCCTAGCTGGCGGTTCAGGAACTTTAAGACGGAGCGGCAAACTATTGCGCCGCTGTGGTCCAGCGCTAACGGACCCTTTGACTCGTTTTTCCTTAATTGGCATACGATCCAGTCCGATCAAACTTTTATTAAAAAAACGCACTTTAAGTGATCGAGAAAAATGCATTAGCGTGTGATCGATAAAATTTCAGCCAACAGCCCACCTCGGATCTCGGCAAAAATTCTACTCGAAGCTATGCTTATTCCCCATCCCTGGACCGACTCTAATCCGTAGGCCTCAGTTTTATATTCCAAATTCGCTAAATCATCACGCAGTATCGCAGTATTTATCTATTAATACTATTATTTTAGAATAATATACCTTGAATGATATTAAGAGCATTTGACGTACGCCGCAGGTTATATGATCGGTTAAGCTGTCGAATTAAACGGGTTCAAAGGCCAAGCTCAGACTAACCTAGGCAGGACAAACCTCCACGCATTTACGAGAGTTACATACTTGTGTTTAATCTTGCATCTTTAGAGTCGGCGGCAGAAATCGTCTATAGAGCGATGTCGCAAACGCCCCAAATCTGCTGGCCCCTATTATGTAAACGCGTAGGCACGGAAGTATGGGTTAAGCACGAGAATCACACCCCGATCGGTTCATTCAAGTTGCGCGGCGGGATAACTTATATTGACGCACTTTGTTCACAACACCCAAATGTTAAAGGTGTTATTGCTGCAACGCGTGGCAACCATGGACAAAGCATTGCTCTATCTGCGAAAAGAGCTGCTTTAGATTGCACTATTATTGTACCTCATAAAAATAGTCATGAGAAAAACGAATCTATGTATGCTTTTGGAGCAAAGCTGGAAGAGCATGGCAATGATTTTCAAGATGCACTTCAATATGCAACTCAGCTTGCGGTAGATAGAAAACTACATTTTGTTGAGTCCTATCATCAAAACCTAGTCTCTGGTGTAGCCAGCTACGCCCTTGAGTTATTTAAAGCCGTACCCGATCTAGATGCCTGCTATGTTCCGATTGGCCTTGGATCAGGCATTTGTGGTGTAATTACAGCCCGAAATGCCCTAGGTCTGAAAACTGAAATTATTGGCGTTACTGCAGCTGGAGCCCCAGCCTACTCAATTTCATTCGACAGCAAAAAAACAATATCGACTGAGAAAGTAGAGACAATGGCTGATGGTCTCGCATGCCGTGTACCAGATGCAGAGGCTTTAAAAATAATTCTTGCTGGTGCCACAAGAGTTATCACGGTCACCGACTCTGAAATCAAAGCGGCGATTAGGCACCTATACACTGATACGCATAATATAGCGGAAGGTGCCGGTGCAGCCTGCCTTGCTGGACTGATTCAGGAAGCTGACAAAATGAAAGGTCGGCGTGTTGCCGTTATTCTCAGCGGCGCAAATATAGATAGGAGCGTATTTCTAGAAGCATTATCAGCATGAATTCAATAACGCCTAGTTCTTACAAGTCACATCTATTTTTGGTATGAATTCATAGCGCCGCAATTCTGACAAAAGTATAAAAATTTCTTATATAATTAGTGGTCTTCGTCCCTCATCAACATACTGTCTAGCCTCGTGACAAACCTTCAAAGGAGAGATCCATATGATAAATGAAGACAATGCACATGCTAAATCCACAATACCAACACGGCGCAAATTTCTGAGCGGGGCCGGCGCTGTAGGTAGCGCAGCCATTTTGGCTGCCAGTAATACTAAAAAAGCTAAATCTACAGAGTCACCGGCTATAATAAAGCCTGCATCTGCTGCCGATAGACTACGTAACCTTATTGCGGCACCCGAATCAATTTCTGCACCGGTTGTATACGACCTTATGTCAGCTAAATTAGCACAGTATCTCGGATTTCCATTGATTACAGTCGGTGGCAGCACAGTCTCCAGCGGAATGTACGGAATGGGAGACTACGGTATGGCAACAATCACTGAACTGATAGAGGTTGCTGCCCGCATGGCTGCTGGAGTCGACATACCTGTTATAGCCGACGCAGATGACTGCGGCGGAAACCCTCTGAATGTATATCGTGCTTTACGTCGATACGCACAAGCTGATGTTGCTTGCGTATTGATTGAAGACATGTCTGGCGCAAAACATGTCCCTGGCCGGCCAGAAGGGCGTTTAATATCCGCAGCCGAGATGGTTGATAAAATCAAGGCCGCAGTCGATGCTGCTGGAACCGGTGGGCCAGCCATACTCGCTAGATGTGATGGTCTGTCTAAAGATCTCTCTTTTGAAGAATCTTTGGAGCGTATTGTTATGTACTCAGAAGCAGGGGCGGAGCTAGTATTTATGTCAGGCGCTCAACCTGCTCAACATCGAGTGGTTGCAGAAACGACTGGAAAAGCCGTGTTTTCTACTGGTGGGGGTAAAAATACAGCTGATATATTAGCTGCTCATAAGGTAAAGGTGGCAGTGTTCGCAATAGAGTCTTTCGCTCTGAACGCAGCCCACCAAGCTATGCGTGATCTCAAACAACATGGCGATCCTAGCCGCACACTTTTGGGTTTACCAAGAGAGGTTTCATCCGAGCTCTATGATTCAAAGCACTGGGCCGAGATATCACGCCGATTTAATGCGCAATCCTACTAACATAGTAGTTAGATCATAGTGGAACGTAATATAGCGAAATAGCCTAGGGAATAGCGACACGCACCAACCGCTGTTCTTTAGGCTCACGCCCTGTAGCCCAGTACAACCATTTACCGTCATTACTAACAATCGCAGATGCCCCAGATGGTGCACTTTCGATAAATTCTTCAACCTGTCCGTCCGGAAGTATCCTTATTAGGGGTGCACCTTGCTTTGGAGGGGGCATATATACCGTGCCGTCGGGAGCCACAGCAAAATCATCAGCTCCAGGCAATCCATCTGCCACAAGCAAAAAAGGCCCTTTTGGATCTCCTGCGGGAGTTATTCGTATACGGTGAACAGATTCACGCGCTTTATTAGCCACATACACCCAACCGTTTACCACCTTAATTCCATTTGCACCTACGGCTGTGATCGACGTCGTTGATAGAACATCATCTTTAAACCATAGAGATAGTTTTCTTGAAACCGGGTCAAACTGCCAGATAGTTGCTGCCAAAGAGTCTGTGATTAGAACTTTGCCTTGGCCATCCAATGCCATCCCATTAAACACATCACCCTTATTGCCTGAAACCGTAGCAGTAATATTCCCGCTTTGGTCAAGTAGAATGACCTGTGACCCTATATTTGAAAAATCAATACCCTCGGGAGTTCGGAAAGCTCTCTTATGAGCCCCAAGCACAAAGGTGCTATTGACGTAAACAGCTCTTAAAATCATTGCGTGCTCTGGAAAGCCCGCAAATTTTTCAACATGACCATTACCTGATATTTTCCATAAGTTACCTTCGAAAGCACCAGTGACATAAATGGATCCATCCGATGTTTGAAATAAGTTTTCATTAAATCCATTTGAAGGAATTACAGCTACGGTCTCTAGTAAACGGTCGCTTTCCGCATATACAGAGGTGGAGCTAGTCACTATAAACACGAAAAACACTGTTATTACTTTTATCAAAATATTCATTGATTGACTTACCAGGCTATAAAATAGCTACTATTCATCGATACCGGGCCCCTTTATTATGCCCTGGCCGTGGGTGAATTGACTGTAAACTTACGGAAATGCAGCCGCCCAATATAATGCTGCAACACCATCGTATGGTGTGCCGATATCAACTACTGTGCCGGGCTCAACATCCCAAGTTATTTGCCAATCATCATTTGCATTAATATCACCTTGGTTATTATCCCCATCAAATGTCCAAAGGGCATATCCCTGGTAGGCCCATTGCTTTTGTCCGTCTGCTCGTGTGTATAAATCCCAGAATCCTTGAGGCCTAGCATCATCAGGAGCTAGAAACGGATGCCACATATCACACTGCTCACGGCAGCGGGGCTCAGTCCCAATATCACGACCAACTGCAGGGCGAACTAGAACTCCTCGACGCTGGCCGTGGCCACTGCCAGACTGAAACAAATAAGAATCACGCCGGTAAAGCGTCTGCCCGTCAGCAGAGGATAAAATTTTTCCCAGCCTATGAGAATTACGAATAACCACGGTGTCGGGCATAAAGTTATGCATCACTCTAGCTACCTGCCAGTCTTTATGGACACCGTCTCCATTAGCATCTTCGCGTGATAGGTCACCTGAGAAGTAATAAAGCCCGAAGCCTTTATATGTCCATTGCTGGATGCCGTCATCACGCGCAAAGGGCGTAAACTCTCCGACTGAAGCTGCCATTTGCGGGGCTGTAACCGGAAACCAGGGGCACGGACTACCGCAGGACTGAATGTCCTTATTAGGTTCACCCTCAAAGACATATAATGAACGATCCGTATCACCAACCAGAACTAGACCTGTCGCATCTTGTATTTCGCGAATAGAAATATCAGGCGGAAAACTGTCAACACTGGCTGGATGCTGTAACACCGGTCCCCACCCCTTAGGTAACGGAATATCTTCGGCGATGGGAGCCAATTTCGCACCGCGCTCTCCAATCTTGGGCCCTCGGCCAAAACGTTTAGGGCTATTTCCGCCGACAGATGCTACATCAAGGTCTTTGGAATATGTATATAGAGGCCAGCCTTCAAGCGCCCATTGTCTAGCACCGTCTTCCCTTACAATAATCGACCACGACCCTACTGGCTCAGCCCCGTCCATTGCGGTCGCTGGTTCCCAAAGCTCGTTACATATTCCCTTGCACGTTGATTCTCCTGGCAAGTCTCCTTCGTAGGAATAAAGTGTCATACCATTAGAATCTGCATAAGCAATTTTATCGTGACCATTTAGTGCCGCCGTGGTCTGGTCGAGCCCATAACCTTGGTATCTACCTAGCGGTTGAAGCGTAATACCGATAGGTGTTGAGAGGGGCGATGAAAACTTATCACTCTTTGCAAATGCATATATTTTTGGACCAAAAATAATAAGTGCTGCTATCAAAGTTGCCAAAGCGACAAATTTCGCGCCACGTTTTAATCGAATATTTTTATTCATCGCTAATCTCCGGTGTCAGGCCATGACTTCCGTGATCGTCTTCGCGGTACCATTACCATCAACGCCCCAGCTATTAATCGGTACCCCAAGGGCTTGCTGAACAGTAAGCCCAACGCGCGTCACAGGATCACCAGGCGCTGAAACATGGATTCCAGTTTTAATCCGGCCACCGCCGCTACCCACAGTCATAACTGGTACCTTCTCTAGACCATGCACACGTGCGTCTGAATGATCAGTCAGCCAAAGGATCAATGTGCGATCTAGAACTGTACCTGGACCTTCGCGAGCACTATCGAGAGCACCCAGAAGTTGAGTGAATGCTACATTGGCCCACGTATTGAATTCGAATACATCTTTTTGATAACCAAGTTTCTCATCAACGGACTCTTCGTGTGTTGCCATATGCCATGTATAGGCACTTCCTGCTTGCCGTAAATTCATTGCATCAACATACATATTAAAAACTTGGGTCTGGCCGCATGCAGCAGCATTGGCAAGAAGTCCCGCAAATAGCTTACAGTTTATGGCTGCATCCTCTAGGGCCGTACCAGGAGGAGACTCTTCCGGTTGACCCGGTAAGCTGCAAGCTTCGAGAGGAGCAGGTTTCTCCAACTCTAACGCAAGCTGCTGCTCTATTTGCCGAATTGAGGTGAAGTACTCGTCTAAACGGGCTTTATCGGCATGACCTACACGTTTGATTACATCTCGAACGTGGTCTGTCACAGCAGAAAGAACGCTTTGACGCGCCATCGCATGGGGGTCAGGTGCAAATTCAGCAGCATTAGGGTCCTTAAAGTCTGAACCAAATATGCGGCTGTAGAGCGCTAATGGAGAACCCTCTGAAGGGTTCTTCGAAGTGCCACTGCGTTGGCTATAACTTTCGCGAGTTCCGCTCAGCGAAAGTTCAAGTGACCGAAACCTGGTCCTGCGTCCAATAGTATCAGCGATACTACTATCAAGACTGGGGCCACCTGAGGTTCCAAATGGTATTTCGCCCGTCATAGCGATTTGAGAACTTGTAGTATGAGTTTGTAGCGGTTTACCTTCAATAAAGTACTTCAAGCCGCTATATATATTGAGCCGATCGATATAGGGATTTAACTTCTCAAGCTGGATATTATTCTTAAAGTTTGGTCCTATGATCTCAGGCTCCCACATACCCGGGTTCAGTCCCAGATGTTGGAACCATGTCCCGAATACTGGCGGTAGGGGGGCTCCTGTAGCAGCCAGTGCATCGCCATTTGAATTCAGGAAAATATCCAAAAGTGGTAAACCAACAGAAATGGCCGAACCACCTAACATACCGCGAAGTACAGTCCTACGTTTCAGGGAATCCATTTCTTAATCCTCCTTCAGAGGTAGGTAGGCACGCCTACTCCATTCTCAATTCATCTACATCAGATTTATTAACTCGGTAAAGCTCTGAGCTTCTCGCTATCTCAAGCATCAGAGAGGGTAATACATAACCATCTATCGAAAACTTTTCTTCAAGATTACGAACCCACGAAGTTTCGTTCTTTTCAGGGGCCCGGCCTAGCGCGTAAGCGACCAACCTATTTACGAGACAAGAAGTTGCCGCCGGATTATCGTGAACGGCTTTTCCAAGCCCTTCCCCACTATCAAATACTACCCCATCAAGAGAGCCACTTGTATTAATTTTTGCGCCGTTTTCAGTGGTCTGCCATCCGCCACTGCCATCATAATTCTCCAAAGCAAAGCCCATCGGGTCTGTGATCTTATGGCAACCTGCGCAAGCTGGTTCGCTAGAATGTGCAATTAAGCGCTCACGAGCAGTTTTATATTTCTCGTTAGAAGTGTTCTGCACAAGCGTAAAGTCAACATCACCAGGGGGGGATGGGACTTTCTGGCATAACATGATCTCACGCAGAGCTTTCCCGCGCAGAGTTGGCGAGCTCCGTCCAGGATGGGAGTGAAGAGCAACAAAGGCTACTTGTGTCAAAATGCCCGATCTCGGGTCCTCCGGTGCAAACTCATATGGCCGCCACGCATCTGGAGATCCATTAGGAGTAGGCATCGCAAAAGGAATTCGATAAATTGATGCAAGAGCCTTAGTCATAAAGGTCGCCCTTGTGGTAAATATATCCCGGTAGTCCCCCCTCTGGTTTAGAAGTAAATCCACAACTGTTTTGAGTGTTTGCTCCCGAGCATCTTCGGAAACCTGAGAGCTGAACTTCGGATATATCGCCGTATCTTTGATAAGATTCTCAAATAGATCAAACTGAAACATATCAGAAAAGAATGCGCGCATACCGTCTTCTAAACGCGGCGAGGCAATCATTCTTGCAGCTTGACGGGCCACACCTTTTTGCGAATCTAGGTTACCATTCTGCGCAGACTCTAATAATTGAATGTCCGGAGCCGAATTCCATAGAAAAAAGCTAAGGCGGGATGCTTTCGAGTATGCGTCAAGACGATATTGTCCGCGATAACGTGGGTCAGGTTCCAACACTTCGTGCCTGAATAAGAACTGAGGCTGAGACAACATACCCGCCAAAGATAGGGCTAGCCCCTTATAGAAGTCTTTTTCAATTTTTGTGGCTGAGTTCGCAGCCGCTACTTGCAATTGAATTTCCTCCACCGATAGTGGGCGTCGATAGAGTAGTTTTCCAACATCACTTAAGAAGTGTTGTGCACATACATCGTCAGGAGCATCAGGCGATTTGGGCTTGCAATGAATAAGAACATCACGATGAGCCTCATCAACAACTTGCTCGGCGATGGACCTAGCCATAGAGTCGTACTGCTCCATACCGGATGGCGAAACACTAACCTGCCCAGCACCAACCTCTAATAGCCCGCTAACACGTATGCCTGGATCAAAACGTCCTCCGATACTTATGTCGCTACCAAAAATATCCGAGATCACACGTTTATATTGATCGGATGTAAGCCGCCGAGTAAAAGTTTCCTCTTGCAGCGATGCTGCAAAGACCTCACCTTCCCCTTTGTTCAGAATTTCTACCGGCACGCCCAACACTAATAATAGGCAGATACCACATCCGAACTTAAAAGTAGGTAGTCGGCTTATTCTGCAGGTCTTTAAATCTAATAGACTCACAATACCGGCCTCATCGACTAGACACATTGGAATATTCAGGGGCTTGCGCAGGTACGATAAACACCGGCACACCCTCAAGATGGTAGACCGCCGAAATCGATGTAAATTCACTAGTCTCTGGATCTGGGTTTCCATCAGCATGACGACGAAGGACATGATAAATGCCTGGTGCATCGTTTACGATCATACCCTCATAGGCAAGCCCACCTTGGGCAATCCCAAAGTAATAGTCCCAAACAGGCTGATAACCGCCGACAAATCCATCGAGTTTATTGGGTGTGATCGCCATACGCAGATGAGTATTCGAAAGCACGAATTCGGGAAAAGAAAGTGTATCAAGAAGAAGGCGTAGCTCACCAGGCTCAGTGATGGAAAGTACACCATCTTCAATCTTGCCTTCAAAAACATGGTGTGACCTGGGGTCGGGATCAACCCTGTAGGTCATATCAGATACAGCGGCGCCAGTTGGTCCGAAGAAAAGTCGCTCTATCGCCCGGTCAAACGTGATGGTCACCGGTCCATCAGATTCCAAGTCTTCACCGGTAACCGACACCAACCAAGCTGGTGTAGTTTCTTTCATAGAGCCCCAGATGAAGGCCCAAAATGTAGGCCGGTAATCAAAGGTGCCACGAAACTGTTCGATGCATCCCATGGCACGAAATAACTGATTATCGACTCCAGGTTCTTGCGTTTGAGGATCAGTAAATGAATCCTCATTAATCTTTCCATCTAGGTTGAAACCGTATGCGTACTTACCTACGACCGAAGTTAATTTGGGGTCAGCAACGGTCCAAGGATGCACAAAGCCGTTGACAGCTTTCTCACCAATACGCCCACGCATACGCAAGATGTTCTTGACGTTGGCTTGCGACATGCCTCCTTCTGCATATTTTTCCATAAGCGTTTCAACCTCACCGGGATTTTTTCCTAGCAAGGATAGGCTCTCGAAATACTGGCGCCGCGTCGGTGGATTGATTCCACCTGGACAATCTCCATCTTGTGAATAGCTAGCTTGGCTAAACCATTCGATCACGTAACTTCTGGTCTCTACTGCACCGACTGGGGACACAAGGGCGACGACCATACCCCCAATAAAAAGTGCCCCCCGGCAAGGCATCCTGCGGAGATATTCAATCAGAAGCTTTGCCTTATTACAGATTGACATTTCCTACTCCCCAATACTCAGTGCGATCTTACCCTGCCACTAAACCAACACTAATACCGTTATTTACGACGCCACAACATCAGCCCAAACCACGGAAACTAAAATCGCTAGCCACGGGATTATCAACGAACTGCGAGGAGGCTGGGAGTCAATAATAAGCTAAATTACCGCCTCAAGCCAACGTGTGTTCACGAGTCCAACTGCTGCCTAGAATAACGAAATCCTCATGCGCTAAACCAGCATTTGTAGCATGTATTTTTCGGATACAGCATCTGATAAGCACTTTTAAGAAAACATGATTCCTTTGTGAGACCTCAGAGGGCTTAGGGAGCAGCGATTCCACATAAAAAGGAGGCTAGGGTTTCCCCTAGCCTCCTAATTTTAGACCGATACTAGATCTTAGTAAGAGAAGCGCACACCAGCCCGGAACAT
>PASS01000061.1 GCA_002712165.1 Fidelibacterota bacterium
ACGCTACAATTTTAAATTTTATGATACCTCAGCGTCAATTCGGTTCGATGTACAGAATGTGACCGATGCATTCGCATGGAAAGTTGCAGGTGCATCGGGAAAGTACTCGGTCATACCTACTCGACGATACATCTTACGTTTAACAACAGATTTCTGATTCTGGGACCCAGCCAAGTTACACAAGAACATTCATCCATCACGGTTCAGTTTAAGCCTTATCCAGCGCTTGGTGGATATCTGCTAGAATATCGTTCGGGTACTCAAGACCGATCGATAATCGAACATAGCCAGGGGTAACACCGCTCGCGATCTGATCTTCACTGGAGAGCTGAGAATGGGTAGTAGATGCCGGGTGAATCGCCAACGAACGAGCATCCCCAATATTGGCAACGTGATATAGCAACTCAAGCGCGTCGATAAATCGCTGTCCAGCATCGGCACCATCTTTAAGCTCAAAACCAACCAATCCACCATAAAGCCCATCTTGCAAATACGCATCCGCCCGGCGGCGTGCTTCCCCTTTCATAAGGCCTGGGTATATCACTTTTGTGACCTTAGGGTGTTTGGCGAGAGCTTTCGCAACTATAGCAGCATTCTCACAGTGGCGGCGCATACGTAGCGGCAGGGTTTCAAGGCCCTGTATGAGCTGAAATGCATTGAAAGGACTTTCTGCCGCGCCAATATCCCTTAATAAAGTTACCCTCATGCGCAAGACGTAGGCAATCGGACCTAACGGCTTGGCAGCCTGTGTCCATATTGCCCCGTGATAACTTGGGTCCGGGGTATTCAAAAGCGGGAAGCGCTTGGCATTGGCTTCCCAATCGAAGTTGCCACCATCGATCACTGCGCCGCCTATAGTTGTACCATGTCCACCAACGTATTTGGTGGTCGAATACATAACGATGGCTGCTCCACTTTCAAATGGCCGGCAAATCATTGGCGCCGCAGTGTTGTCAATAATCAGTGGAACCCCCAATTTCCTGCCCACGTCAGCAACCTCTTTGATCGGAAATACTTCTAGCTTCGGGTTAGGTAAGGTTTCAGCGTAGTAGCAACGCGTTTTGTCATCGGTTGCACGGGCGAAGGCTTCCGGATCTTGTGGGTCTACGAATCGTGCCTCTATGCCAATTTGCTTAAGGGTATTGGCAAATAGGTTCCAGGTCCCACCATAAAGGTCTGTCGAGGTGACAATATTATCACCTGCACTAGCAATATTAAGAATACAGTAGGTACTTGCTGCCTGGCCTGATGCCACAGCAAGTGCCGCAACTCCACCTTCGACCATTGCGATACGCTGCTCGAGAATATCTTGAGTCGGATTCATAATCCGCGTGTAAATATTGCCCAGTTCTTTTAGAGCAAACAAATCGGAAGCGTGTTCGGTGTCTCTGAACTGATAGGATGTAGTCTGGAAGATCGGGGCTGCCACAGAGCCAGTGGCTGGGTCCGCACGCCAACCACCGTGTAGCGCTAATGTATCAGGGTGAAGCTTAGATTTATCCATAATTTCTCCATATATACTGGCGCCTCAAATGGCACCTATTACTTTAAAAGAGAGCGTTGGTTTTCCGAGTAACTTCAGATACACCAGACCCACACAACCAAAGCTAATCGCACATAGACTCGACCGGGCCTTCTATCTTAGGATTCACGATTTCCTTGTGGGTAACAGAACATACAACATGACGATCCGAGATAAGAATGGGCCGGTTTGGGCATCTTGTTGATGTATATTCCCGCTTACCTTTATGCCAATAAGAAAAAGGTACTCGGACCTCGCAAACCCCTTCCTTTTTGGACGCGCTATAGATCGTGATAGTATTACCTTCGGCCGTTGCAGTGAATGTTGCAGCTATCGTAGACGCTGGACCCATAATTAGAAATATTATAAATAAAATCCAAATAGTAGTCTTCATCATATAGACCTTGATTTCAGTACATCACCCTTAGCTACAAACTGTCGAATCACCGGCGTGTAGCCTTCTTTTTTTTCACAATATTCTTTGTCACTTTCTTATTACGCTTTTTTACAACTTTCTTTTTAGCCTTAGCTTTAGACTTCTTCGCAGGAGAATCGTAGACAGGAATTTTCGCCTTCTTCATCTCATCCAGTAGCGCGGGGATACCTAAGGTATAGGTATGTATTCCAAGCACTGCTGTGAGTTGAAAAACCTCCATTATTTCATCAACCGTTGCACCGTAGCGCAGAGCATTTTCAATATGCACATGTGTTCCAGGTTCGTATAGATGTGTCGTTGCAGCATCAATAGCTATATAAATGAATTCACGAATTTTAGGATCGAGAACGCCATGGAGCCATGGTACCGATGATAAATTCATATAGGATTCAAAAAAGTCTGGAGAATTTTGTAAGACTCCATCCCATAGTTCGCTCCAGTATCCGCGATTCTTTATAAATTGTTTCTTGAGGGCTTTACGTCGCGCATCAAGCGGCCTAGGTGCGATTTCTTTACCACGACCAGCTCTTTTCATTTGCTGAAAAAGTATCGGCACACCCATGGTTATTGTGTGAACACCTAGCACACTCGTGAGCTGAAGCACTTCCATAATTTCTTCTTTTGTAGCGCCATAGCGCAAAGCATTACCCATATGTACGCGCAAGCCTTGGTCATGCAAATGTGTCGTCGACGCATCAATGGCAATATAGATGAATTCTTTAACCTTAGGTTCTAGCGAGCCATTCTTCCATGGTACCGACGAGAACTGCATGTAGGCTTCAAAGAACTCAGGGGAAAGATCGAGAATATCATTCCAAAGTGCATTCCAGTAGCCACGGGCCTTGGTGAATTCTGCTTTAAGTTTTTTTCTGCGCGCATCGAGTTTTCTGGCCATGTCGTATCATCTCCTTACAAAGGCGGCTTTAGGCATCATAGAATGCGTAAAATTATTTTCATTTATTGCCATAAATTTTTTTCGTAAACAACAAACCCTACACAGCATCGTATGTTTCTTTGATTCATGAACCAGTGGGGCTGCAAAGTTCTTTCTAAACACACCTTTTTTGACTAATTATTTAGATTACTTCCAACTATTTCCTTGTACCAGTGGTACGAAAAAATCCCGCATTTCGGCATTAGACATTTCTGGCTTTTCGTAGTGCACGAAGTGGCCAGCATCTGGCGCCGGCGAAAATTTTAAATCAGAAAAATAGTCTCCGAGATTATCAGCCCATTCAATTTTAGCTATCCTATCTTTTTCACCCCAAAATACTCGGGTGGGGCACGTTATCGGCTCTACTTCAGGCGCCCCTTCAGTGATCCACTTTAGACGCATAGACAAAGCGCCGCGATACCACTCCATGCCCCCCTTGATATTGCCGGGCTTCATAAAGTTATCAACCCAAAGCTCTAGGTCTTTGTCAAAGGCACAAGGGTCTGCAGCCCAGCGAGATAAAAAATGTTTGAAGTAGATTCGACATGTATCGCGGTTATAGCCCACCAATTCCTCTGCCATCGGCCATTGATGAAAGTATTGATAGAACATTTCCTTAAGATGGGTGGCTTCACCCCATCTCATACCAACACCCGCATAAGGACAGTCGAAAAAAAACAAAGCCGCTGTTCGATCCGGATACGAGCGCGCAAATCCCTGGGCAACATAAGCGCCGACATCATGGCTCACAATAGACACACGCTCTACGCCCAGAGCGTCTAGGAACTCTTTGAGGTCATTGATGAGAATATCAACAGTAGTATTTTCGACCTGTTGACCATCTCTGCGACGCGTTTCCCCAAAACCACGGAGCTCGGGGACAATTACATCGAACTTCTCGGAAAGAGCCGGGATATTTTCTTTCCATACTCGCCCAAACTCAGGCCAGCCATGTAATAAAATTAGCTCTGGGCCTTGGCCTTCACGCAGATAGTTAACTGATAGTTCGGATGTCTCGATCTTATAATCCTTAAAATCCATAGGTGCCCTCTTCGCTTTCGTCTCTGGGACAAAAGCCTAGAGGCGGGGCGATGATAACTCAATAGGGCTAGGCCATAACCTACTGGATTACAGACAGCCGGCCATTCGATGGTATTAGTAGCGTGGAATCAAATATATTTAATTCGGCAATATTTGATCCTTTTGTAATCTCTAAGGTATACGGGACACTTTCTGTGGAGACTTTAATTACTATCGCCGCAAGATCTAGATCGAGCAAGAAACTATATACGATAGCTAAAGATACCAAGCATATCCATGGCTCGAAATCTTGTGCCCAGAATGACAGACGCACGCATACGAAGACCATTAGTAGAAAAACGGGGTAAAATAAGACAATGATACAATGCCAGGCTCTTTGGTACACGGAGAGAGGTCGTATTGAACTCCGTAGGACTGCGCTACCCCCGCCAGAAGAAGGCCATGTTGTCATAAAGGCCCATTATTCTGGAGTCAGCCGAGGTACCGAGCGCCTCATACACCAGGGACTTATACCACGTTCAGAGTATCAACGTATGCGCTGTCCATACCAAGAAGGAGAATTTCCGAATTCAGTAAAATACGGTTACGCTTTGACTGGAGAAATCATGGATGGCCCCCGCAAAAGTATAGGTAAGAAGGTTTTTGTTCTTCATCCACATCAAAGCTTTGCAAAGGTAGATGCCGCGCATGTTCATCAGATCCCAGATGGCCTACCCCTCCGGCGAGCTGCGCTAGCCGCTAATATGGAGACAGCCGTAAACGTAATTTGGGACACAGCCCCATCGCCCGGCGAACGCATACTAATTATAGGCGGGGGCGTGCTTGGCTTATTAATTGCAGGTTTAATAACAATCTCAGGTAGAAACGAGGTAACTATCACGGATAAAAATCCTGCACGCGCAAGTATTGCGCAGTTGTTGGGTGCAAAGTTCACACTGCCAAAAATAGCGCCGAATGAACAGCAGGTGATTATCCATACCAGTGCAACAGAAATTGGATTGAGACAGGCATTGAATCACGCAGCTTCTGACGGGCGTATTGTCGAGGCAAGCTGGTTTGGTAACCGGGAAATTACTCTCCCTCTAGGAGAGTCGTTCCATTCTAAGCGCTTGCGTCTAATTTCCTCGCAGGTCGGAGCCATTCCCCCATCCCACCGTGATCAATGGACCTTTGCAAAACGCATGCAAAAGGCGTTAGCACACCTTGAAGATGAAAGGTTTGATGCCTTGATTACTGGGGAGATAAATTTCGACGATGCTCCGACAACATTGCCGAATGCTTTGACAAATGATAGCTCAGGACTAATGACTGTTTTACACTACTTATGATTTGAAGGATTCTTTTATGTACACCGTAGAAGTTCGCGATCATGTGATGATCGCACATAGCATTAAAGGTGAAGTGTTCGGACCAGCACAGAATCTTCACGGCGCAACATATGTTATTGACGTCAGCTTCATGCGGCAAGAGCTGGACGAGAACGCTATAGTAGTAGATATCGGATTGGCGATGGAAATCGTAAAAGAAACATTATCCGGGATCAACTACTCAAACCTTGATGAGCATCCAGACTTCAAAGGACGCCGATCCACCACAGAGGTAATCGCAAAATGGGTATTCGATAAAATGAAGACTGCTATAAACGAAGGTCGCTTGGGGCCGACAGCGTCAGGCCTGAAACGCTTAAAGATAACGCTGCACGAATCTCACACAGCTCTTGCTGCATATGAAGCCAATATCTAAATAGGTACGGAAGGTGCCTAATTTTTGGTTTGCTATTCCAGGAGATGCAAAGACATTAACGGGCGGATATATCTATGCCCAAAGACTAATAAAATCGTTGCCTAGCGCTGGATGGTACCCACATCTTCTCCCTTTACCTGGTGGCTTTCCTAACCCCACAAAGGAAGAATTAAAGCACACGCAACGGACTTTTGAAAAATTACCAGAGGGTGCAGTTGTTTTGGTAGATGGCCTTGCTTTTGGATCACTACCACAAGATATGCTAAACGGCTTAGATCTGCGTTTCGCTGTCCTAGTGCATCACCCTTTGGCACTAGAAAGTGGGCTATCAAAGTTTGAAGAAAGCCGTTTGCATGCCTCTGAAAAAGCGGCGCTAAAAATGGCCTGTGTAGTTTTGACGACTGGACCTAGCACAGCACGTACGCTTATCACACGCTTCGGTGTGGACACTCAGAAATTATTTGTCGCTCCTCCGGGGACACACTCCGCTGGCCGGGCCCAACGCAGACGGGACGTACCACAGTTACTTACGGTAGCGACTCTGACTTACCGCAAGGGCCATGACGTCTTGGTCCATGCTTTAGCTGCCATCGCCGACCTGCAATGGGAAAGTGTATGGACAGGCAGTATGACACGTGAGCCGAAAACAACATCCATGGTACGTGACATGATAAAATCTTATGATCTAGAAGATCGCATAGATTTGCGCGGCGAAGTAGATAGCCAGGCCTTGCAGAATATTTACTTGCAGTCTAATGCATTTGTTCTCCCTTCCCGACATGAGGGCTATGGAATGGCCTTTGCAGAAGCCATGGCTTATGGCTTACCAGTTATCGGCTGCGCCGTTGGCGCTGTCCCCGAAACAGTGCCGGGCGACGCAAGTCTACTTGTAAAACCTGATGATCCAAAGGCGCTGGCCATTGCTTTGAGACAATTATTGAAAAGTATAGATGGAGGGTCTGCTTTAGCAGATGCTGCGTGGTTTCATGGACAACAATTACCGCGCTGGTCTGATACAGCTAAAGCAGTTGCCAAGGCTTTATCGGTGGTAATTCAGTGAGTCAGTTTACAACCGAATGGCTTAGCTTAAGAGAGCCGCTGGACATAAAATCACATAACCAGAATGTATTGCGCAATTGTGTAGATACCTTCAAAAATCATGAGACGATATCCATTTGTGACCTTGGATCAGGAACTGGTGCTTCAGTGCGAGCGATATCGCCGCTACTACCTAAGCAACAATGCTGGACGCTAGTGGACCATGACGCCAAAAATTTAAGCGCAGCAAAATATATTCTTGCAGACTGGGCAGATTCTACTCAAATGACTAGTAATGGAATATCTATTAGGCGCTCTGAAATAGATATCGAGGTTAAATTTTTACTAAGCGACTTAGCGACAGAGACTTCACCTTGGCCACCTAAGACTGATTTGGTAATAGCATCAGCTTTATTTGATCTTACATCCAATAGTTGGATCTCGAAGATTATCAATAAGCTTTCCGAGCGCAAATTATCTTTGCTCGCGGTTCTTAATTTTGATGGACGAATGAAAGCGAATCCTAGCCATGTATTGGATGAGCGAATGTTTGAATCTTTTCGTGTTCATCAAAAAAGAGATAAAGGATTTGGCGCCGCAGCAGGTCCAAATGCAGTGTCTGTATTAGAAGATACATTGCAAGGTTACGGTTACAAGGTAACCAGCGGCAACAGTCCGTGGAGAATGAATTCTGAATCAAGGCCACTGATGAATGAAACATTGAGAGGGATTGCAGCAGCTGTGACTGATACAGAGATGCTAAAAAAGAGCGAAGTTAAAAATTGGCTAGATAAGAGAATCGCGCAAACTGAATCACTGATAATTGGGCACCGCGATATTTTTGCACGGCCAAAAGAACAGTAAAAAAATCTAAGGTACGAGACCTACTTTGTATTCGATAATTCTAAATCACAATCAAATAAAACATCACTACCTGGAAGCTCAAAAGTATTTATGATTGGTCGCAACGCAGTATCCAAAGTGGTGATTGCGGGAAGCCGAATACCTATCTTACCCGATCCTATGATTAGCGGGGCGATCAAAACATGCAAACGATTCAGACACCCCGCCGCAATAAAACGTGATAAAGTAACTGACCCACCTTCAATGAGGAGGCGTAATAAGCCCAACTTCGATAACTCCCCAATGATGCCTCTCGGGGATAATTCACCGTCATCCGTATCCATCTGGATACATTCAACACCACGTGGCCTGGAATGCGGGCCCGACTCAATTACAATTCGGCGGACACCATCGTCACGAAAACACTTCGCATTTGCTGGCACACGACCATTCGGATCAATAATGACACGGGCCGGGTGGCGGCCTTCCGTATGGCGAACAGTGAGTTGTGGGTCGTCCGAAATCACCGTCCCTGCGCCGACTACCACTGCATCAACCAACGACCGCAAACGATGGAGGTGAACTCGCGCTGCCCTTCCGTTAATATAGTGGGACTGATTTGTAATAGTAGCTATTCTGCCATCGAGTGATTGGCCGCTTTGACCCAAGACATAAGGGCGTTTTTCTATTATGTTACGAACAATCGAGCCATAAATAGGCCAGAGTACGCTTTTTTCGCTATGTGCTATATCACAACTATCAATTGCAGAAAGCACTGCAAGCCATTGCGCAGCCCTATGCTCCCAGTCCACAATGTTGGTCAATTCCATAACTCTAACTTTTTGCAGGTAATCGGTGCCTAAGGAAGATGTAAAACACAGCCCTAGTGGAGATATTTCAAGTTGGCTAGGAGACCCAGACCGGCTAGCCATGCAGCGCGCCATTGGCGAACTGCGGGCTGGGCGCCCAGTAAAACTGCTTGGTCATAGCGGTAAGGCCCACATTGTAGCTGCTGCTGAGGTGCTGGGCGGTGAAAGGGTCTCCGCATGGCACTCCACAACAGGCGGGGCAGTCGGTCTCATTCTTCCAGCACCAAGATTACTGCATCTAGGATTTGTCGCCCAAGGCCCTTCCCGGATCGAGCTCGCAGGTCTCACTGCTGACGAAATCGATTCAATGTTACTGGCCGTTGACACCTCGGTACCAGTCGTACCATTGCGGCCAGCCTCAGAAGCTGAAGCTACAGCGCTAGAATTGGTAAAGCGTGCCTACCTGCTCCCAGCCGCTGTCGTCCTGCCGGCTGATTCCATGATAAACACGCCCATAGTGGACGTCACCACTAACGCCGTTAATGATTTTCATGAATTAGCAGCCCGCGATCTTTCAGTCGCCGCACGCACGCGCGTGCCACTAGCCGGTGCTGCAGATTCAGAGTTTGTTATTTTTCGCGGCGGCGACGGTATGCACGATCAACTAGCACTCATCGTGGGTCAACCTAATCCAGAAAAACCTGCCCTTACCCGTTTGCATTCCGCATGCCTTACGGGTGATTTATTTGCCAGCTTAAAGTGTGATTGCGGTGACCAGCTCCGTCTTGCTGTAAGCGAAATCGCAAGTGAGGGTGCCGGTATTCTTTTGTACCTAGATCAAGAAGGGCGTGGCATTGGCCTGTTGAATAAGATGCGCGCCTACGGCTTGCAAGAGCTCGGTCATGATACAGTCGATGCCGATGCAGTATTAGGATATGGCCCAGACGAACGACGCTACGAAGTCGCTGGGGCGATGCTAGCTCTTCTAGGATTTAGGAAGATTATTTTAATGACCAATAACCCTGGCAAGATCACTGCGCTCGAAAACTCTGGTGTAGATGTTGTTGGCAATCGTCGCTTGATCGGCACTATCAATCCGCACAATCACAACTACCTGACAACTAAGGCTGAGCGCGCCGGGCACTTACTAGATGAAATAATCCGCCAAGGCAGCCGTAAATAACTAAGGGTCTACGGGCCATTTAGCAGTGGCTAATTCTGCTACTACGTCACAAAGTCTTCGCGCTGCATGATCAACCATAAGTGATCCTAGTGCTGCATCCGCTAGGTCAGGACGGCCGACCCATCCTCCTGATGAGAGATCATTAACTTCCCAGCCCCAAGAAACTGAGCCTTTCGGAAAAAGGCATGGAGCAGGTGAAGAAGGCGGATTCGCAGCAGCCAAAGATTCTTTGACGTGCTCCGGTGTAAGATGGAGAAGAATAGAAGTTTCTATCCAGCCGCCGTGTACATCCTCTTGTGCCGACGCAGGCGGCGTCATTGTTTTGGGCAAACCAAAGTCTAACCAATGGATGCTAGCAGCAAGCATGTTAAACTCAGTCCGAAGCTTTAAAGTGGCAATGCTGCTAAGCGATGCATTGCCGCCATGAGCATTGAAAAGAACAACGCGACTCACTCCTTTTGACGCCAATCCCTCACCGATCGAAATAATTTGTGCAATTAGAAGCTCGGGCTCAATGGAAAGAGTGCCAGCACATTTCACGTGCTCCATCGAAGCGCCAAGCCAGAGAGTTGGCAGGCAGTAAATAGGGGCTTCAGTCGTGTCAAATTCCGCGGCACGTTCGAGAAGACCATCCACAATTATTCCATCTGTTGAGAGTGGTAGATGTGGGCCATGGCTTTCCATGGCTGCAAGCGGGATGATTACAACGCTATTCGGTGCAATATCTTCCGCCTGAGTGAGATGACCGTATGAGGTGAACACACACTACTCCTTTAGGGATCAATAGACACCGTAGCCTGGTTACTACCTGACGTAAATGACTCTAAAATACGCTTACGCATTACGTCCATACGCCAGGTGGGGCTTTCCTCAGTGGGTATCATCCCAGTTGTCCACCCCCAGTCTTTGATTGCTTCTAATAATTTAGGATCACTAGAAATGATATGCACAGGCACGTCATAGGATAATGGTGTCCCGCTGACAACCGGAACGGGTTGATGGTCACCCAAGATTATCATCAATGTATTTTCGCGCAGAACTTTAGTAATAAAAGATTTAAGAACTTCCAACTCATAACTAATTGCTTGCACATAGTTCGTACGCATATGATTACTATTCGCTAAATTGGTAGAGCCTAAGGAATGCTTTGCCTTAAAAAATATCTCTCCATTCTTCACCTCCTCCCATGCGACAATTTTTGGTAAGGGAGTCCAGGGTAGATGACTTGAAACAAGGGCAATCTCAGCCATCACCGGCGCCCGCTCCCTCGAAGCGAGCTCGCGCTGATGAAAAGTTGAAAGTGTGTACTGATCTGGCATAGTAACGTAGTCAAACCGCGGCCCTGCGTAGCCTAAATCCGACGCGCTATAAACTTTCTCATAGCCAAAATATTTTCCTTCAGGCCATTCAAATGCAATTTGAGGCATAACTCCAACTGTACGCCAGCCTCCTCGAGAAAAGTCATGGATGAGGGTTTTTCGATCACTAATAAAAAGGCTTTCGTAGCGACGCTGATTATCGACCCATAGCCCAGTTACAAAGGTGCTATGCGAAAGCCAGCTTTGGCCGCCAAAAGTGGGGGATGTAATCCACGCACTTTCAGCATAAAAATTATGTTTGAGTAAAGCAGACTCGAAGTTTTTAAGTACAGGCCGAATTGATTCGGCAATAATAGGACTATCTAGCGCAGCTCTGCCGTAGGCTTCGACGAAAACTAAAAGAACGTCGGTACCTCTCAGTTTTGCCAAAAGGTTTTTAACAGGTATGTCAGCATAGCTATCTGAGCTGAGTTTTGCTCGAAACGCGGCATCATATTTCAGGCCCTCAACAACAGAAAGCGCCCGTTCACGGGCAAAAAGGCTGGTATCCAGGCTTGTCACATTCCACCAAGATTGATTGATTTTAAAATCAGCCAAAGGTATCGCTGCTAAAAGAGCTATACCGGCGACAATACCTGTATTACGAAGTGAAAGTAGCGATCTAACAGGTCTCAAAGCTCCAACCGCAAACCACAACAGTACGGCGACCAGAATAATAATTGTTATCGCCGCAACAATCACACCAAAAGCAACGCCCATACCCCGCCCAGCAATAATAGTGTTAATAACGGTTGAAATAAGGCCGGGGTCTACAAGAATATTAAATGGCCTAGCATAGAATTCAAATGTGATCAGATTAGCTATTTTCAGAACAACTACTACGGTCATCACTAAAACAATAATTGGATGTAGCCACGTTAAGCTGCGGGAGGGGGCAGATGCCAACACTAACATCAAGATTGGCAGTTCTATAGGTAATCGCATGAAGGAGTAAGAAACAAGGTTTCCGGGCCAGTCCGGCAGCACTAACACAAAATACAGAAATGCAAGTGCGCTGATATATTTGAGCAACAAAGTCATTGGGATTTTCTGGGCGAGCGCACGAGCCAGATAATATCAGCAGCGAATGAATAAATAAGAAGAGAAAGCGCAAAACCAGCGGCTAAAATACTTATGGGGGGGGTTATAATTGGTGCAAGAAGTGCTGCAAGAACGCCGCCTTGAATTGCAGCTATAGTTTTGCGCCGCCAGGATGGAGGCAAGTCACCTGCTAAAGCTGGCCATAGCACCGACGCAACAATGTAAATATAGCGAAGCAGCCCAATAATCAAAATCCATGCTCCAGCTTTCAAGAGCGCCAAGCCAATGACAGAAAGTAGAAGTATTTGCAAAGCATCCACTTCCATATCAAACCTAGCCCCAAACCTAGAAACTAAGCCTTTACGGCGTGCGACAGCACCATCAAGTCCATCAAAAACAAGGCCGACAATAGCTAAAATAAAAAAACACCACGCCACAAATGGCGTAATGGAGATTTCCCCGAAGATAATCTCAGCAACCAGGCCTGCTAGTAGGCAAGCAATGATCAGTCGACCCAATGTAATGACGTTCGCCAAACCAAACTTCGCATACGGATGATAAGCTGTAATACGGACCACAATTATAGCAGTGGCAGGGCCGTAAGCTAGGAAAGCACCAAGTACAAAAATTTCACTAAATCTAGCAACCCCTATAATTATAGATGCCAAAGCCAACAGTACGACACCGCCAAAAGTCATAATGATGAGGGCTACGAGGGCGTGAACCTTGGGAACCATCCCGTCTCGAAAAAATAGATCCATAAGTCAATATACCAATACTAAGAGGATGGAGTATAATGGACATAAATTAAGGTGCAATTTCGACTAAACAATTTTGTGATCTGAGACCTAAAATGCTCTTTACTAAGGCACACATGACCGATCCTGCAGACGCTCTAAAGGGCCGCCCCAACCCCATGCCCATACCCAAATCCCATTTTGTAAATGGCAACCGAATGACACAACCGTTTCCAGAGGATATGGAGCTTGCCATGTTTGGACTTGGCTGCTTTTGGGGGGCCGAGAAACTTTTCTGGGAGATACCCGGCATATACTCAACCCAAGTCGGCTATGCAGCAGGATTTACGCCTAATGCTACCTATCAAGAGGTTTGCTCGGGTATGACTGGACATAACGAAGTAGTGCGGGTGGTTCTCGACCCAGAAAAAACGACTTTCGATGAACTGCTTAAGGTGTTCTGGGAAGGACACGATCCGACACAAGGCATGCGCCAGGGCAATGATATAGGCACTCAATATCGTTCGGGCATATACGTATACAACGATTACCAGCGGAAGGCTGCTGAAGCCTCAAAGGCCATCTATGAAATAGCGCTGAAGCAAAGTGGCTATGGCACAATCACTACTGAAACTCTCGATGCTCCCGAGTTTTTTTATGCTGAAGATTACCATCAACAATATCTAGCAAAGAATCCTGCNGGNTACTGTGGCCTCGGCGGAACAAGNGTAAATTGCCCAGNCTTCAGCGTAAAANTTTAAGCAATGCTCACCTCAGCNANGCTGAGTTACCAGTCCAGAATTGTCCCATCCTGAACGATTGGACGACCTGCATTCTCTATCGTCATACCATCAATTATATTAATGAAGTTGGCGATGGCGTCCGCGGCTTTAGTTTTGGCCCCAGCATATCCCAATTCCGATAGCATATCAGTATCAACGGCATTTGGAGCTATGAGNCCAATGATAATTCCTTCGCCGCGCACCTCATTACGAATTTTTTGCATAGCTAGATTCATGGCCACCTTACTGAGGCCGTAATAAAAACCTCCTCCCTCAGCAACTCTCACATCCCGCTCAACCGGGTCTGCCTCTTTGCCCTTTGGTGGCAATCCAGCCATCTTACCATTAACAAAAAGGCTGGAGATATCAAATGTACCCGCTGCACTGGTAAGGCTAATGATTTTCTTTTGATTACTTACCGCTACATTTTCACGAAACGCTTCAGAAACGACCAATACGCCAAAAACATTTACCGCCATAACACGGTTGAATTCGTCACTATCTGGTTTGGAGAATGAACCGCTACCAAGTACGCCCGCATTATTAATTAGTATATCTATCGGCTTACCTTTATATTTTGCCGAAAGTGCCTTTAATTCAGCGGCGTCAAGCACATCCAGCTCTTCAATAACGATATCCTTATGTTTCTTAGCTAAAGCTTTTAACTCTGTATCATCTTCAGGGCTGCGGGAGGTGGCAATGACAGTATAACCGCGTTCAGCATATTGCTTAACAAACTGAAAGCCCAAACCACGGTTAGAACCAGTTANNAGAACGGTATNNGCATATGAAGCGCTTGCTNAAAAAAAACTCGCTATGAGTAATACCGCTATTGNGTGGNTTTTCATTCAAAGTCCCTCCATCNGCTTGACTTNTCAAACAGCGAGTATGTGAAATGNCTATCACNATAGCANTAGTNTAGGNGATTCCATCTAAGAAATNNGCGNCTAAAATCANTTACTTTATAACGCNTATTCTGTCGAANAATTCCCCCAACNNCTACCAAGGCATGANTGATCCATCGTAATTACTNATCCCNTTGGCTGCATTAGCCTGCGTTAAACCAGAAATCAAAATAATAAGCTTNGAGATGCTTTCCTTCGGCGTAATAGATGGGAGATTCANTTTNGCAAAGAACTGTTCGTTTACTTCGTCAAGCATATCGGTTTCCACCGTCCCCGGCGCTACAACGCCCACAACAACTCCTTTTGCACGCAGATCGGCACCAAGAGCACGCATCGCCATATTCAACCCAGCCTTGCTAACGCGGTAATAATAGGGCGCGTTCGGCATACCACCAGCCCCGGCGATAGACCCTAANCCACTAGTCAAAGAAATAATTTTTTTGCCTTCGCTAGCAATTACGTTCTCACGAAAGGCCTGTGAAACGGCTAAAACACCAAATACGTTAACGTCCATGACTTGGTGAAATCGTTCCTGACTGAAAGTCCCAAGAGTTTGATCGGGACCGCCGCCGAGAACCCCAGCATTATTAAGTAAAAGATCTATGGGCTTACCTTTGTACTTGGCTGCAAGGGCGGAGATTTCTCCCATGTCCGTCACATCGAGTTCTTCAATTATTATATTTTTATTTTCTGCTGCTAAACTCTGCAGTGCCTCGTCGTCAGCGGGGCTACGTGACGTTGCAATAACGTCCCAACCCTGTTCAGCATATTGTTTGGCAAACTCTAATCCCAAGCCTCTATTAGAGCCTGTAATAAGTACGGTAGCAGATTGCGCAGCACCAACTGCAAATAGACCGGTCGCCAACACAGCCAATACGATAAGTCGTTTCATGGTGGGTCTCCCAATAGATTGAAGTAGCGAATACTAAGGCAACACAGCCCAGGCAGGAACGGTAAAACAGTAACAGTATATCTCAACGGCTGTTANCAGGGNAANATCTNNCCATCATAGTTTTGGGGCCGCATACAACANATATTCTGNACTGTTAAGCTTTGCGACCCCATGAACAGAAATTGCAAGATAGTTTGATGGACGGGAGGAGTCGACACACCTAGGATAAGCTACACTCGAGCTAAAACCGGATTTTCGAGAAATGGCCGCTGCGAAGAAAGCAGAATTATTAGCAAAGTGCCGCGACGGCAGAACGGACGAAGCCTTCTTGGAGTGTCTGCAGGAGGTGGCAATGGGCCCGCTGTCTCGAACCCCTGAAGATGTTGAGATCCTCCTTGCTTATACTCAAGGCGCATGGATAGCTGACCAGCGCAAACCCTCAGCTATTCGAGCTCGTGATGGCGCCCGGCGTCTTATTGAACTTGTCCCAGACTTCGCTGATGGATACCGACTTTTGGGATTCGCGAGTCTTACCCGCGGCGATTACCTCGAGTCCTTTCTCGCTTTATCTGCTATAAAAACACTTAATAATCCGGCGAATTTTGACAATTTTCGAGCGATGGCCTGTTTGCTCATGAGCGGTACTTCAAATGTGGCTTTTGACTTAGCTGAAGAACGCTACTCATTCGACCTAACGGCACACAACGCTGCTGCTATGGAATCTAGCGCCTTCCACAGTGTAAATATGCTTACCGAATGGGAAGAGCTTCAGTATCTTGCCGCGACGCTGGACCGCTCCCAAATCAGAAGAATAGTAGAAGTTGGCGTATTACTAGGAAATCATAGTGCGTTCTTTTTAAAAGAATTCCAGCCCGAGCATTTAACACTGATAGATGCAGATATCGCTAATATTCCTTTTATTGAGCGAACTGTGTCGCTCAATATGCCCGCTAGAAATTGTCCCGTGAAGCTCGATTGCGCATTCGTCTCTCAAGGTACCGGTAAAGTCACCTTTGCGGGAACGGCAGTTGAGAAACGTTCCCTATCGGAACTTGTGTCTAACTCGGTAGACTTTTTAAAGATTGACGTTGATGGCAGCGAGGAACAATTGCTGAAAGGTGCAGCTAGAATAATTGAATCCTACAAGCCTGCCGTAATGATCGAAACAACACCGCTTACACACGAAGCCGTAATAAGTTGGTTCGATGCAAAAGGTTATAGTATAAGCCGAGTGTTTGATCATGGATCATACCGCAACGCTGTCCTCTTGCCATGAATCGTTCAATAGAAACTTTACAGAGCGAATTCGCGAATGGCTTATACATCCATGCTGTAGATGGCCCGCTCACACATAATACTGGATGCCTTATTGAAGGACTCTTGGACCTTGGCATACCGGTGAATATGAATACGGCTAGAATCACGTCCCGGCCTGCGTCCATGCCACTCGTAAATGCGAATATAAACTCGCTTATCACAGAACCTCATACAGACCACTCCGGATTTGTTGTCGATATCACTCATACCAATATGTTCGTGCCATTTAATGGCGTAGAAGCGACGCGCGTGGCATACCTTAACCAAAGTGACATAAGCATTTTTTGCCGTATTCCTGATGAACACGTTCTCTTTGTGAGTCATGAAAGCAAAATGGCAAGCAAGGGAGGACAGCGGAGGCCAATCGCATTCGGGTTGAGCAAAGAACTTATATCCGCAACCAAGAACCGGCCTGATTTTTCAAAACGCAGACGTATGGCGCTACGCAATTTCCGCGCCACCCTGAGTCAAAGTGTTCGTGCGCTGCTCGATATAAGTTTTATACCAGGCCTTGAAAAATATTTACCAGTCGATCATACGTCATATTTACCAAACTCCTATATGAGAGCGATGCTCGGCTCTATGGTGTGCCTTGCTTACGGGGGCGATTTTTATGCGCCCATTGCGTCGAACCCTTGGTTTAAGAAAAATGACCCTGCTCTTGCGGGAATGCACGATTTTGAACGTTTTGGTGCTCCTGCACTTGTACAAAGATGGGATAGTTTTCGGCTGTGGGAGTCTTTTGCTGCTGAGTGTCTAACGGTGCATCTAAATTTTGAGAAATACGGCTTCGCCTTGCCCGAAATACCAACTGCTTGGAAGCATTACGCACCAATTGACCTCGACGACATTGCAGGGTCTGTTACTGAAATTATGGATCGAGAAAATGAGTGGGGCGACATAGCAGCTAACGGACGCGCTTGGGCAATCGCTCACTATGCGCCAAAGCCAACAGCTTTGCGAACTCTATCGGAAGTTTTGGCCCATTCGGAGAATAGAGCATGACTAAGGGGGAAAACTCTTCAACTTGGACCCCGCCCTATACCCTAGAAGAGCGTATCAAATACGCACTATTTCCAAGCCAGCTTTATATGTGGCGGCTAATCCGCAAACATTTGCGCAAAGGTGAAGCAGAGCTCAAATTGTTGCCGCAATTGGTGGCACGAGAAAAAATCGCAATAGATATAGGCGCCAACAAGGGTGTCTATACACATATGCTAAGCCGGATATGCCATAGCGTTGAGGCTTTCGAGCCTAATCCGAAAATCTACCATATTTTGCAGCGGTCACTGCCTGCCAACGTAACAGCGCACCAAGTCGCGCTATCAGATAGAACCGGTACCGCTCAACTTATTGTTCCAATGTACCGCGGCGGCTTTTCAAATCAAACGGCTTCGCTTAATCCGCGAAAGCGCAACGAGGGCGCCCGATCAGTGAGTGTGCCTCAATGTAAATTAGACTCATACGGGTTTAGCAATGTTGGCTTCATTAAAATAGACGTAGAGGGTTTTGAACGCGCCGTTCTTGCAGGTGCGCGCGAAACGATCGTGCGCGAGCGCCCCGTAATGCTAGTGGAAATAGAAGAGCAGCATACAGGAGATGCTGTTGAAACTTCCGTTCAGCAACTCACGGATATGGGCATGAGTGCATTTTTCTTCCGGGATGGAGTTTTAAAACCATTCGAAGAATTCGACGAAGCCTCCAATAAGAAGGCTATCAAGACACAAGACTATGTTAATAACTTTATTTTTAAGCCAAACGGTACTTCGTCTGTCTAGACCTACTTTATGAGTTTAGAAATTTCTTTGAATTCTTTAGTGCCCGCTATGTGGAGCCATTCGAACACAGCCATCTCTGTATTAACTATGCCAACACCAGAATTGCTCATGCGATTCTTCGCTAGAGTCACACTTTCGGGATGGCGTGAGCTAATAGCGTCAGCAACAACAAAGACATCAAGATTAAGGTCCATAAATCCGATGGCACTTTGCATTACGCATACGTGAGACTCAATACCGCAGACTACCAACTGATTGCGCCCATGGGTGGCCAATAGTTTTATACGCTCACAAATCGCAGGGTCAGCTGCACAGGAAAAATGGGCCTTCTCCATTACTGGAGACTCACCCTTAATACTATCGAGGAGCGCAATGGTAGGACCAAGCCCTTTTTTATACTGTTCAGAGAGTGTCATAGGGATACTAAGCTGCTGCGCAGCTTTCATAAGAATAGAGCAGCGGTCTGCCATAAGTTCAGCCTCGTACATGACTGGCATAAAACGTTCTTGAACATCGACGACAAGTAATTGACTGTGGGCACGATCTAGCAACATATAGGCCTTCCCCTAAAAATAAATCCGTATAACGCTATGTTATATATCGTGTAAAACCCTGTTATATAATACGGTGATACTAACTGGTACTTTGCGACGGCAATATCAAAAACTAAACGGCTTTCGCTCACACACACGCCATTGATTCGTTGCAATAGTAAGGTAGATTAACGAATGTCTTTCAATACCCCCATACCGCCACGTTATTCGCCGCATGGCAGCCACATGAATCGCACAAAAGTTATTGTGCTAATGACTATTGCCGTCTTTATTCTCTTAGGAGTCCTGATGCTCTTATTTTTTGGCGGCTGGCCGCCCTGGCCAGTGACTTTATGCTTTACAATAAGTCATGTGGTTTTCTGCGCAATAGTTGCACAAGTTAAGCCCTTTAACGGCCCCTACCGACGCCCCCTAGTAGACCCAGATCCTGCAGACTGGCCAGGTGGAGAATAAGGATGCGCTGTGCCCAAAAAAAACAAGTCAGTAACAAATAAAAAAAAGAATAAGGATCCGTCCACTAAGATTACCGCTCTGAACAAACAGGCTATTGACCAGGCTAGAAAACTTGACGCAGAGGAACGCGTTACTCTTATAAGAAAAAAACTAAAAAATTCCCTCGAGGATCCACAAATGCGCGAGCAAGTTGTGAGGGCCATTCGTACTATGCTGAATGAAAAATAATGATCAAACGCTTTTCGCTTTTTATTTATATAATTGCCTCAAACCTTGTGTACGGGACGATAGTATTTGCTGAACCCTCAGATGCCGACATAATCGCTGGGATGGGTTTGAAGGAAAGTACCGTGCCAATAAACAAGAGGGCTGGTTGGGAAATCCCGCATAAAATTGTTGTTCTGGCAGAAAACGCTAAGCGCGTTGAATCATTTGAGGCAGTTGCCCCTGGCGTGAATATCGTTGGTGTGCGTGGCCCGCGAGAAGCCGCCGCACACATGAACAACGCGGATGCCCTGGTAGGCATGTGTTCGTCTGAGCTTGTGGCCAGCGCACCGCGGCTAAAATGGGTTCAATCACAACTAGCCGGAGTGGATGGCTGTATTAATAGCCCACGCGTGCGATCAGGAGAAATTCTCTTCACCAACATGCAAAGGGTGAACGGGCCCAACGCCGCTGAGCATGCCATGGCGCTGATATTGACTCTCACACGACAGATAAATGCAGCGATAATCAATCAGCAAGATGAAAAATGGAGCCGCAGTAGATTTTTGCCAACTCTGGATCTAGATGGTAGCACATTACTGATTGTTGGTCTGGGCGGTATTGGCACCGAGATTGCCAAGCGCGCTCATGCCTTTAACATGCGCGTAATCGCAACGCGTAATTCAAATCGCAGTGGACCCAACTTTGTGGACTACGTAGGTCTTGCGAATGAACTACCAAACTTGATTGGCGACGCGGATATTGTTGTAAATGTAACACCACTGACTACAGAGACAGCAAAACTATTTGATAATAAAATGTTCGCACTTATGAAACCATCGGCCTATTTCATCAATATCGGGCGAGGCGGCAGCGTAGTAACTAAAGATTTGATGGAGGCTGTAAATTCAAAAACCATTGCCGGGGCAGGCCTTGATGTAATTGATCCCGAACCTTTGCCTGCAGGACACCCACTATGGCAAACACCAAACGTTATTATAACGCCGCACGTGGCGGGATCATCGAAAATAAAAATGGAACGCATGTGGGCGGTGCTGCGCGAGAACATCCGGCGCTATGTGGCCGGCGAAAAAATGCTATCAGTGGTGAATGTAAAACAGGGTTACTAAATAGATGATGATTTTCGCCGGTATAGGTTTATTAAAAACACCAACCAAGGCAGGCCAAACCACCCTAAGAAAATGGAAAATTAGGTTTGCGTTTTTCCATAAATGCAACATGACCTTCTTTAAAATCCTCGCCAGAAAAAGCGGCCGCGAATTTCTTTAGATTTTCTGGCTCATCGTCCGTCGCACCATCTAAAATATCCTGCACTACCCCTTTAGAGGCTCGGACCGAGAACTGAGATGCGCCACAAACCTCGGCAGCATAGTCCGCAACAGTATCATCCAAGTGCTCCGGCTGAGTTAGGCGGTTTATAAGGCCAATAGAATGTGCCTCATCTGCCGCAAAAATTCGGCCGGTATATAGAATATCCCTGGCTTGCGAAGGGCCGACCGCGTCTACCAACCGCTTGGTATCCGACAAGGTGTAGAAAAGACCAAGTTTTGCGGGGGTAATGCCGAAGCGTGCAGTAGTGTCAGCAAATCGCAAATCACAACACAGCGCGATGCCACAGCCACCACCCACACATGCACCGCGGATTTTAGCGATAGTCGGCTTCGAGGCACGATAAAGTCGCTTTTGCGAATTATAGGTTGTCTCAGCCGCTATAGTAGCAGCTTGAGGATCGGTAAAAGTTTGGCCGAATTCTTCAATATCCGCTCCAGCCGCGAAGACACCCCCCTCGCCAGTGACTATAATCACTTTGATAGCAGGATCTTTCTCAGCCATCTCAACGCATTCCATCAATTGCCGCCACATATTTATATTCAATGCATTGCATTTGTCTGGGCGGTTAAGATGAATGGTTGCGACAGCTCCTTCGCAGTCCATAAAAACAAAAGTGTGAGTCATTAGCTAACTAATAAGGCCCTTCTATTCATCACAAGCGGTTTGGCTGAGTTGGTATAGCTGCCTGATGACTATTATTTGTGCCAATACCATCGTCCTGCTTACGGCCTAAACGCCAACCGACCCATGCCCAAACACCTGCCAGAGCAGCGCCAATAAATAACGATGCAGCAGGTGCCGCAGTAACAGCGTCTATAGCCGTTTTTGCTTGCGCGCCTGCGTAGTCCGCAGCCCGATAGACGGGCACGTCAACGAAATTTTTCGCCTTGTACTTAGTCTCTGTATCGAAGCGATTAAACAGCATGTTGAGACCCGGGCGTATCATTGAATACTGGGCCCAGCGACGTGCAATATACACCACCATTATCACAGCAAACACATTGTAGAATGCAAGTATGATAAAGCCTACAGCAATCACGATAGGCAAAATGGACAGCAAATAACGTACGCCAAACTTGGTGGCTATGCGGCCAGTCACGAAAAGCTGGGTAAAAATAGTCAGGGATTGTACTATAATATCAATAGTCGCAAAAACTTCTGTTCGCTGTGTACGATCAGGAAATGTCTCCCCAACAATACGCAACTGCTCGAAATATAGAATTGTACTCGCAGCGGATAGCAACACAGTGAATAAGGCTATTCCTAATAGATAGGGCGACTTAAGAACAATAGTAATGCCAGCGAATGGATTGCCGCCAACAGCAGCATCACGTGGCTTTTCAGTCGCTGTATCACCTTCGGGCTTCCAAACACTAAGCAGAATAAGTTGGCAAAATACAGCTCCTAGGAAGCCAGCAGCACCGATAAGAAGGACTCCAGAATCACCGACTGAGGCCACAGATAAGCGAGTCGTTAGCGGACCAATCAAAGCACCTAGTGTGCCTCCAGCAGCGATGAACCCGAACAAACGCTTGGTTTGCTCACGACTAAACATCTCCAATAGAAAACTCCAAAACACGGATACAAGCATGAGGTTAAGCACGCTAATCCAAACATAGAAGAAGGAGCCTGTCGTGCGGTTCAGTTCAGTTGCACCCAAAGTCAAGCCCGTCCCCGCGAGAATGAGGGCCACGAGGCCATAGATAAAAGGCAGTAAAACAGCTCGACGGACTCTTGCAATTAACCAGCCGTATATGGGAACAAGGGCGATAGAAAAAATAGCTGTGTAAAGCCACAAATCTGCTACTACATCGCCTCCAAGCATTGTCCCGATTGTTTCTCGAACAGGGCGCACAGCGAAATAACTACCAAGCACGAAGAAAAACAGGAAGAAAGCTGCGAAAACTGCCGCCATCTCTCGGCGCTCAATCTGTGCGGTCGCATTCAATATGCGCGTAAGTGGTGATTCCGGTTTAGCGGCTATACTCATGGTAAATTGGCCCCTCCAACTGTATGGCTCTTGTGACTATAGTAGATTTATTATGCGAAGAGTGCTCTGATTTCACAAAATTATCCTTGCTGTTGGTATCATTACTCATGATGAACAGTATATTCAGCCTTGCCGCCGGTGTAGTATCGTAAATCCCATGATAAACTGCAGCAAATCAAGGCGTGCTGGGCCGCACTCCGAATGCCCGGCATTATATCACCTGGTTTGTACCATCCTTGGTGGCGCGAGGTATATTATCTCGTACGCTGGACTTCACCGATTTGATTCTAATGGCCGGGGTATTACCAATACCGCCCTGTTAGGTTTTGTTATGCGACCACGCTGGGGAGAGACTGCACTCTCTAGTAGAGGAGTAATTTGATAATGTCAGGTACTGCTCAAGAGCCCTTCATCAAGCGCCATGACGATCATGGTATAGCGACCCTAACATTGAACCGGCCAGCGACACGCAATGCGCTCACACGCTCTGGAATCGATGAAATCATCGAAACCCTAAACTCCATCAATGGTGATTCCTCAGTAAAGGTAGTGGTGCTGGCTGGAGAGGGACCAGCATTCTGTGCAGGCCATGATTTAAAGGAGTTACAAGAGCATAGCGATACGAGATGGATTCAGGATCTATTTAACGCATGTAGCGAAATGATGCTGGGAATGACACGCCTACCACAGCCTATAATCGCACGAGTCCACGGCATCGCCACTGCAGCAGGGTGCCAGTTGGTAGCAACCGCAGATATGGCCATTGCTGCTAAATCTGCAAAATTTGCCACACCAGGGGTCAACATCGGCTTGTTTTGCTCAACACCTATGGTCCCACTATCTCGCAGTATTGGCCGCAAAAAAGCCATGGAGATGCTGCTGGTAGGTCATCCCCTCTCAGCTGCGAATGCCGAGGCAGCGGGGCTCATCAATATGTCCGTTGATGATAATAAATTGGATGAAACGGTCTATGGTCTTGCCCAAGTAATTGCGAAAAAATCGCCTAAAGTTTTAGCCATTGGTAAGCGAGCCTTCTACGAACAAATCGAACTCGGACTGGCTGAATCCTACAACTACGCCAGTGCGGTCATGGTGAAAAACATGCTGGAGCCGGACGCAAAAGAAGGTATCGGCGCTTTTTTAGATAAACGTTCTCCCGTTTGGAACAAAGACTAAGCTCTGTATAGCGCTTTTATCATTCGGCTTGATCTCAACGAGACTGAAGCGAGATGGCGCTTTCAAGTGCACGAAACCCTTCCAGGAATTTCTTTTCTGCCTCGGCGACAGGCAAGGGCACAAGCTTGACGTTTTCCAAAGGCTTTTCCTTGAAATTGAGAACCGTCCGACACTCTGCCACTGTAAAACCCGCCAACTGTACTGCTTCAGTCGCCGCGGCAATGTGATCAGCCTTTTTGATAAGAGCGTAGTCAGCAGCAGGTAGGTCGGGCGTAAGACCGAAACGGAGGTAAATAGCGCGCATTAGTCGATTTTCTAGCTCTTTGAAAACGTCCCCCACAACGCTTTTCAACGGGGTTATAAGGTCGTGAGTGACATATTCAGATGCGTCGTGGAGCTTAGCAGCCATTAGCAGCCGCGCCGAGGCTCGGGGTTTTAGGTGACCCACAATCTCAACTACAAGATCCGAGTGCTGAGCCACACTCCAACCATGAGCCCCACTAGTTTGGCCATTCCAACGGGTGTTACGGGCGAGCCCCAACGCGATGTCTTCGATCTCGATATCTAAGGGTGAAGGGTCCACAAGGTTCAGCCGGCGCCCTGACAACATGCGCTGCCACGTCCGGGGGGCGTGGTTGGTAAGGTGTTGAGCGGTATGAGATTGGGTTGACTTCACTCGGAATTTCTCATGGCAGGTTTAAATTTATGAAAAAAAATAATACTTTAATATACAAGAATGGATCCGTATGAGACTCAGAATATGTTTAGCAGGGTCATTCAATCGCGAAACTAAAGAGATTATGGACGCTAGAGTATGATTACAGCTACATCGGACTACTTAAAACCCATTAGTTTTCTGGTGGTAGATGAACGCGACTATATGCGCCGAGTGATTAAAGGGATACTTGAGACACTTGGCTGCAAACGCGTCGATGAGGCAAAAGACGGTAGCAAAGCCCTTTCATTGATGAAAAATTGGGCGCCCGATATCGTTATAGCGGAATGGCTACTTGAGCCTATGAGTGGTTTGGAAATGCTAAAATCTGTAAGAGCCGAAAAATCTAACATTCGGTTTACTCCGATCATCATGATAACCTCGGAAACTCGGCGCGAAAAAGTTATCCTCGCCCGTAATGCTGGCGTTACGGAATACGTAGTTAAACCCTTCAATGCAAAACGCCTTATCATGCGTATCAAAGAGGTTATTGAACGGCCCCGACCGTTCGTGGATACGAGCGCTTATTTTGGACCCGACCGCCGAAAACGTACTGAGGCTGTGATGAAAGGCAAAGACAAGCGAGGCAAGGGCAGTCCTTCTCCAGCTCACGACCAGGGAGATTCGAAGGAAGCACTTACTCAAGAACAAATCGACAAATTAGTGGCAGGTTCAGAAATCAACAAAATTTGAGCCGACCTGCACCTACCCAGGGTTCACTTTTTATAACTCGCCTAAAGCAAAGACAGCATACATGACAAACGGCACCGTCATTGTTGGCACCGGACAAGCCGGAGCCCAAACTGCAATTTCCCTGCGCCAATCAGGTTACAAGGAGCCTGTGACCCTGGTAGGCATGGAGCCACAAATTCCCTACGAGCGCCCACCGCTTTCAAAGAAATTCCTGGACGGAAAGATTGGCATAGAACAGCTTCTTATGCGAAGCCCGGCATTCTATGCAGACAAAGATATAACCATTCGTCCCAATACTTGGGTGAACCTTGTTGACCGCAAAGCAAAGCTCATACAATGCACCAATAACCAGACAATAGCGTATAACAAATTGGTTCTTGCTACGGGTAGCCGAGCTCGGGAAATCAATTGTCCTGGCGTAAAGCTGCCAGGAGTGCATTACTTGCGTACCATCAACGATGTAGAGGGTTTTCGGGACAAACTTGTACCAGGCTTGCGGCTTGTCATCGTCGGTGGAGGATTCATTGGCTTAGAGGTCGCAGCAGTTGCGGCTAAGCGCGACTGTACCGTCACAGTGCTTGAGATGATGCCACTGCTGCTACAACGTGTCGTGGCACCTGAAATATCGGAATTTTACGCAGATGTTCACCGTACAGAAGGCGTGGATATTCTCACATCGACAAACGTTACCGCCTTTGAAGGCAATAAAAAGCTCGAACGTGTAGTGTGCGATTCTAAAAAGATCGAAGCCGATCTTGTGATTATTGGTATCGGAATTCTCCCTAATGTGGAGCTTGCGGAGCAAGCAAACCTTGAAGTCGACAACGGTATCGTAGTCGATGAATGCGCACGTACTTCCGACCCCAATATCTTTGCGGCGGGCGAATGCACCAATCATCCGAATTCGATTTTGGGGGAACGATTGCGTCTTGAATCGGTTCCTAACGCACTTGCACAAGGAAAAACGGCAGCCTTAGCCGTGCTGGACAGACCAGAGCCTTATGCCGAAGTGCCATGGTTTTGGTCCGACCAATACGACATCAAGCTTCAAATGACCGGACTATCCAAACCTGGCGACCAAGTTATAATTCGTGGAAACGTATCTGATCGAAGGTTTTCAGCTTGTTATCTTCGTAGCGGCGTGCTGGTCGCTTGTCATAGCGTGAATGCCGCTAGAGATTTTCTCCAATCAAAAAAATTGATTGCCTCCCATGCGAAACCCGACCAGGCGCTTTTAGCGGATTCGTCTATCGCATTGAAGGATATATAAAGCCCTAGGGTTTTTATTGATGAACAAATTAAATATTGCTCTTTGAAAGAGCCGCCAAAGGCTAAGCCCGCTGTGTCAATGTCTGAATCAAAATCGCATAATCTGTTTGAAGTTTTCCGAAACCGGTTTCCAGCAGATGAAAAAGTGCCGTTTCTAAAGGTCGATGACGGCCGCACATTTACTTACGACGATTTAAACTGCATCTCTGCAAAATACGCCAATGTACTGACCTCCCTTGGCCTAAAGCCAGGAGATCGAGTCTTAGCACAGATCAAAAAATCACCGGAAAGTGTATTCCTATATCTCGCCTGCCTGCGCACGGGCGCTGTTTTTCTACCTCTTAATACAGCCTATCAAGCTAACGAACTCGACTATTTTCTGGGCGACTCGGAGCCAACTGTAGTCGTTGGTGATCCACACGAGAACATCCTCATCGATCTTTGTACCTCGCATAAAATTCCAAATTTTCTGACCCTAAGTGCAGATGGTTCCGGTACCTTAAATAAAAAAAGTCAGATTGCGGAGGCAAAGTTTGTTTCGGTTGCTCGCACTGATTCAGACATAGCAGCCATTTTATATTCGTCAGGTACAACTGGGCAGCCAAAGGGGGTTATGCTTTCTCATGCAAACTTAGCAGCCAATGCAGAAGCTCTACATAAAATATGGCGATTCGGACCCGATGATGTTCTTTTACATACATTGCCGATTTTTCATACTCATGGATTGTTTGTGGCTATTCACACAGTATTACTGAACGGTACTGGCATGATTTTTCATACGCAATTTAATGCTGAGAACGTAATAAAAGATCTGCCAACAGCAACAGTATTTATGGGCGTACCCACATACTACGTGAGGCTGCTCGCAAGTAAAAAACTTACTAGGAATACTTGCCGCAATATCCGGCTCTTTTTAAGTGGATCTGCTCCATTGCTTGATGAAACCTTTTGCGCCTTCGAAAAACGGACTGGCAAGAAAATTGTCGAGCGTTATGGAATGACCGAGGCAGGAATTATAACCAGCGCAGTTGCAGATAAACCTCGCAATGCCGGCGATGTGGGCTGGCCACTGCCCGGAGTAAGCTTGTGTATTACAGACGATAATAATGCCGAACTATCACAGGGTAAGATCGGAGAGATTAAGGTTAAGGGGCCTGGATTATTCAGAGGATACTGGCGTAGGCCAGAAAAAACGGAGAAAGAATTTACCGTCGATGGTTTTTTTAAAACAGGTGATCTTGCCCGTGTAAATGAAAGTGGCATGATCTCCATTGTCGGGCGCAAAAACGACATGATAATTTCAGGCGGCTTCAATGTTTACCCCAAGGAAATAGAAGCAGCCATTGACAAACTTCCTGGCGTGGAAGAATCGGCTGTTATTAGTATGACCCACCCAGAATTTGGCGAAGCCGGATTGGCAGTGGTCGTAATGGCACCGGAAGCCAAAACACTACGTAATGAAGAGATGAGAGCAGTATTAATAAAAGACCTCGCTAATTATAAAATTCCTAAGTTATTCGTATTGACGAACAAGCTTCCTCGTAATGCAATGGGCAAGGTCCAAAAAAACCTTCTGCGCAACGGCTATGAAGCTCAATGGAACGCTTATCTAAAAACCATCAATAGCTGATAACCCAGTCATAAGTAGATTTATATTCTTCTTTATGTTTATTAGCGTCTCTGTTACTGGCCCCAGGATAATTGATTAAATAGACTCATGGCCTATTGGATAAATAATAGCTAAAGCGATTTTATATAACGTATTCGTCATTCGCTTGATTGGGAACACATTATGTTACAGATGCCTCGACTGATTATCATAATCACAATTATATTTGGATTTTACGCAAGTGCAGAGAGCTCTGCGTCGACTGTCAAAACCGTTGAAACGGATAGCATTTTCGCAGGCCAAGTGTTTTCAACAAAGATGAATTCGATGAGTGTCCAGAGGGGTCTGTCGTATTTTAGATTTTACAATAGCGACTCGATACAAAGTGGCAGGATCAGGGGAACCATTTATAATTCTGTCACCGGAGATGCGGTAAATACTTTTGTTTCTGATCTGATCGCACCCGGGCAATCAATTCAGATCTTAATTACCGATATGGAAACTGCATATTGTTCTACGCACGCCACTTTTTCGTCGTCCCGTGAGGATCAATGCTCCCAGTTTCTAAATGTTGAGATCGTGTCAGAAATTAATGGCTTATTTCAACACATAGTTTTTTCTCCTACCCCGGGGCACTTAAGTAACTTTACCTCTTGTTCTAAATCAACGAATCAGGACACCGTCAGCCATGTCCATGGCTTGATTTTCCTAACTAATTATCCATCGACTCTCGTAGTCGAAGACAATCCAAAAGTGGAGCGGGGGTCGAGGCCCAAGAGCGCGAATCTTGGCTTCTACGACAGCACAGACGGAACCTTTTTATTCACCCATGAAACAGATCCAATACCAGCAAATGGGACAACAACGGTAAAAATAAACAATGAGTTATTTGGTGCAAATACCTGCAATATCGTACCTGCTGATATGACACCGAGGTTGGAAAAATCGTGTGCGGGGGACGCACATTATTATACTGTAAAATTGCTGGGGGATCTTATGGATGACGGTACCCGAGCCCCCTTGGACGTTGGTTTCACGCTAGACCACATAGTCGTTAATAGAAGCGGTGGACTATTAGCAAGTAACATGGGCGCCTTCTGTCCCTTGGTGTCGAATATAGATGGTACTGAATGGAATGGGGTAATAATTAAGGACAATTCATATCCGCCTTACACCAAGCATCTAACTTCTTATAATTTGATTGTTGCCGGTCTACCAGATGTAACAGATGATTTTTTAACTTCTGTTGGCAACATTGCGAATAGACTTCTTGTTAACGCAAAAAACACTGACCAGGTAAGAAGGAATACATTGTTAGGTACTTTTAAAAGCCAAAAAGCTTTCCAACGCGTTGGATCGACCAGCATGAATAGCTACAACCCCCCGTTGGAAGAAGCCAACTATCCTGGTTGGGATTTTATCAATGATAATTACTCACTAACAGATTTTATCTGGGAAACGACTTGTAGATCACCGCAAGAAAAACGAAATCAAGCCGATCAAATAAATGAGATTTTAGAGCACTTGCTACACACCATAACGCTGCAATTTAATATAAACTCAAGTACTGTATGGGGTTATACAAATCCAAACTCGGATTTAAACCTTGCTATGAACGAAGCTATAAACAAGGGTGTTTTTGATGACTCATCTTATGGAAACAACGCCTCTATCAAGGCTCAGGAATTTGCATACTGGATGATTCTCACAGGCTGGGACTATAAATCTATTTATGCTCCAGATAGTGCGCCAGAATGGACCATAAGTTCTGCTTCAGAAATGGCATCCCAGCTACCTCTTGCCACAACATTATTTAACAGGGATGTGAAAAACGTATTAAATGTTCCTGGAGACGATGGCGTCCGGCCTCTGGACGACTACCTAAAAACCTTACTTTTTAAATCTATATTTTGTCTTACTTCAGGTGGGGGCATGTAAGGCGCGTAAGCAACCCCAGGGCATATGCCTAATTGCAAATTGTTTTCACCTAATCATCGGATTCGGCTCAGGCCCACGGTGGAGTACCGTATGATCTATAATGTTAGTCGGAATGCTTCCTGGGTAGCAAAAGCTACCTAAGTAGCCGCTACTCTGACCCTGGGTGTTTGCCATCCCAAAATAATAAGACCTCGTGAAAACCTCTCATAAACTGACTAAGTCATTGATTAAATTGGCGCGCCCGAAGAGATTCGAACTCCTAACCTTCTGATTCGAAGTCAGATGCTCTATCCAGTTGAGCTACGGGCGCCTAGAAAGCAATTGCCAAAATCGACAAATCGCATTGGTTAAATTGGCGCGCCCGAAGAGATTCGAACTCCTAACCTTCTGATTCGTAGTCAGATGCTCTATCCAGTTGAGCTACGGGCGCCTAGAAAGCAATTGCCAAAATCGACAAATCGTAGAGCCGAATGATTAGCCTAACCCCAAGAATTGGCTTGAAACCGCCGTTTCCTAGTTCCATGGGTTGCCTGAGATACTAAGATCGCCATATCTATGCAAGCAAAACCTCTGATAGGCATAGTTCTATAGGCAAAAGCTCATCCCTAGCCGTCTTGTTCTAAGTGCGACCATTGAGTAAAGTCACTCCAGCGTGGAATGGTGCAGCTTTTTAGAGTGTCACCAGGCCTTTGAGGGTGGTTCTTAAGTATGGTGCCGAGGCACACCAACAGAGCGGTGCAAATAGCATCTGCCTGATGGACGGAAATGTGAGATAAAAATGCAGTTACAGAAGCGGTCTGAAAAACCGTGGGACCATAGCGCTGATGCGTTAGGTCATACACAATTGACCCAAAGTCGAATCAAGCGCAGCGTTTTGATTGCGGTGCTGGCTATAAACCTAGGTGGATGTTCCTTCGCAAGCGATACGCTTTTTGCATCGCTACTGGGCGATGAGAGTGTAAGCCAGAATATCGAACCTATGGAATCGGCTGCGCTTAATCAAATGCCTGCACAAGCTGAGGACACTTACACCGATGTGCCTGCGAGTACCTTCGGACCCACAGCCGTTGGCCAAAAGGCTTCTCAATTCCAGGAAGAATTTGGGGAACTTAAAATAAATACAGATACACGGTTACAACAGCTTGATTCTCTGCGGTTAAGCACCATTAGCACTGTACAGGGCTATCATAGCCTCGTCGGTAGCATCCGGTCGCGTCTACAAATGGGGTCTACGCCAGGGAACCCAGAACTCCTTGCTCGGTGGAGCGAAGCTCAGACAGAATTAACCCAGATCGATTCGGATATTGCATCATTGAGCCAGTTATCGGCCCTAGTCTCGAGCGATTCAGGCACTTCCGCCTATCTTCTTGAAAATATCCGGGCGGCTTTTGGACTATCAGGTGCTCTAGAAAGTGACCACCGTCGCCTACGTATTTTAGAGGATCAGGTCAATCAAAATTCGATTGTGATTGATCGGGCGCTATTGTTATTGAATGACGAAATTAATCGTCAACAACAATATGTGACTCAAGAACGCGCTTCTCTGGTGCAGCTTGCTGCTGATATCAATGCGGGTAAGTCCTATATGACTAATCAACAGCTTAGCTCGACCCCAGCACGACAACTTGTGACTCCGAACGTTCCCACATCTATTGAACAGCGCCGAGCACTCGTAATCATTCGATTCGATCAACCCGATGTTGAGTACGAGCCAGCACTTTATCAAGCACTCAGTCGCGCTCTTGAACGCCGACCCGAAGCTGTATTTGATCTTGTTGCTGTATCACCGCAGGGCAATGACCCTGCACAAGCTAGAGAAAGTGCGGAAGAAGTATTCCAATCCATGACAAACATGGGTTTGCCAGCAGACCGAGTTGCCATAGCAGCAATGGAAAGCACATCAGCGGCTAATCCGGAAGTTCATATATACGTGCGGTAGGCTACTGCCACCAACCGTACTAGTTTCACTCAATCGAAATTATTTTCTAGCCTTCTGCATCATCTGGTTGGCACCGCAACATTATCTATAAGACGTGTATGCCCAAGACGGACTGCTGCAAGTACACGACCACTATCGCTTGTACTTTTAAGTGGTGCGAGATTGTCTGCTTGCCTAGCCTCGACATAATCAACAGCATCAAAGCCCGCGCTTATTAGTTTCTGACGAGCCTGCTCAATCGTGACCATAATTTCTCTACTTCTCGCTATCTCTGCGGCGGCCTCGGTTATAGTAGCGTAGAGGATAGGTGCCTTAGCGCGCTGTTCAGTTGACAAATAAGAGTTACGCGACGACATCGCCAACCCGTCAGGATCTCGTACCGTTGGAGCCCCTATAATATCCACCGGAATATTTAGATCTTTTACAAAGCGGCGAATCAGGACTAGTTGCTGATAGTCTTTCTCTCCGAATAACGCTATGTCCGGCAATGACTGGAGCAGTAACTTTGCTACTACTGTAGCCACACCTATGAAGTGGCCATCTCGATGCTGTCCGTCTAGGATATCACTAATACCGGCGACTGAAATAGTGGTTGCAAATCCAGGCGGATACATCACCTCCGCCTCAGGAGCAAATAACAAATGGACGCCAGCCACATCTAGCGTCTCAAAATCATCTGCCTCTTGCCTAGGGTACGATGAAAAATCTTCATCTGGACCGAACTGCTTAGGGTTAATAAAAATGGTGGCCACTACGCGGTCTGCCATCTTTTTTGCCTGCTCCATAAGCTTTATATGCCCTTCGTGCAGAGCGCCCATGGTCGGCACCAAGACAACTGATAGGCCATCTCGGCGCCAATCGTGGACGCGGCGACGCAAACTATCTAACTCGCGAACCACAACTAAACTCTTAGCGTATTTGTTGGACATGACTACACAACTTCGCCCCAACAAAACTTGGAGCCGGTAAATGAATTAGTTCGTTTCAATAGTTAAATTAACAAGATAGTGCACCAGAAATATCCACCGTGGCACTAACTTCGATTCCGATAATGCCAAAGAATCAATCCAATCGCGAGCACGAGCATAAAAATGCCCAGGATTTCTGATGTTTCCACTAAAAATACCTATGTTTAATTTTACGTGTCTCCCGTAAAGCTTACACATAAAATGATTAAGCATGTTCCATAGTCGGTCGTAAAGACACAGCTTTCATATCAACCAAAACGGCTTAAGAATTTAACAAGGGCACGAGCACGCTTTCCGTAAAGAGCTGGTATATAAAACGTGCCAGCAACACGCTTGTTTACTTCGCCGAGTGTGGGGTAAGGCGCTATCATTGTCGCGAGAGCGCTTATCTTTAATTTATTAGTCATTGCCAAAACCCAAGGCTGAATAAGTTCTCCAGCATTGGCTCCAACAATTCCTGCGCCTAGAATATGGCCACGAGAGGTCGTAGCAACTTTAATCAGGCCATCTGTTTTTCGCTCTGCGCGTGCCCGGTCATTCTCATCAAATGTCGAGGTTAATATTCTTACCTTGTCTCCGTATGAGTCACGTGCAGCCGCTTCTGTTAGACCCACCTGCGCAAGCTCCGGGTTTGTATAAGTAACCCACGGAACATTATGGTAGTGGGACTTACTCGGAAGACGAAACAGGGCGCTGCGTAAAACAATACCCGCCTGATAGGCAGCAACATGAGTAAATTGGTGGCCACCTATACAATCGCCGATCGCATAAGCACGACGATTGGAAGTCCGCAAACCAGAGTCAACCATGATTCCTTTATTAGTAAAATCAATACCAGCCTTATCAAGATTCAACCCAGAAACCGATGGAGCCCGGCCAGCGGCAACAAGCAGGTGGGAGCCAGAAACCTGTTCCAGGCGATCCTGAGTCTCTATCACAATCTCAACGCCGCCCAGCACAGACTTCACAGACTTTGCCGTAGCCCCTTCATGAAGCTTGACTCCATTCGCCTTCAATCTATTCCTTACAACTGAAACTAAATGAGAATCATCCTTCGGCAATATTCTCGCTGCTTCGATCAACGTCACAGCCGCGCCTAATCCCCGGTAAGCCTGTGCAAACTCACAGCCGACCGGTCCGCCGCCAAGCACGACCAAATGGCGGGGCAATTCAGCATGATTAAATATTGTTTCATTAGTAAAGTAAGGAACCCCAGCGAGTCCTTCAATGTGCGGGATAAAAGCATGAGAGCCCGTGGCTATAATAAATCGACGTGGGCGAATTACATTACCACCAGCCTCCAAAGAGTTGTTCGATATAAATCGTGCGCTTGACTGAATGACAGTAACGCCTAATTTCTCGAATCGCTCGACCGAATCATGAGGTGCAATTGCAGCAATCACCTCATGGACATGCCTGTGAACAGCCCCAAAATCGACTTTAGACTCAGCCCTTATTCCCAAACCGCTACTATCCTGAATTGATTCTGCATGGTGAGCTGCCGCTAGAAGCGCCTTAGATGGAACGCAACCTGTATTAAGGCAATCTCCACCCATAAGCCCCTTTTCGATGAGAACGACCCGCGCTCCCATTTGCACAGCACCAGCTGCAACAGAGAGTCCAGCAGACCCAGCTCCAATAACGCATAGGTCAGGTGTAAGAGTCTTCTCACTAGTCACGAGACTTAATCCTTTTATATACAACAGGTATAAGTGCCAAAACCACGAGACCAGCCAACGCCCCTATAACTGTTGGCTGGCGCAACGCGGCGGAAGGGTCCACACCAGTTCCTGCAGATATCGCATCACCTATACCCGCCCCAACTGTCGCATATACAAACGTTGCCGGAATGATCCCGAAGAACGTCCCTATGACATAGGTGCGCAGTGGTACGCCAAGAAAAGCAGGCACAAGATTAACCAGAAAAAACGGAAACAAGGGCACCAACCTTAACACGAGAAGATAACTGAGTGCATCTTTGCGGAAGCCAGCTTCCATTTTTTTAAGAGCATTTCCAGCTTTGGCACGAAGAACATCCCCAAGGGCATAGCGGGCAAGTAGAAACACCAGAGTCGCCCCCGTGGTTGCTGCAACAACAACATATAAAGTTCCCGCTACCGGACCAAAGATAAAGCCCCCAGCGATAGTTAACCAAATTGCACCCGGTATTGAGAAAGATACGGCAGCTATATAAACCACCACAAAAACCAGAATAGCCCCAGTAGCGTTAGATTGAACAAAATCTAACAGTAGTTCTCGATTGGCACTAAGCGCTGAGAATGAAAGATGGTCGGCGACACCACTCAAGAAAACCAACGCTAAAACCGCTAGAAAAATCAGTAAAACAGCAATACGGCCAATTGTCAGGAATTTCGGGGGAGGCAAGGAACCACCTATATCTATTTTGTCGGGCATTGATTAGAGTCCGAATTAAGGGGTTGGTTTAAGGCCATTTCATCCAAGGCCAGTAGTGTACTCTTTTGCTACAACACTTCACCACACAGGACCTAGAAGCGAGAAAAAATTTATAGCCACGAATCGGGCAGACTGAATGTGCTGCCCCAAAGCCCTTTATGACTCACAAAATCAACTTATAAAGCCCGGAAATAGTAGGTTTTTACTTAAATTTAAGCGCCACGGCGTTGACTTAGGGCCGAACTGACCGGTATACACCGCCCGCTGATCGAATTAGACACTCCCCAACCGTGGTGGAATGTCTATCCTTTTATAGAATGGAGTTGCTGACGTGAAACGTACGTATCAGCCAAGTAAATTGGTGCGAAAACGCCGTCACGGCTTCCGTTCCCGTATGGCAACGGTTGGCGGCCGCAGGGTTATAGCTAATCGTCGTGCCAAGGGCCGCAAACGCCTTTCGGCTTAAGCTCTATTGCCGCTGGTCTTAAAAACCGGGCAGGCTACAAGAAGTCTGAAATGAGTCGCTAATGTTGCCGTCGATTGGACTACCATGGCTTGGGACACGGAAAAATCTTCACACAGAGATAAAGTTTCCAAAGACTGGAGCGGTGTCGCTCCTGAGCTACGTGGGCGACATTGGCGCACTTTGAAGAACCGCTCCGATTTTCTGAGAGTCCGAGCAGCGGGATTGCGCAGCGTCATGCCAGGATTTGTTCTTCAAGCAGCACCGACTCTCTGCTTTCAAAGACTTCGCATCGGCTTCACTGCGAGTAAAAAAGTTGGTAATGCGGTTGCCAGAAACCGCGCTAAGCGGCGTTTAAGGGCACTAGCAGATAATATTATGAGTGAGCATGCAGACCCAAACTTTGATTATGTCTTGATTGGACGGTCTGAAACTTTGAAGCGTAACTTTTCTTCTATGGAGAACGAATTACGTCGGACTTTGAAAAGCATTTTTACAAAACGAAAAAAACAAAATAATTTAGAATTACGGACAGATTCAAGATGAAACTCTCAATCACCGGTTTTTCATCGATTATATTGAAGGGCACCATAAGATTATATCAGATCACGATATCACCTTTTTTAGGGCCAAGGTGTCGCTATATGCCGACATGCTCTGAATATGCGATTGAAGCAGTAGACCGCCATGGGCCCTTACCGGGCTCGTGGCTAGCAATCAGACGAATAGCGCGTTGCCATCCCTGGGGTGGCTCAGGCCTAGACCCAGTTCCAACTAATGACAAAAATATTGCTTGTGGCCGACGTAAAAATCAAACCTCAAAGATACTCAATAAAATTACATAAGCACTCGATTGACTAGGAATCATGGAAGATCAACGTAATTTCATAATGGCAATTGCACTTTCCGTGATTGTTCTCATCGGCTGGGACTATTTCTTCTCACCCAGACCAATCCCCCAACCGGTAAGTGGGTCACCCTCCATATCAGAGCCACCCTCGATTGTGCCTGGTGCGCAGACAGATTTATCTGCGCCAGTTTCAGCGCCAGTAGCTTTGCCCAGTGTTAAATCGGTCGAATCGCAGCTACAGACTGATGCACGGCTGCGCATCGCCACACCACACTTGCAGGGTTCAATTTCACTAACCGGAGCTCGCTTCGATGACATTACCTTAGCGAGATATCGTGAAAATCTGGACCCCAACAGCCCAGAGATTGTTTTACTATCGCCTATGGGTTCTCCCAGGCCCTACTTCGCCGAACACGGCTGGGTAGCTTCGGATACTTCAATTGCACTGCCCACCTCTTCAACCGTTTGGACACCACAAGACCCTAATGCTGTGCTCACAGATCAAACGCCCATTGTCCTAACATGGGATAATGGACAAGGCCTGATCTTTACGCGTGTTATTCGCGCCGAAGATGAATATTTGTTTACGGTCGAACAAAAAGTGGAAAACGCTGGAAAGCGTTCTGTTACTCTTTATCCTTACAGCTTGGTTGCACGCATAGGCGAGCCTGAGACTCTAGGTTTCTTCATACTTCATGAAGGGCCAATTGGGGTGTTTAACCGCACTTTGAAGGAGATGGATTATGATGATCTCATAGATAAAGAACGCGAATCTATTGAGTCTACTGGGGGATGGATTGGATTTACTGATAAATACTGGCTGACATCAGTTGCCTTTGACCAGAAATTAGACGTTACAGCCAACTACACATACTCCGGCACCGCTGAACGGCGACGATATCAAACCGACCTCCGCGCAAATGCAATTACCTTAGAATCTGGTGAAACAAAATCTATCACTGCATATGTTTTCGCTGGAGCAAAAGAGCTGGCCCTATTAGACCGATATGAAAAGACTCCCGGTTTATCGCGCTTTGATCTCGCCATCGATTTCGGCTGGTTTTATTTTCTAACTAGGCCGTTCTTTTTAGCTCTGAGGTGGCTGAATAGCGTTCTCGGAAACTATGGAGTTGCAATTATTGTTTTCACAGCTTTTCTAAGACTCTTGATATTTCCCATCGCTAACAAGCAGTACACCGCGATGAACAAGATGAAAGAGTTACAACCAGAGATGAAACGTCTCCAGGAAAAGCACGCCAATGATAAAATGAAACTGCAGCAAGAAATGATGGAGCTATATAAGCGAGAAAAGGCGAATCCCCTCACCGGATGCCTGCCGATCTTGCTTCAGATTCCTATTTTCTTCGCATTGTACAAAGTTTTATTTGTAGCCATAGAAATGCGACATGCACCATTTTTTGGCTGGATTAAAGACCTATCAGCGCCTGATCCAACCAGCATTTTAAATTTATTTGGACTACTACCCTTCACACCACCTGAATCTCTTTCTCTGATCAGCATTGGCGTGCTTCCTTTGTTGATGGGTTTCTTTATGTACCTTCAGCAAAAGCTAGCACCCCAGCCACCTGATCCTACTCAGGCTAAAATCATGATGCTCTTACCAGTTGTTTTCACATTCGTCAGCGCGCAATTTCCGGCTGGCTTAGTAATTTATTGGGCATGGACAACACTACTCGGTATTTTACAACAATGGATTCTCATGCGTCGCTCAAATATAAAAGTCTAGAATCTTGGTGAGTATACATGAATGGCCGAGAGCTTACCCAACCCGTCTTTTGAAGAAGACGTAACTAAAGCTGGAAGACGACTATTCACCGCACCCGCAACTTTTTTGCTAGGTGTTGTAACTCCTGCTCAGTTGCCTGAAAGCATGCTACCAGAAGTAACTTTTGCCGGTCGCTCAAATGTAGGAAAATCGAGTCTAATAAATGCGCTAACTAACCGCAAAACTCTAGCGCGAACATCAATTACACCAGGCAGAACTCAAGAGATAAATTTTTTTGATTTGGGCCAGCAGTTGATGATCTCAGATTTACCAGGCTACGGCTACGCGAAAGCTCCAAAGGTTAAGGTCGACTCATGGACCACGCTCATTAAGCAGTATTTGCGAGGACGTCCTAATTTGAGACGTGCTCTAGTACTCATCGATAGCCGGCGCGGGATCAAAGACAACGACCGAGAAATCATGAAATTGATGGATGATGCAGCAGTAAATTATCAAATTATTATAACAAAGGCAGATAAGATTAAGATCGGACCAATGTTGGAGCTCCATAAAACCATTACCACCGAGATAAAAAGACATGTAGCGGCACATCCTGATATCTTGGTTACCAGTGCTATAGAGGGTTGGGGTATCACAGAAACACGTGCCGCCTTGTCAGAACTGGCTTTAAAAGGGTAGGTGTTATCTCACACGAAAAGCTGCGAATAGAAATTAGCTAGTTGATACCCCTATATTTTAGACTAAAGCGGACAGATACATGTCAGAGACATTAAACACAGATCAAGCTGCATGGTTGGAAAAGGCTGGAATTCTTGCTGATGCCTTGCCCTATATGCGCGCGCACTCAGGTGAGACTGTCGTAATTAAATACGGTGGGCACGCCATGGGGGATGATAAAGTTGCTGATAGCTTCGCCCGCGACATTGTTCTTCTGAAGCAGGTCGGCATCAATCCGATAGTTGTGCATGGCGGCGGCCCTCAGATCGGGGCTATGCTGGAGCGTCTAAAAATTCAAAGCTCGTTCATAGACGGATTGCGGGTAACCGATGCTGCGACCGTCGAAATCGTTGAAATGGTTCTTAGTGGATCTATAAATAAACAAATTGTTTCAGCTATTAACAAAGCTGGTGGCTCTGCTGTGGGCATGTCGGGAAAGGACGGTAACTTGATTCGTGCGCGTAAACTGCGCCGATCAAAAAGAGACCCTGGATCAAATATAGAAAAACTTCTCGATCTTGGCTTTGTCGGCGAACCATCCGAGATCAATCCGCATATACTCAATACGTTTGAAGAATCAGACATTATTCCTGTCATCGCTCCTATCGGCGTTGGATCTAAAGGTGAGACCTTCAACATTAATGCTGATACAGTTGCCGGCGCTATAGCTGGTGCTGCGGATGCTTCCAGATTACTTATGTTAACAGATGTGGCCGGAGTGCTAGATGATGAAGGGCAGCTCATCAAGGAAATGACGGTCGGGCAGGCCAAAACCTTAATTCAATCAGGAGCTATATCGGGCGGCATGATTCCTAAAGTAGAAACATGTCTAGACGCGGTCGGGCAAGGAGTCGAAGCTGCCGTAATTGTAGATGGCCGTGTAACCCATGCAGTTCTTCTGGAACTGTTTACACCGTCAGGCGCAGGTAGTCTCATTAAATAAAAATGATAGACAAAATCAAAGGCGCTGACCGATTAAATAAAATAGCGGGTACGGAATTCTGGATTTTCGATCTGGATAACACTCTTTATCCTGCCAGCAGTAATTTGTTCGCTCAGATAGACGCTAAGATGAAGGATTTTATTGCGCAGGCTTTCGACATACCAGTTGAAGATGCTTTCAAGCTGCAAAAAAAGTATTATCATGAATATGGCACGACATTGCGTGGTTTAATGGTTAATGACGGTATAGACCCAGATATCTTCCTCAGTTATGTACACAATATAGACCATTCGGTTCTAAAACCTGACAAAGCACTAGACCGTGCCTTGGATAGTTTATGCGGCCAAAAATTTATCTACACCAATGGCTCCGCAAAGCACGCAACCGCGGTAACAAATCAGCTGGGAATATCCCACCACTTCGCTGCTATTTTCGATATCAGCGCCAGTGACTATATCCCAAAGCCCGATCCAGCTTCCTACGCAAATTTCGTCGCTCGCCATGCCATCGCTCCAAATCGAGCCGTGATGTTCGAGGATTCACATAAAAATTTGAAGCCTGCTGCCGATTTGGGCATGACTACAGTGTTTGTGCACCACGCTAACAATGCTCCTACAGGGGCGCAGGAGATGGGCCACTGTCACTATTTAACCGACAATCTCGTTTCTTGGCTGCAAAGCGCAAATACTTATATTGCGCGGAGTTAGATAATAATTGGAGATGGTGTCTAATCTTGAGAAGGAGTTAAATATCTGTTTGCCATCCCATCTTTTTTCCGGTGCGTTGACTCGCTCCTGCGAGCAGCTATGTTCTGATTCATCAAAAATTACCCTGTCCATAAGGAACTTCGACAATAAATGAATGATAATGTCCTAAAAGAAACAGTAGAAAAAGCGTGGGAAGCGAGGGGCAACATTAGCCCAGCAACCAGCGGTGATGTTAGAGATGCAGTTTCCGCAACTCTGGAAATGCTAGACCGTGGCGTTTTGCGAGTTGCTATCAAAAGCGATGAGATATGGCATGTAAACGAATGGGTTAAAAAAGCCGTACTACTATCTTTTCGTTTAAATAATATGAGCACCATTCCCGGTGGCGCGGGTGGTGCACCTTGGTGGGACAAGGTTCCCTCCAAGTTTGATGGATGGACCAAAGATAATTTCAAACAGGCCGGTTTTCGGGCGGTGCCAGGTAGCATTGTACGCCACTCAGCACACATCGCACCGGGCGTGGTATTGATGCCAAGCTTTGTAAATATTGGCGCCTATATAGACTCCGGCTCCATGATAGATACCTGGGCTACCGTCGGAAGTTGCGCCCAGATCGGTAAAAATGTTCACATATCGGGTGGTGCAGGAATAGGTGGCGTCTTAGAGCCCTTGCAGGCTGGTCCGGTAATAATTGAAGACAATTGTTTTATCGGTGCCAGATCTGAAGTGGCCGAAGGCGTTATCATTGAGAAAGGCGCTGTTTTATCTATGGGCGTGTTTATAGGCGCATCTACAAAAATTATCGACCGAACCACTGGGGAAATCTTCATGGGACGTGTTCCTGCACTAAGCGTGGTTGTGCCGGGTAGCCTGGCCAGTAAAAACCTACCCGACGGATCGCCCGGGCCAAGCTTATATTGCGCAGTCATAGTAAAGAGAGTAGATGCTAGAACTCGATCAAAAGTGTCCATAAACGAACTGTTACGAGATTGAGTTCCCAAGCCAACATAACTGACTTGGTGAATGGGCTTGAATTAGCGCGCGCCCTGATCCGTTGCCCAAGCATGACGCCAAAGAATGAGGGCGCCCTAGACGTGTTACAGGGTGCTCTGGAAACCCTGGGCTTCGACTGCCACCGATTAGTATTTGATGGCGATGGCTCAGCTCCAGTGGATAATCTTTATGCTCGGCTTGGTAACGACACTCCCAATTTTTGTTTCGCTGGTCATACTGATGTTGTACCAGTCGGCGAAGGCTGGACAGTCGACCCATTTGCGGCCGAGGTCTTGAACGGGCGACTCTTCGGCCGGGGGGCGGCAGATATGAAAGGCGCCATTGCAGCGTTTGTGGCTGCAGTAGCGCGTATGCTTAAACGAGATAACAAACTACCGGGCTCAATCAGCTTGCTGATCACAGGCGACGAAGAGGGCGATGCTATTAATGGAACAAAGAAGGTACTGAGCTGGCTTTCAAGCCGTAGTGAAAAATTGGATGCATGCCTTGTCGGCGAACCAACCAATCCGACAAAACTTGGCGAGATGATTAAAATAGGCAGGCGTGGAAGCCTAACTGCCAAGTTAACAACTTTCGGAACTCAAGGTCATGTAGCCTACCCACACCTTGCGGATAATCCTATTCCCAGGCTTTTCAATATGCTTCAGGCGATTACTGCCAATCCTTTGGATCAGGGTTCTGAGCATTTTCCAGCATCGACAATCTCAATTACTACAGTCGATGTAGGCAATACTGCATCCAATGTCATTCCTAGGTCGGCGCAAGCTGCTTTTAACATTCGATTCAATGATTTACATACCAGCAACAGTCTAAACGAGTGGCTTCGCACAACCCTCAACAAAGCTGCGGAAGGATCTGACTACGATCTAAGTGTGAGGATATCAGGTGAATCATTTCTAACTCCGCCAGGGTCTCTGAGCGAAATCGTATCGAGTTCTATAAAACACGTACTGGGTATAACACCAAATTTATCAACAACTGGTGGGACTTCAGATGCTCGCTTTATCAAGGATGCTTGCCCTGTTTGTGAATTCGGCATGGTTGGACTCTCAATGCACAAAGCCGACGAAAATTGTACGGTTTCCGATTTGAATAATCTCACAAAAGTTTACCTCGAGGTTCTAGATCAATACTTCGCCCTAAACGCTAAGGGTTGATCATCATGGTAAAAGGACAACCGTCCTCATGATATCGGCACAACAACTTGCCAATGCGCTTTATGGCACATGGCATGTTATAAAATTTGACATTAAAGGGTGGGGATATTTCGAGACTTCATTACAGGGATTCTGGGCGTCATTCACACCAGCACTGCTGTTGGCACCTTTTCATTTCTTACATACTGTAACAGCGTTTAGTCCCGAGAGAACAGAATTAGACTTTATTCCCTACATAGTGGTTGAGATTTTATCTTATGTTATTTCCTGGACGCTCTTCCCGTTCGCCATGGTTTATGTTTCGGAATTCTTAGGAAAAGCACCGAGATATTTCTCACATATGGTTCCATATAATTGGATACGACTACCCATTGAAGGGCCACTGTATCTTATATTATTGCTGTTCGACTTTGGCGCCATCTCTATTGAGGGTGTAGCTTTTCTTAATCTTATCGGACTCGGCGCCTTAATTATTTACGGAACTTTTGTGGCTGGGTTTGGCCTTACAGTAACAACCGGTACCGCTATGGGATTAGTTGCTCTAGATTTTGTCCTGGGCTTAACAGCAACATTACTTATTGCCAAAGTTTAAGATTTATACTTCATCTAAGCGTCTGGATAACCAACATGAATGAGATAAAGGCCTTCGGCCGGCGCCGTCGGCCCGCCAGCGGTTCTATCACGCGCCTCCAATGCCTTGGCAACGTCGCTTTCACGCCACTTACCCTCTCCAACCAATTTTAATGTGCCAACAATATTTCGCACCTGATGGTGGAGAAATGAACGTGCCCTTGCTCTCAAGAGAACCAGCTCTCCACGGCGTGTTACTGATATTTCGTTGAGCGTTTTTACCGGTGATTCAGACTGGCATACGGCGGCGCGAAAGGTAGAGAAATCATGCCGACCAATAAGGCACTGGGCCGCATTATGCATAGTCTCTACATCAAGGTGACTAGAAATCCACCAGGAGCGATTAATTTGTAGTGCTGGTCGTGCCCGACGGTTCTGAATGCGATATTCATAGCTCCGCTCTATGGCGGAGAACCTCGCGTGAAATTTATTGTCGGCAAATTCGGCTTTGATGATTACAACAGGATATGGACTGAGGTGCGCATTGAGGGCGTTTGCAACGACATAAGGGGCATCTTCTCGTGGTAAGTCAACATGTGCTACTTGCCCAAGCGCATGAACACCAGAGTCTGTACGACCTGCGCCTTGCACTAAAACGTCTACTTGGCAGTAGCCTTTAACAGCACGTTCAATTACCTCTTGTACCGATAGGCCGTTATCCTGACGCTGCCAACCAACAAAATCAGCGCCGTCATATTCGATTGTGAGCTTATATCGAGGCATAAATTCGAATGCTACTTATACTACTTCGCGAATATGTTGGCCAAGGGATGTGCTACCATGAGCTGCAAGCCATTCATCCGATAAAATTGCCCAACGCTCATGGTCTCGCCATTTGCCGCCGATCTTAAGATACCCAAGCGAGAATCCTTCTTTACGAAATCCAAGCCGGCGAACCAAGGCCAGTGACCCCTCATTTTCAGGTTGAATATTAGCCTCCACGCGGTTTAGGCCAAGCGTAGTGAATGCATAGTCCAGCACCAACGCAAGCCCCGCGCTCATATACCCGCGCCGACTGTATGGTGCACCGCAGTAGTAACCTAAATGACCGAAACAAAAACCCCCGCGAATAATATCATTAATGTTGATGACACCAACAACAGCATCATCTTCTCGGCGCGCAACCAAAAATCCGTAAGTATTGCCTCTTTCAATACGATCTAAATAAGCACGATATCGACGCGTGTCGGTTGCCGGATAAACCCAGGGATGATGGAAACTCTGACTAGTAGTTGTTAGTATTAGAAATTCATCAGAAGATTCTTTAGTAGGTGCATATAAATAGACTATGTCATCTTGTGCGATGATTTTGCGGCTTCGCCTGAACATAGCCTTTATTCCTTTTCCACCAATAGAAGTAATACCCTGCAGCTCTCTAAAGTTTAGGCGACTTGCGTTCCCTTAGGCAACGCATAGCCGCGAAGAAAGGCTGAAGCATCTATGGGCGCTTTACCAGGACGCTGAACCTTAAGCGCGCGGATAGAGCCTTCAGCGCACGCAATTGTCAAATGGTCGTCAAGCACCATTCCTACCGATCCATCTGTGGAAATAAGTTCGGCACGCAACACCTTAATACGTCTACCCTGATGCGCAAACCATGCACCGGGAAATGGCGAAAGGCCATGTATATGACGCAAAACATCGACTGATGATCGGTCAAAATTTATATGCGCTTCGATCTTTTCAACTTTTGCAGCGTAGGTCACACCATCCAATGGCTGAGGTGTTGCCAATAACGCTCCACTCGCCAACCCTTCAAGTGTTTCTAGAATTAGCGCAGCAGAAATATCAGCAAGGCGGTCGTGAAGTTCGCCTGCTATTGTTCCTGCGTTAATAGGCACGCTTTGGGTAAGAAGCATTTCACCAGTATCAAGACCTGCATCCATTTGCATAGTCGTTATGCCAGTGATGGAATCGCCTTCCATGATAGCTCTCTGGATTGGTGCTGGGCCACGCCAACGTGGCAAAAGCGAAGCATGAATATTGATGCAACCAAGGCGAGGTGCATCAAGAATTGCGCTCGGTAGTAACATTCCATAAGCAGCTACCACCGCCACATCGGCGTTCCATGCCGAAAATTCGGCCTGGACAGCTGCCGATTTTAACGATTTTGGCGAACATACTGGGAGATTATATTTTTCGGCGAAAACTTGGACCGGGCTGGGCCGTTCACTCTGGCCTCGGCCTGCAGGCTTAGACGGTTGAGTATAAACAGCAATAATATCATATGCGGCGTATAACTGCGCCAGTGCAGCTAATGAAAAGTCTGGTGTCCCCATGAATATAATGCGCATAGCGCTATACCAGTCTAACTTTCAGTAAAGTCAAGAGCACGACGCTTAGCGGCATTC
>PASS01000062.1 GCA_002712165.1 Fidelibacterota bacterium
CAAAGTCCATGCCCGCCGATATGCCGACGCCAGAATGCTTTTTAAACGCTAGGGCGTAGTAACACGCCAGTAAAAACCGAGACTAGATGCCGTCAACTGTTCCGTACTATCATTAACCATCAGGTCGTAAATATCATGGCCTGTCACTTCCCCTGCGCTTTCATTTGCATAGGTATACATGACGTAACCCTGATAAGCCCACTGCCTTTGGCCATCGGAGCGCTCAAGAACAGACCAGTATCCTGATGCCTGCGCGTCATCAGGGGCTATCAGCGGTTGCCATGTCTTCTCGCAGGTAGCGTCACACTGCGACGTTCCTATACTGCGCCCTACCACAGGGTTACCGCGTGTGCCACCACGGGCGTGATGCCCACCTTGCATGTCGGTAAAAGCCCGGTCGCGGGCATAAAGTGATTTACCACTATCGGCAGCGATCAGCACACCACCCCGTTTTTGGTCTTTCCGAATAGCGACTTCATCCGGAATAAAATATTTCATGACCCACGCGATTTCAATTTGGTTGTTGAGATCCTTACCATTGGAATCCCCATATTCAACATCATCGACATAAGTATAAAGAGCCTTCCCCTTATGCGCCCATTGGTAGATACCGTCATTTCGAGCAATAACAGAAAAGTCTCCAACCGGGAGCGCTAACTGATAAGCAGCATAGGGTTTCCATTTTTCTCCCAGGACCTCATCAGAATTCACATCACCCGAAAAAACATAGAGTGGCATGCGGGCTTCGGTCGCATAGACCTGCCCAGGCGCCGTCAGAATCTCTTCTACGGTGATGCCCTGTGGCAGGGTCATCCATTCTTCCGGCTGCACTTCAAGAATGTGCCATAGATCATCAACTCCGTGTCCCTTGGGAGCGCCGCTACCCATATACATGGCCATTGGGCTGGCATCACCAGACATCACGTCCTCTGTATAGGTATACATTGGCCTGCCGTTAAAAGCCCATTGCCTCAGACCATCAGCCCTCTCAATGGCCGACCAGCCGCCAACAGGCTGCACGCCCTCAGTTACAGTAGCCGGGGGCCACATTACGGCGCACTCGTCATAGCAATTAGATTTATTCGGCTCGTCTTTATCAAAGGTATACAAAGGTAAATCGGTGGCGCTAGCAAAAATTAGACGTTGCCGCGGCTGAACCGAACTCTGGCCCGGAACATTTACACCCTGGCCAATACGTACCAACTTGAACATCACATCAACCGGGGTCGCTTGCGGCGCCTTTACGGCCTGCTGAGCTATAGCTAACGAGCTCAACGCCAGAATCGACGAGAGCGCAACTGCATACGATATGATGCGCATGGCTATTTGCCTCTTCTCATTCTCAGTGGGACAAAGCGTCCCATATTTTAGAATAAATGGCCTTTATCCAAGGCCAGCTAAAAAGGCTGCGCAAAGACACAGCCTACCACTGCTTTTATCTATGGAGAGCGTTGGCCCACACCCGAGCACAACAGGTATGGGCCAACGTTAACACGCTCAACCAAAAAGTGCCGCTCAAGAACGGCTAAACAAGCACCTCGGTTATTGTTTTCGAGGTCGCCATGGAGTCTGTACCCCAACTATTGATCGGCAAGCCAAGAGCCTGCTGAACGGTAAGACCGACACGAGTTGTCGGATCACCCTTACCCGAGTAGTGGTAACCAGTCTTCATGCGACCATTCGCACCGCCGGCCGTGATTTGAGGCATATTCTCAACGGAGTGAACCTTGGCATAGCCAGTATCCGTGATGGCATAGACCAAGATGCGATCCAGAAGTGTTTTATCCCCTTCGCGAATACCATCAAGCGCCTCAAGGTAGTCCGCAAAACCTGCCATACAGCGAGTAGCAAAGAACGCCGCATGGGGTTGATATCCAAGCTCTTCGTCAATTGCCTCTTCGTGCGTATAGATATGGTGCACCATTTGGCTACCTTCTTGGCGCAGAGAAGACGTCATATCATTAAACACAAGATTCACAACTCGTGTCTGGTCGCAAGCAAAAGCGTGGGCCGCAAGTTGTGCATTCAATTTATGAGTTGCTGAAAGCACCTCAACGTCTGTTCCAAGAGGAAGCTCTTCTATCGCGCCTGGGTTAGAACAAGCATCAAGTGGGGCAGGCTTTTGCAACATTATTTCGACTTGTTGCTCAATTTGGCGCAATGACGTGAAGTACTCGTCAAGCCGCGCACGGTCAGCCGCACCAACTGATTTTTCAAGAGCCTTGCGCTGATCACGCACGGCAGAAAGTACACTCTGACGGGCCATTACCGATGGATCTGGCTTAAAGTCTGCCGCGTTAGGATCCTGGAACTCAGGTCCGAACAAACGAGTATACATTGCGGCTGGGCTAGCTTCTCCGGGCTGGAACACACCACCGGGCCGGAAGCTATACATGTGCTTCGGGTTGCCAGTAGAAGTCATCTCGAGTGATTTAAAGCGCACTGTCGAACTAATGTGATCAGCAATTAGTGTGTCAATTGTTGGCGTTACAACTGCACTTGACCTCGGCGTCGTGCCAGTTAGGACGGCCATGTTGCCCGTAAAGTGAGTAATCGCTGGACGACCATCTAGATGCACTTTTAGTCCGGTGTACAAGTTGATCCGATCCTTAAATTGCTCAAGAGGTTGGGATTCCGGAGCCAACTCAGTAATTTTACCCACTGTTGGCGGCTCCCAACGGCCTGGATTCATGCCAAGGCCCCAGTACCAAGTACTATAAATATCCGGCAGCTTCTTGCCAGTGGCAGCTAAAGCGTTGCCGCTTGTGTTCAAGAAGCAATCAAGGAAAGGAAGCCCAACCGTCACGGCCGCGCCTCCCATAACACCTTTGAGAACCCGACGCCGGGTTGCAAGGTTATTTACTGTGCTCATATTTATTCTCCAGTCTTAGTTTAGAAAAGAAGAAGCTATTTCAGATTTAGCTTCACTTGGTATTACACGATAAAACGAATCACTCGTCGCAATACTGCGGAGTAGTTGCGGCACGCTATATCCGTCTGCCGCGAAACGGTTTTTAACTGTCGTTTTAAGCCAATCCTCCTCTGCTTTGGTAGCCTTACGGCCTGTTCCATAAGCATAGACACGATTCACCAGGCACTCTGTAACTGCGGGACTATTGAACAGGGCTTGCCCTAATCCATCCGGCCCTTCGAAGGTTTTACCGTCCAACTCACCAGTGGTATCGATAGGAACTCCATTCTCAGTGCTACGAAAACCGCCTGCAGTGTCGAAATTTTCAAGAGCAAGGCCCATCGGGTCTGTAATCTTGTGACACCCAGCGCACATTGGCTCTGAGGAATGAGCAAGCAAGCGCAAGCGCACCGTTTTCAAATTCGGATTAAATGTATCTTGAATGATGTCGAAGTTCACGGCGCCTGGAGGGTCAGGAACTATTTGGCACATCAACACTTCACGCAACGCCATTCCACGCAGTGTTGGCGAACTGCGGCCCGGGTGAGAATGCAACGCCACAAAGCTGGCTTGTGTTATTATACCTGCCTGTTGAGAGCCCTCGTCAAAAGTATATGGCACCCACGCATCAGGCAGTCCATCCGGAACCATAACCGGTACACGGTACATGGATCCCAAAAGCGGTGTTAGAAAGGTATCCTTAGTCGTGAACAGACCTCGATAGTCGCCGTTCTTAGTAACCAAATGATCAATGACCGTCTTCAGAGTTTGCTCGCGCGCATTATCTGCAGCAGCAAAGGTGAATTTTGGGTATATCGTTGCATCCTTCGCCAGAGTATCAAATCGATCAAATTCCAGCATATCAATAAAGAAGGCGCGCACTCCATCCTCCAGCAATGGAGAATTTAGCATGCGATCAACTTGCTTCTGTAAACCGCGTTTCGTATGCAATTCGCCGTTTTCTGCTGCAGCCAACAATGCAGGATCTGGCGACGTGTTCCAAATGAAGAAACTAAGGCGTGATGCCTTCGAATAAGCATTCAAGCGCAGCTGGCCTGGATTCTGCGGATCGGCTTCCGTTACCTCATGTCGAAACAGAAATTGCGGTGAAGACAAAAGGCCCGCAAGGCCAAGGCCAAGGCCATGATAAAAATCATCGACCTTCAAGGTCGCATCTGCTGATGCTTGAACATAACGCTCTAGTTCCATTTCGCTCAATGGGCGGCGGAACAGAAGCTTACCTACACGTGAAAGAACTTCGCGAGAGCAGCTATCATCGGGCGCCGTTGAAACTTCCGGAACACAACCCAAATACTGCTCGCGGTTTTCCTCGGAAGTGATTTGTTCAGCCAGAGACCGGGCCATTTTGTCGTACTGCTCAAGACCAGAGGCAGTGATGCTGGCTTGGCCAGCACCCACGGCAATCAAATGTCCAACGCGATTATCTGGCTCGAACCGACCACCAAGCGTTACTGTATTTCCGAATACATCACTAATAACATTCTTGTACTGGTCTTGGGTTAGCCGGCTCATCACGGCTGGCCCACCGACTTCGGGCGATGCCTCTAAACCAGTATATACAACATCAACTTCAGCCTGAGTACACGCAGCAAGCGCAACTGTAGCAAAAGCAGCTAGCATCCCATTATACTTAAAACCGTTTATCATCTCTAATGCCTCTCCTTAGACAAAACTTAGCCGCTTGCGGCTTTTCTATTTGGCCTGAGCCGTCTGCTCTGCTGCATGCTGTATAAACGCCGGCACCGCATCGAACCAGTAAGCTGTAGATATGTGAGTATTCTCACCGGTCTCAGGGTCCGGATATGCATCGGCAGTTTTCCGCAGCGCATAATAAAGGCCAGGGATGTCGAACGACGCATTAACTTCGTACGTCAGGCCACCAAGTGCCCAACTAACATATATGGTCCGCCAATTATGATATCCACCCACTATACCTGTGAGATGCCTTTCGTCTTTGAGATTGAAGCGGTATCTCGCTTCACGCATAGCGTACTCGGCTTGCCCAAATGCCTCACCTACCATGAAAAAGTCAATTGGAGCTTCCGATACGAAAACTCCGTTTTCGATTTTACCGCGAGCAATATTTTTTGCCATGCGCGGATCGGGATCAACTGTGTATGTCATATCCGACTGAGGCAACCCCATCCCATTGCGTCGAATTGGCTCCTTGGCCCGGACAACCCGAACGCCGACATCGTCGTCATTGTCCAATGAATCGATATCAAAAAACTCAATGAGCCATGCCGGCGTGTGATCACGCATCATATCCCATTGAATTTCCGGAAATGTCGGAACTTCCCCTGGGGCACTGCGCAACTGATTTGTGCATCCAGCAACTCTAAAGAATTGATTGTCGACACCATTTTCTCCGGTGTCCGGATCGACAAAGTCTTCTTCCGTGTCTTTGCCATCAAGATTAAAACCATAACCCGTCTTACCTTGGCCCAGATGCAGCATGGGATCCTTAGTTGATGTCGGGTTAAGGTATGGATTTGCAGGCTTGCCATCGATAACCCCACGACTACCAAGGCCCGCTAAATACATGGAGTATGGAAAGTCTTCCATCTGCTTTTCGATTTCGGCAGATGGCGTACCGCGCTCTTCCAAAATTCTGCGAAACAAGCCCTCAGCATTCGGATTAATGCCTTCAGGACAATCGCTGTCCTGAGAATAGTTGGCATAATGAAACCATTTGACTACGTATGCCCTCGACTCAGATGCGTGAACAGCGGGGACAGAGATAAAAACGGCCGCCGCCAGACCCGCCACCAATAAAGTTAGTGTGCGAACAAATCTATGTGCCTTGTTGAGGCTTTTGGTTTTCACTAATTCCATTGCCATGTTTCTACCACTGTCCTTAATTTCCAACTCTAGCGCTCTGCCAAGGCAGTTTGTTGGCTGTCCTGCTCAATGAAGGCAGGAATAGCCTCGATAATATACGAGGCGGAAATCGCCATATTCATCCCTGAATCTGGATCTAGCCTGCCATCGGCAAAATTTCTCAGCACGTAATAAATTCCTGGCACATCAATAGACACATTTGCCTCATTGACCGAACCGCCTGAAGCAAAGCTCCAATAAATTGCTTCCCAATCCTGATATCCGCCGATCACACCATTCATATTTCCATCGGCATCCCATGTGAAGCGAAGGCGAGCACTTTTAAGATCGTACTCCGGAATCGCAAATGGGTCTCCGATCATATAAAAATCAAATGGCTCCGTAGTTAGAACACCATCTATGATCTGACCACGAACTTTATTTTTCATACGTGGATTCGGATCAATGTGGAAAGTCATATCAGCCTGTGGATGAGAAGCAGCGTCACGCACAATGGGCTCTTTGGCTCGATAAATGCTGACATGGACATCGTCATCGTTTTGGAGATCGTCGATACTACCAATTTCAACTAACCACGCAGGCATCTGATCGCGAACCATATCCCACTGAATCGCAGGGTGGGTAGGGCGCGCATCCGGCGCACCGCGCAAACTACCAATGCAACCCAGCGCCCGGTAGAGCTGATTATCGACACCGCGTTCGCCTGTTTCAGTATCGATAAAATCTTCTGCAGAGTCTTGCCCATCTAAGTTAAAGCCAAGGCCTCTACTACCTTGTACAGTCTTCAGCTGGGGGTCAGGAACCGAAGTAGGATTAAGATAAGCATCAACCGCCTTACCATCGATTATGCCGCGGCGCCCAGCCAAATAGTACATAGTGTTAGGAAAATCCGCCATGACTTCTTCGATCTTCTCCGACGGCATTTTCATATCATTTAGAATACGCAGGAAGATTTCTTCTGAACTAGGGTTGACGCCCTGAGGGCAAGCCTCGTCATCTGAATACGTCGCAATATGAAACCACTTTACTACGTAACCCTTAGAGTCACTCGCTACTGCCAACCCAGGCAAACAGTTTAGAGCAAACAAAAGGGCAGCAACCACGCAGCTAAGAGAGCGTGCCATAACTTCATAAGTATTTCTGATCGGTTCGATGATCATCGTTTCTATGTTCTACCTTCGATTTCTAAACTACGGGTTACTAATGCGCTTATTCAGAAAGCCGCAATCCAGCCCAGCGACCAAAGCTGTTTCAGGTACGCTGTTTGCAAGTGAGACAACACTTCCAGCTCCAGCCTTTGCGCGACTGACCGAAGCTATCTGTAATTCAGTAGGCATAATTTCATGTTCGTTTAGCAGTGTATAGTAACAGATAGCGGTGTATAGTAACAGAACGTAACATACTGTAGAGTAAGAGATAACCTGTTGATGACGCGGTTATTGCTGCACCGCACAAATTGCTATCTCAGGTGTGTTTTGCAAAGCCTGCATACCCCTGATTTCATTGCGATTATTATAGGGGGAAAATCACTTATTTCTTGGCATTGCTGCGGTGCGGTATAATTATCGCTATATTACTGTAAATAAATAATAATGGTGCCAGCGGGCGGATTTGAACCGCCGACCTACTGATTACGAATCAGTTGCTCTACCACTGAGCTACGCCGGCGCCAGATAAGAACCACTGCATGCTTTTCCATATCAGAAACGGCGGCGGACCTTAAGCGCTTCAATGCACCGGTGCAAGAGACCGCTACCCAGAAATTAGTAATGATAATCGGTTCCTTATTCGGCGGTTTCACACTATTGGAGATGCAAAGGCTTCTCTATGATCTTGCTGCTATGAAACCATTACGCAAAAACTCTTACCCATTGCAAAGAAACAATTCGCCTGCACTTATCCAGGCCGATGTTGCCGTAGTAGGAGCAGGCATGGTGGGCGGAACATTGGCCTGCGCCCTTGCACGCTATGGGATTCATACCGCGGTTGTCGATAGGCTAGAACCATCAACGATGGTCGCGCATGAATTCGATGGCCGCGCATCAGCTATCGCACTAAGCGGACAGCGATTACTAAAAATGCTAGGAGTTTGGTCTCATCTGGAGAGCAAATCAGAGCCCATTAAAGAGATAAGGGTTGCTGATGGTAAGTCCCTTCTTTTTCTCCACTTTGATCATACGGAAATAGGGGATGAACCCCTTGGATTTATGATCGAGAACCGCCACCTGCGCGCTGCAATCGCAACCGAAATGCAGCTGCATCCTAATAAGCTATCTATTGTATCTCCTGCATCAGTAACCGCACTTGTAACTGATGCAGATACAGTCACTCTTTCACTTGAAGACGGCCGAAAAATTAGAGCCAGTCTCGTTATCTCTGCCGAAGGTCGTGGTTCGAAAATACGCGGGTGGTCTGGCATTAAAACAACCGGATGGAAATATAAGCAAACTGCGATAGTCACGACCATCGCTCACGAGCAATCTCATGACAGTATTGCTCATGAACATTTTCTGCCCGCAGGGCCATTCGCAATTTTGCCACTGCTCGACAACGGAAACGTCCACCGGTCTTCTTTGGTTTGGACCGAAAACAGTGACACGGCGAGTGAATATATGACCCTCGATGACAGCGACTTTCTCATGGAAATCGCAGACCGGGTTGGCGGGTTTTTAGGCACAGTTTCCCTTATTGGCCCGCGCTTTAGTTATCCTCTGGGTATGCAATTTGCATCAAAATATACTGCAGGCCGCATAGCGCTTGTGGGCGATTCGGCCCACAGCATTCATCCAATCGCGGGACAGGGCTTAAATCTAGGATTACGTGATGTAGCCGCACTTACAGAAATTATTGTCGATGGTAAGCAGTTAGGCCTGGACTTGGCACATCCACAAGGAATTGCCCGCTACGAGCGCTGGCGGCGTAGCGACAATCTTTCAATGGCTATCGTAACAGACATTCTTAACCGCCTATTTTCGAATGATGTAGGCCCCATTAAACTAAGCCGCGACGTTGGTCTTGCCTTAGTTAACAAAATACCGCCACTTAGGCGCATCTTTATGATGCATGCTATGGGCACAGTAGGCGATTTACCGCGACTCATGCGCGGAGAGCAGCTCTCCTAGGTTTAGCGCAAATTTTCTATGGCGAGTCGCGGTTTAAACCTAGCGCTTCAAGTTCCTCGAGGTAGCGCTGCCACCTTGAGCTATGATCTCTTCCTAACTCGTAGAGATAGCGCCAGGAGTAAATTCCCGTTTCATGGAGGTCGTCAAAAATTAAACGAACTGCATAATTACCAACTGGTTCTATGTTCACAATTCCCACCTTACGCCGCCCAGAGACAACTTTCCGTTTAGCTGGATCATGTCCTCGAACCTCGGCTGATGGACTCTCAATACGGAGGTACTCCGCCGCAAGATCGAAAATATCCCCTCCATTAAAAACAATCTGCAGAATTTTTGTTTGGGGATCGTAATTCAGTGCCTTCGGCCATAGTTCGTCACCATTGCCTTTGACCGGGCTCACTATCATTCTTCAATGTGCCGAGCTTCATCCGGTAACATAATTGGGATACCGTCACGAATCGGGAACGCAAGCCCCGCCTTGCGGCTAATCAGTTCTCCAGCCGCCTTATCGTATTCAAGTGGCCCCTTTGTTAGTGGGCAGACCAATATTTCTAGCAGTTTTGGATCAACGTCTGAGGATTTGGTCGGCATTAACTTAATCCCTTGAAATTATTGCCGTGGGCCATTGGCGGTTGCACCATTATCAAATATCCCCATTTGCAGTAAGGTCAGCAAGGTATCCGTTCGGTCCTTCATTGTCGCAGACTCTAACAGCGCCTGCTTCTCACGCGGATCAAAAGGACAAATCATGCAAAGAGACATAACCAGGGTTGCATCTGATAGGCCTTTAATAACTTCTATACTCATAGGCATCGCCTTCGCTTCGATGTAAAGCTTTAGGCGGTCCAAAAGGGCGTCTCGATCTAAGTCAAATTTAGCCGGTATGGCTAGGTCAGATTTGAAGTCTGTGTAAGCAGGTTTAACACGGCGATAGCCATGCCGCTCCTCTAGTTCTTCCAATACATGAAACCGGATCAAGCCCTTTAGGGTAATATGAAGGCGGCCGTCTTCTGTTTCCTCAAACGAGGAAATGCGGCCCGCGCATCCAATGCTGTATATCGGACTCCTAGTTTGCTGAAAATCTGCCTCAGCTTTTAGCCTCGGGGTCTTATCGTAATTCGGTTGAACCATGCCAATGATGCGGCCGTCACCCAGTGCATCAAGAGTCATATTGAGATAGCGCGGTTCAAAAATATTCATCGGCAAGCGGCCCCAGGGCAGCAGTAAAGCGCCACCGAGAGGGAAAATCGGTAGCTCCTTCGGTAAGTCTTCGTAACGGGTTTGAATAGGACTACGCATTCATAGAGGTGCCATCAAAGTCAAAAAGACAAGTCTACGAGAAAAGGACAGACGAAAGGCCTCGCCGGCCATGCAGTGTCAAAGGGTCCGTGGGTCCAAGGGCTTCAAAGAATTTCACTAGTTGCTTGCGGGCGCCATCGTCGTTCCATTCTCGATCAAGGTGCACCATCTCAACCAAGTCATCTATAGCAGCCTCGCGAGCGCCGCAACCATACCTAGTCATGGCAAGATCAAAGCGCGCCTGCATATCTTTTGGATTCTCTAAAACCTTTTCTTCTAGATCCCGAATCGCTGTTTCGTCAGCCGAAACCTCCGTCGCAGCCTTCACCTCCAATAAAGCTTTAACACTCTCAATGTCTGCCGTGCTTTTTATATCATCCGGTAATCGCCCCAGCAGCTCGCTCGCAACATCCTCCTGGCCAAGAGCGATATAGCACCGGAGTGCGCCTGCCACAGCTTTCACATGGGCAGGGTCTTGTCCTAAAATTTGCTGGTAAACTCCCAGAGCTTCTTCGGTCTGTCCCTCAGCCAAAAGAGCATCGGCGTGCGATAACGCGTCGTCAACAGGAGAACCGCCGCCACCTGTTAATCGCTCAATAAATTGCTTAAGCTGGCCCTCTGATAAAGCGCCCATAAACCCATCGACGGGTTTACCATCCTTGAACCCATAGACTGCAGGGATAGACTGAACGCGGAATTGCGCCGCTAACTCCTGATTCTCATCCACATTCACCTTCACCAACTTAACCTTGCCGGCATATTGATTGGTTAAGCGCTCCAGTAACGGGGTCAGTTGCTTACAGGGGCCGCACCAAGGTGCCCAGAAATCTACGATCACTGGCGTTTGCTTAGAGGCCTCAATCACGTCGGCTGAGAACCCAGCCGTATCTGTGTTTTTTATAAGGTCGGCGGCATTTTGCTCTGCTGTGCCACCATCTCCAGATTGTCCAATTAACATAAAGTTGAAATCCTGTTTTCTCTTGCAACCATGGGACATCCGCAAGGCCGCTTTTCTCTACCAAGGCATATAGGTGAGAACTTGTCACCCGACTCTATAGAACAGTAGCTAGAACAGTAGCGTGGTCGCCCATACTTGAAAGCAAGCACCCGTCTCGGTAAAGCCTAATTGTGCCCCAAATAGGGCCTAATGCAAAGGGATCCAGGGCCTTGCAATGGTAATCTAAACCGCTATAGTCCCGCCCTTCTTTACCTGGGCACCGAATTTCGGGCACTTTCGGCACGTGGGCGGGCGTAGCTCAGGGGTAGAGCACAACCTTGCCAAGGTTGGGGTCGAGAGTTCGAATCTCTTCGCCCGCTCCAATTTTTAAACCCTGAGTCCCAAAGCGATAGTCATAGGTTTACTTTCAACATATGACAAATGACGTGAGGTGAGTTTTTGCCATTTCACAGGCGCGGACCAAACCAGATATGCTAGAATTGTGAAGTCATTGGCGGCCGCCGGTCCGACGAGTGGCTTGTGCGAGCAGCTAGAGGTGCAGGATGAGACTGCCGGGCACCCTCCGTGGGAGACAGGACATGTCAAAACATAATTTGTCTATCATCACAGGCGAAGACACCGCTAAAATCATCGATACTGTTGTCGCTATGGCCAAGGGCAAGGGCAAGGGCAAGACTAAGCATGCTAGTGCAGGTGAGCCGGACTTCATTAGATTCATACACCGGTTCTTTGAAAGCAGCCCACCAGAAGAACTAAAAGAGCGGTCTCCAACAGAACTTTATAACGCCGCCATCGCCGCTTGGGATTGCCTGCAGACTCGCAAGCCCGGCGTCACACCCAAGATTCGCATCAAAGCATCGACGGGCAACTCCCACACGACTGTGCTCATCATTAATGACGATATGCCCTTCTTAGTAGACTCTGTAACGGCAGAGTTAGAGCGCTTAGAATTATCGCCCAGCCTTATGCTCTATCCTCTTTTGTCAGTTGTGCGAGACAATAGCGGTCGATTGACTGCATTACCTGGGCAGAGCGCTAAAAAAACACCGACGAGCGCGACAGTTGAGTCTCTGATGTACATCGAAATTCCGGACCTTGCGGAAGATGGGTTTGACGAGCGCCTGGTAGATACACTGACTTCTGTTTTAAGCGATGTTCGCGTCGCGGTTCGAGATTGGCAAAAAATGCGGCAAATAGCTGCACAGTTTGCAACCGACTTTAGCAAGCCCTCTCCTGGCGTTTCGGAGGACCAAGCTGGGGAAGTCGCCGATTTTTTAACTTGGCTGCACGAAGATCACTTTACTTTTCTTGGCTATCGGCGTTTTGCTTTTAAACAAAAAGGTAAATCGCGGATACTGCTCATTGATCATGAAAATAGTCAGGGAGTTTTAACCAAAGCCCGGTTGACAGTATTTGATGGCGTAGCAGACAAGGCACCCTTGCCGCCTCAGTTCGCCGCGTTCCTCGACAGTCCAAATGTCCTTCTCATTGTCAAAGCTAATCAGCGCGCAACGGTGCACCGGAGAATTCACTATGACGTGGTAGCGCTAAAAACCTTTGATACTAAGGGCCAAGCTAGCGGTATCCATCTTTTTATCGGTTTATTCACCGCTGATGTTTATACCAACAGCCCAAGCTTCGTTCCGGTTCTGCGGCGTAAGATTGATCGAATACGTGACGGCATAGGTTTTCGTAAACATAGTCACAACGGCAAAGTTCTCCAAAACATAATGGAAAATTTACCGCGGGACGAGTTGTTTGAGAGCTCTGACGAATACCTCCTAAAAACAGCTATCGGTATAATGCATTTACAGCATAGGGCCCGACCAGCTGCTTTTATACGGCTTGATCAATTTGAGCGTTTTGTGTCGATTTTAGTTTTTGTTCCACGTGACCGCTATGACACAACCTTGCGGCTCGCAATTGCTGATATTCTAGTGAAAGCCTACGACGGACGTTTATCGCGGTACTTTACTCAAGTCACAGACAGCTCCCTTGCGCGTATTCATTATATTGTTGCAACTCGGCGAGGGCATGTACCACAAATCGATGAAGAAGAGATAGAAGCGCGTATCATCAAAGTAGCGCGATCATGGACCGACGATTTGCGAGCCGCCCTGGTACAGGCGCACGGAGATCGCGCCGGTGGGAAAATTGCCGATACCTATGCACACGCATTTCCTATATCTTATCGTGAACACTTCGAGCCCGATATCGCTGTTGACGAAATCAAGCGGATAGACGAATGCCTAGAATGTAAAGAGGTTGGCATTCATGTTTACCAACCGCCCGGCTCCACATCAGGAACGGTACGTTTTAAAATTTATAGCCCAGGCGCAGCTCTGCCTCTATCGGATGTAATTCCTGTTTTAGAGCACATGGGCTTTAGAGTTCTAGGTGAAGAGCCCTACCAGATCCGCCCGCTGGGTAGCACGGGTGGGCGCGGCCCGGTCATGTTGCACGATTTCGAGATGGCTGTAGCTACAACCCTTGTGGTTGATATCGGCAATGTACGTAATAGCATTGAGGAAGCCTTTCGCCGCGTTTGGTCCGGTGAGATGGAGAGCGATGGGTTTAATAAACTGGTGGCCCTTGGGGGGCTTAAGTGGCGCGAGGTAGTTATCTTGCGCGCTTATGCAAAATATCTTCGCCAAGCTGCGTTTCGATTTTCCCAGACTTATATTGAAGATGCGCTAGCAGCAAATCCTGGAATCGCAGCGGATCTAGCCAGTATGTTCCTCACATCTTTCGACCCAGACCTCTACACAAAATCTAAAAAAGTGAAGTCAAAAGCAAGGGCGGCAAAAATTCGGAGCAAAATAGTCGCTGCACTTGAACATGTAACAAGCGCTGACGAGGACCGAATTCTNAGACGGTATCTAAACTTGGTTGATTGCACANTGCGAACAAANTTNTTCCAGGCNGACATCAACGGTGATCCAAAGNCTTACATATCTTTCAAGCTAAATAGNCGTGGCATCGAGGAACTACCGTTACCGCGCCCCATGGTCGAAGTATTTGTCTACTCGCCTCGAGTCGAGGCTATACACCTGCGTGGTGGAAAGGTTGCGCGCGGCGGCTTGCGCTGGTCAGACCGTCGAGAAGATTTTCGGTCCGAGATTCTTGGACTTGTTAAGGCTCAAATGACCAAGAATGCTGTGATCGTACCTACAGGATCTAAGGGAGGATTTGTTGTTAAACGGCCGCCAACGTCCGGTGGGCGAGAAGCCATGCAGCAAGAGGGTATTGAATGCTATAAAACTCTGCAGCGCGGGCTTTTGGATATCACAGACAATGTGATGAAAGATAAAATTATACCCCCAGCTAGCGTTGTGCGCCGAGACGATAACGATCCCTATCTCGTTGTAGCCGCTGACAAAGGGACAGCAACATTTTCTGATATCGCAAACGGTGTATCCAACGACTATGGATTTTGGCTTGGAGACGCATACGCGTCAGGTGGNAGCGCTGGCTACGANCATAAACTAATGGGCATTACTGCNCGCGGCGCCTGGGAATCGGTTAAACGCCATTTCCGCGAAATGGGCNTTGATACTCAAACCCAAGANTTCACCTGCGTGGGTGTNGGGGATATGTCTGGNGANGTNTTTGGNAATGGTATGCTGCTATCCAAACATATTAAATTGATCGGGGCTTTTAATCATTTGCATATTTTTGTCGATCCGGACCCCAACCCCGCAAAGAGCTACGCAGAGCGCGAACGCCTCTTTAAATTACCGCGCTCAAATTGGGCCGACTATAACAAAAAACTTATTTCAAAGGGTGGGGGCATTTTCGACCGTAGCGCCAAGTCTTTAAAACTTCCACAAGAAGTCAAAGCACTGTTTGGTCTTGCAAAGTCGGAGGTCACGCCAACTGAATTAATGATGGCTATTATTCAAGCTAAGGCCGACCTGCTTTTCTTTGGCGGCATAGGAACTTACGTAAAGGCAACCTCAGAATCACATGCAGAAGCGTCAGACCGCGCCAATGATGCTATTCGAGTCAATGGTCAACAGTTGCGCGTCAAAGTCGTGGGCGAAGGCGCTAACCTTGGCCTTACGCAACAAGGACGTATCGAAGCAGCAAAGCACGGTGTGCGTATAAATACTGACGCTATAGACAATTCTGCAGGCGTCGATTGCTCTGACCATGAGGTTAATATCAAAATTCTCCTAAATGGCGAGATGAATGCTGGCAGGCTAACCCTCAAGGCTCGGAATAAAATTCTTGTTGAAATGACCGATGAAGTAGCAAAGTTGGTGCTGCGCGATAATTATCAACAAACACAGACCATTACCCAATTAGAGCAGTGCGGTAGCAATATTGTTGAAGACCAGTTGCGAATGATGAAAATGCTGGAACGACAAGGTCTTTTGAGCCGCGAAATCGAGTACCTACCNTCTGATGAAGAAATCCANGAGCGGGCCGCATTGGGACAAGGCTTGTTTCGNCCTGAGCTNTCGGTCTTTTTGCCCTATGGGAAGATGTGGCTATACGATAAAATCGTCGCGAGCGACCTGCCTGATGACCCGCTCGTTGAAGAAGATTTGATTACTTACTTTCCTAGCAAACTGCGTAAGACTTACATCAATGGCATCAAACGCCACAAACTGCGTCGTGAAATTATTGCAACAGTCATTACGAATAGCTTCGTAAATCGAGTCGGACCATCATTTCTAACCAATATCATGGACCGTACGGGAATGGGGCCCGTGGACATAGCACGAGCATACACTGTAACACGCTCAGCGTACGGTCTGCGCGATTTATGGAATGCGATTGAGTCTCTGGACAACAAAGTTCCGGCAGGCATCCAAATAAAAATGCTACTTGAGATCGCGCGTATGGTTGAGCGAAGTGTGCTTTGGATGTTGCGACATACGTCAACACCAATAAATATGGCCAATACCATCAAGAGAATTAAACCTTGCGCTGATGAGCTCCGAAAAATATTCCCGAGCGTATGGTCAGAGGAAGTAGCATCGTATGTAAAAACCCAAACCGACTCTTATGTGGGTTCGGGTGTACCAAAAAAAGTTGCTCACGATGTAGCGACAATCTATCGAATCGCATCAGCAAATGAGATATCAACAACCGCTGCGGCTACGAAACAAACCCAGACCAAGGTCGCAAAAATATACTTCCTTGTNGGTCAACGCTTTGGGTTAGATTCACTGCGNGNNCGAGCAGAGTCTTTCTCTAGCGGTAGCCACTGGGACAAACTTGCTATATCTGCAGCTATGGAAGAACTTTACGGCCACCAAACGGCGATCACTAGGACTATTAGTAGCAGCGCAAAAGCAAAAACACTGACTGCTGAGAAGGCATTGGCAACTTGGATTGAACGAAATGTAACCAGCATAGATCGTTACGACCAGGTTCTTGCGGAAATTAAAGGCGCTGATTCGCTTAGTTTATCTATGTTAACCGTAGCCATACGCCAGCTTAATGCCATGACCGTTTGATGGCTCTAAGCTGCCTCTGATATTCCTCAAGGCACTGCGAGCTAACCTGCATGAAGGTGGGCATACAATCCATTGCCTTCTATCAGTGATTCGTGTGTGCCGGCCTCTACCAGCCGCCCCTGGTCTATTACGCAAATCTGGTCAGCGTTTGCTATAGTTGAAAGGCGGTGAGCAATAACTAGTGTGGTTCGTCCCTTTTTCAGGACCTCTAACGCTGTTTGAACCTGGCGCTCAGTCTCAGTATCTAGAGCTGAGGTTGCCTCATCAAGTAACAAAATCGGTGCGTCCTTAAGTAGGGCACGGGCAATGGCAAGCCGCTGCCGCTGGCCACCAGATAGAATCTGACCACGCTCCCCGACCATGGTTTCATATCCATTGGTGAGAGCGCAGATAAAATCATGCGCCCCGGCTGCCTTTGCTGCCACTTCGATATCGTCATCACTCGCCTCGGGTCTTCCATAGCGAATATTCGCACGCACAGTATCATCGAACAGCACCACGTCTTGACTCACAATGGCAATGGACTCCCGAAGCGAAGAAGTAGAAACACTATGAACATTTTGCCCGTCGATGATAATTGCACCACCAGTAACATCGTAAAAACGTGGAATTAGATTCAATATTGTTGTTTTCCCCGCCCCTGATGGACCAACAAGGGCTGTAGTTTTACCTGGCATAACCGAAAAGCTGATTTTGTTAAGTGCAGGGATATCACCTTCGTAAGAAAAACTGACTTGATTAAATCGAATCTCGCCGCCCTTGACATTCAGCGGCGGGGGACTCGGCAAATCGGCGAGCGCAGGCTTCGTATCAAGTACAGAAAACAAACGCTCGGCACCAGCTAGCCCTTCGTTAATTTGAGCGTTGGCGTTAGCAAGCGCCTTCATAGGCCGGTAAGCAGACAGCAGTGCGGTTATAAACGAAAAAAAAGCGCCAGCAGATACCTCTCCCTGGATAACGCGCCATCCGCCGTAAACTATAACAATTGTCACAGCCACGCCGCCCAATGTTTCCATCAGGGGACTCGCCAGCGCCTTAACCCGCTCAGCCCGAACGATAAGGTCGCGAATCGAAATCGTAATTCCCTCTGCACGTGCGGCTTCATAATTCTCCATGCGGTATCCTTTCACAAGCCGGATACCGTTTAGGCTTTGTTCGACTAGGGTCATAAATGATCCGGTTTGCACCTGGGTATTGGCCGTTACTCTTCGTAAACGCCGCCCAAGCGCGGTGATGGGAAAGACTGCCGCTGGAAAGGCAACAAAGGCAATCGTAGCTAGCATCCAGTCCTGATAAAACATTACCCCCACCAACAAAATGATGGATAGCGTTTCTCGTCCCAATGCGGTCAAAGCGGTTGAGACTGCAATGCGCATAGCATTAATATCTGTTGTCAAACGCGAGATCAGCGTGCCCGTTTTATTCGCTGCAAAAAAGCTGAGGTCCATGCTCAACAGATGGCGAAATAGGCGATTTTGAAGGTCGGTCAGAATCGATTGTCCCGCTCGCGTCATAATCACCGTTTGGCCGTAAGTGGCTAAGCCTTTGATGGCAAAAGTGGCAAATACGCCCAAGCCAACCGGCCACAGCAGATCAGCGCGCTTCTCTACAAAGACCTGATTAACTACCGGGTCCATAAGCCAAGCCAAAGCTGCTGTAGATAACGCAACGGCCATCATACAAAGTACTGCTACACCAAACCTTCCGACATAGGGCATGACGGCTTCGCTCACGAGTCGGCTATACAGAGCGCTGGCGGAGGGCTTTTCAGAGAGATCAGTGGGATTTTTAGTCATAACTTTGAAGGCCTCGGAAGAAATACCAGATAGTAAGGTTATACGCCCTCACTTAGCGCCGCACCCCTAGTATTGTCCAGAAAACAGAGGCCCGAGGCCCCATATTGCAGCGCACCCATAAAATCCATTCCGATTGCAAGCATTACAACCACAGGGTAGGCTTATGGCTGGGGTAAGTTAAATGTGTAAATAAGAGGGTGTCAGAGGCCCGAGCACTATTCTGGCTGCGGCCCTACATTTCTCTTAGGACATTGTTTTTATGCGCGATTCAGCCGCTGCCAGTACAAGCCCTGAACCTATCGCTTTTGTTGACCTCCAGGCACAACGCGCAAGAATTAGCGGACGTATTGATGCCGCAATTAAAAGCGTTTTGGAGCATGGCCGCTTTATAATGGGGCCTGAGGTCAACAAAATTGAACGCAAGCTGGCGACTCACTGCGGCGCCAAACATGTCATCACCTGTTCAAGCGGAACATCAGCGCTACTTTTAGCGCTTATGGCGCGCGGTATTCAGCGCGGTGACGCAGTGTTTGTGCCATCTTTCACATTTGCAGCTACCGCAGAGGTTGTTGCATTGCTCGGGGCAACGCCAGTCTTTGTCGATGTATTACCGGACACTTACAATATGAATCCGGAAAGCCTCGAAAACGCGATTTCCGCTGCCAAGAAAGTAGGCCTCAAGCCAACGTGTGTTATGCCCGTCGACTTATTTGGCCAGCCAGTCGACTTCGACGCCATCCAGGCCCATGCCGACATGCACGGACTCTGGCTTCTTGACGATGCTGCTCAGGGTTTCGGCGCCACCTACAAAGGACGAAACCTAGGGAATTGTGCGGATATGACTGCTACAAGCTTTTATCCTTCTAAGCCTTTGGGGTGCTACGGCGATGGCGGTGCAGTTTTTACCAACGACGACGAAATAGCCGAGCGTGTAATGCAGGTACGTGTGCACGGACAAGGTCGAAACCGAGACGAAAATATACGAATAGGCGTAACTGCAAGATTCGATTCCATCCAGGCAGCTATTCTAATTGAAAAGCTCGCCATTTTTGGCGAGGAATGTGTAGCAAGGAACGAGATTGCTGACCGCTATAACAATGGCTTAGGGGAAATTGTCAAAACGCCAAAACTACGCAAAGAATGCACATCGGTCTGGGCACAATACACAATCACCTCAACACAGCGCGATCGAATCGTGACCACTTTGGCCGAACAAAACATACCAACCGCTCTNTTTTATCCCCGGCCGGTACATACNCAATTACCTTANNNTANCTTTCCCACNGCAACTGGNGGGCTNCCAGTTACCGAAAAACTNGCCNATGAGGCTNTNAGCNTGCCTATGCACCCTTACCTAANGCCAAGTGTNCAAGACCGCATNATCGCTGCAGTGCGCGGCGCGCTAATTTGATCTCGCACACCGACCATGACTCCATCTACTAACGCACAACACAACCCGCTTTCGCTGACCGTGATCGGTGCTGGGGCCATGGGCCTAAAACACATGCGCGCTGCATGCACCAATCCCGCTATAACATTAAGCGCGGTCTTCGACCGTGATGAAGGTCGCTGCAAATCAACAGCCGAAGAATTCGCATGTATTGCCGCTACCTCACTAGAAAATGCATGCGAGTTAGCGGAAGCTGCTGTAGTAGCCACACCGACAAATGCACACTATTCGGTTGCTATAGCCTTCTTGAACGCCGGCCTACACTGTATTGTTGAGAAACCACTAGCTNCGACCGANCCTCAGTGCCAAGACCTGATTGATAGTGCAGCTATAAACAATTTAGTACTGCAAGTAGGGCACAGCGAGCGCTTCAATCCTGCCCTTGAGGCTCTGTGGAATCAGAATCTTAAGTGTTCGGACATACGAGCAATTGAGGCCCGGCGTATGAATCCAGAAGCAGCTCGGCCCATAAGAGATGATGAAATACTAGATTTGATGGTTCACGATCTAGATGTGATTCTAGCCCTAAAAAGGTCTCCCATTCTGGAAGTCTCAGCGCACAAAATAAGTAAAGAGCACAGCAAAGCGATATTAACTTTTGCCGATGGGACAAAAGCTACTTTATCCGCCAGCCGTAAGGCTGACAGGCAAGTGCGTGACCTTGAGGTTGTGACAAACACTCGCACCACTCATGTTGACTATTCCGAACAACGCGCCTGGATAACATATGATTTGAACAGAACCGAAAGCACGTCTTACCCCCAAGCTATGAAAGTAGAATCCAGAGACCCACTTCAACATCAACTCACTCATTTTGCCGAGTCCATTCGCGGCGAACACCCACCTCGTGTGTCGGGAGAACATGCATTGGCTACAATGAAATTAGCGTGGCGTATTCAAGCCGCTTTGAAGAATGCGGCATGACGGACAGAAGCTCTGAGGACCCCATCAATCCTGGTCATCTGCCGCTCGCTGCNTGGTGCCTTTTNGATTTCGCAAANTCGGCNTTTACNACTATCGTCATTACTTTTGTTTTTGCCACCTACTTTGCGACCGGTATTGCCACTGATGCTGATGTAGGAGCTGCCCAGTGGAGCCTAGCAATGGCGATTTCCGGGGTATTCATAGCCATCTTAAGCCCAGTTTTTGGCGCAATCGCTGACCAAACCGGCCGACGAAAGCCTTGGTTGCTATGGGTATCTATTATCTGCGTAGCAGCAACCTCTCTATTATGGTTTGCTGAGCCGACCCCTGGTGATGTTCCTTGGGCTCTCACTTTCGCAATCATTGCCACTATCGGCTTTGAAATGGGTATGATTTTTTACAATGCCATGATGCCTGATGTATCAAGGCCAGGAACCATGGGCCGAGTATCTGGTAGCGCCTGGGGTATTGGTTATGTGGGCGGATTGCTATCACTTTTGTTGGCATTATTCGGTTTCGTACAGGCCGACCCACCACCATTCGGACTTGATAAAAGCCACGCCGAGCATGTGCGTGCAACATCCCTCGTGGTCGCAGTATGGTTTGCGGTGTTCGCCCTGCCCCTTTTCTTATTCGTCAAAGAGCATGAGCGCGCAACAGTGCCCATGATAACTGCAATAAAAATGGGAGTAAGACAACTTATCGGCACCTTCCGGCGCGCTCGCCAGCACGCAAATACATTTAGATTCTTGGTCGCTGCCATGATTTATACCGACGGTGTTCATACGATATTTAGTCTAGGCGGAGTTTATGCAGGTGTGACGTTTGGCATGGATTTAAGCGAAGTAATAATTCTAGGTATCGCTCTAAACGTCACTGCTGGAATCGGTGCATTTGCATTCGGATGGATGGATGATAGGCGGGGCTCAAAAACTACAATCACATTAAGTCTTATTGCCTTGATNATTACNGCAACTGTTGTTGTCTCTACGACCGATAGAACAATATTCTGGGTTTCNGCNCTCGCCATGAGCACNTTCTTTGGCCCAGTGCAGGCGGCAAGCCGGACNATGATAGCGCACATTGCCCCACNTCACATGCGCGGNGAAATGTTCGGATTATTTGCGCTCTCAGGAAAAGTTACCGCTTTTGCTGGACCGGCACTGGTAGGCTGGGTCACTTTAGCCACGGACAATTACCGCTACGGCATGATGACAATACTATTGTTTCTCGTTGGTGGATTGCTTCTTCTTCGCGGCGTAAAGGAGCCTACGAGGTGACGAAGCATCAAGATAAAGTCAATTGTTGTGATCGACCCAAAGCCAAATCCCAGACTTAATGTCGAAAGTGGCGCATTCCGGTAAAGACCATAGCTAAGCTGTTTTCATTAGCGGAGTTAATGACCTCATCATCTCTAATAGACCCACCGGGCTGAATAACGGCTACTGCGCCCGCTTCAGCAGCAACAAGCAGGCCGTCTGGGAAAGGAAAAAAAGCGTCCGAAGCTACAACGGAGCCAACCGTAAGTGCGGTTTTAGCGCCCGATAAACGAGCTGCTTCTTTCGCTTTACTGTGAGCGATGCGCGCGGAATCTACGCGACTCATTTGCCCCGCTCCTATGCCTACCGTCGCTCCACCTTTGGCATACACAATGGCATTTGACTTAACGTGCTTGCATACAATGAAAGCAAAGCACATGTCATCCAGTTGTTGAGTGGTGGGCTGAATCTTACTTACAAGTTTCAAATCCTTCTTCTCTACATGCCCATTATCGAATTCCTGTAAGAGAAACCCCCCTGCTACATTACGTATAGATCGCCCAGCATTAGATGGCACCGGCAATTCATCAGTGACTAAAAGCCTGAGGTTTTTTTTCTTGGTAAACGCTTCTCTAGCCTCATCATTTGCCCCAGGCGCGATTACAACTTCTGTGAAAAGGGCTGTAATTTTCTCTGCTGTCGGTCCGTCAATTGGGCGATTAAGAGCAATAATACCGCCAAAAGCAGACACTGGGTCGCATACTAAAGCTTTAGTATAAGCCTCAAGGCAATTCGCCCCCAAGGCAACACCGCAGGGATTGGCGTGCTTGATAATAGCGCAGGCTGGGCTTTCAAATTCCGCCACGAGTTCATAAGCCGCGTCAGTATCGTTGATATTATTATAGCTTAGCTCCCTACCCTGAACCTGCACGGCTGAAGCAACACCAGCACGAGCCTCACCAGTCACATACAGCGCCGCAGTTTGATGAGGATTCTCGCCATATCTTAGCTTTTGCTTCAGGACACCACCAAGCGTCTTCCAATGCGGAAACTCTTCACCCACCTGCTCTGCGAACCATTTAGAAATAGCAGCGTCGTAAGCGGCTGTACGCGCATAAGCACGTGCAGCAAGCCTGCGGCGGATTTCATCTCTCACCACATTGCTGTTTTCTTTCATATCTTCCATGACGGCTTTGTAATCCATGGGATCTACAACTACAGTGACGCTCGCATGATTCTTTGCTGCTGCTCGAATTAACGCAGGCCCGCCAATATCTATGTTCTCAATAGAAGTGTCGAAATCAGCGCCGCTTGTGACCGTTTTCTCAAATGGATAAAGGTTTACGACGACTAAATCGATATGCCCAATAGCATACTTCGCCATCGCAGCTTCATGCTCAGAATTACCTCGAATTCCTAAAATCCCACCATGAATGGTTGGGTGTAAAGTTTTGACCCTTCCATCGAGTATTTCTGGAAAATCGACCAGCTCTGAAACTTCTTTGACTGGCAGCCCCTCATTCTCGAGTGCTTTAGCCGTTCCACCAGTTGAGACAAGCTCAACGCCCTCTGTATGTAGAAACTTCCCAAACTTGATGAGGCCGGATTTATCGGACACTGACAAGAGGGCACGGCGAATAGGAGTCATTAATATTCTCAGTTCTCACAATAGTGTGGGCGAGCGGGATTTAGCACGGGCGAACCACCAGCAAAAGATGACTTTTGCCAATTTTTTGCCTGAGTCGCTTTATTCGGAACACACTCTCACTTGACGACTTGAAGATAAGACCGGTCCTCCGACGGCCCAGAGGGACTAAACTCAGGCACAAGATCTGCGACTAGCGAAAGTACAGCGGGCTCGTCACAACTACGGCAGGCCCGGTCTAAGGCCGCCAACTTTGAGGCAATGATACCGTAATTCACAGTGCGCGGCCGGGCGAGAAGAATCCCCGCCATATCCGTCGCCACCGGCGGTTCTGAGTCTTGGAATAATTCTTCGGAGAGCTTATCGCCGGGGCGCAGACCAGTGATCTCTATATCCATGTTTTCACCTAGAGTTTTCCCAGCGAGGCGAATCATTTGTTTAGCCAGGTCCATGATCCTAACCGGCGCACCCATATCAAGAACATAGATTGCGCCTTCATCGCTGCGCTCCTTTCCAAGTGCCGCGGCTTCCAGAACAAGCTCTACGGCTTCGCGCGCAGTCATAAAGTAACGTTCAACCTCTGGGTGTGTAACCTCTAGAGGACCGCCGTCTTCAAGCTGTTTCTGAAATAGCGGAACTACCGATCCAGCCGACCCGAGTACGTTACCAAAACGTACTGTAATGAAACGAGTTCCAGAGCGACGCAAGTCCTCTGCTTGACAATAAATCTCTGCAACACGCTTACTTGCTCCCATGATATTAGCGGGATTAACCGCTTTGTCAGTGGAAATTAGCACCATCGTGCTAACGCCATTTGCTGCACAAGCATCAGCGACATTCCGAGTCCCTACGGCATTTGTCAGAACCCCTTCTAAGGGGTTCAATTCTACCATCGGCACGTGTTTGAGAGCCGCAGCATGAAAAACTACATCAGGTCGATCCTGAACAATGACATCTTGCACACGAGCTTCATCACGGACATTGCCAAGCCGCGAAGTTATAATTAGCGACGGTCGCCGGCGACGCATTTCCATATCAATACCGTAAAGACTGAATTCACTATGATCGAATAATGTCAGGTGCGATGGTTCAAAATCTGAAACTTGCCTTACGAGTTCCGAGCCGATAGATCCTCCTGCACCTGTGATCAAAATCCGCCTCTGGCGGATCATTTCAGCCATGGCTTTACGGTCTAATTGCGCCTGCGATCGACCAAGCAAGTCCTCAATCGCAATGGGGCGTGGCTTCACGTCCTCGTCGTCATAAGCCCTCATATCGGCGGGAGGCGGCACGCGCATCAATTGGCACCCGGCTTTTTCGGCGATCGTAAAAAGACGCTGCACCGTACTGCCATCTAAACCTGTCCTAACAAGTACAAGCTTCTCCGGTTTCTGGCCTGCGCCTTCTAGCCCTGCGATAATTTGCACTAGGTCTACTTCACGCCCCAAAACCTCAACGTCCTGTATCACTTGACCTATGCGATCTTCTCTAGCGGTCACCATCCCGACGACATCGTATCCAACGCCAGGATGCCGGGTAGTTGCGCGGATGAAAAGTTCTGCTTCAGGCCCAGCACCAATTAATAGAATCGGTGTTCCCTGGCCCTCGTTACGCAAGAACCCTCGCACCTGCCGGTCTCGTGCCATACGCACCACCAGCCTGGGTCCCGCAAGTAGCATGACTAGAAGCAACCAACTTATAAATGGTGTTGATCGCGGTAGGTTCTCAAGGCGTGTAACTAAAAACCATGCTGGCATAAAAAAAAGAACGATCATGGTCGCCGTGCGTAGTATATTGATTGCGTCTTTAGCCGAGACGTATTCCCACACGTGACGATAGAGACCTGTCACGAGATATAAAATAGCAGCGACGGTTGAAAAAACTACCGCCATATACAAAACCTCGGGACGTTCATTTAGAAGGCCAGGGCCTAGTCTCAAAAAAAACGCCCCTACAAATGCAAGGTAAGCCATGGTCACGTCGTGGCCATAAACTAATAAGTTTCTTGGTTGCAAAAAGGTATGAACAAAACGCTTCATAGATAGCCTTTAACGGCAAAAGTGATATTTAAAAATATCGGGCCATAAAATTTTTGCATCAACATGCGCTACCACGCTGACCACCCGCCATCTACCATAATGCACTGACCGGTAACATAGGACGACAGATCTGATGCAAGAAACGCAGCAATGCCCTTCACATCTTCTTCACAAGCTAGGCGGTTTAAGGGTGTGTGGGATATATAGCGTTGCCTAAATTCTTCCGGTGTATTGCGATCAATACCACCAGGCACGATACCGTTTACTCGCACCTGTGGCGCAAGCGCTGTTGCTAGCCACCGGGTCATTTGCATTAACCCCCCTTTGCTAGCGCCATAGGCTGCTGGCGTTCCTGGTATAGTCTCTTCGCTGTAAATACTCCATTGCGGCCCAAGAACGCCATAAATTGATCCAATATTTATTACTGTGCCATTACCCGATTCTTTTAAAAACGGTATAGCTTGCTGCACCAATAGAAACGGAGCTGTAAGATTTACTTCCAAGGCCTGCCGCCAGGTCTCAATACTTTGATCCTCAACCGGCACAGCCCAACCTTCAAGGCTATCAGTACCAACAAAGGCTGCATTGTTAACCACTATGTCTAGGCGCCCACATGTTTCAGCAACCCGCTGTGGTACTTTTCGGACCGCTGACTCGTCTGCCAAGTCAATATATAGTGCCGTGGCAAGTACGCCATGGGTTTCCGTCAGCTTTTCTGCCACCGACTCCGCCGCCGAGCCAGGCCGATCAAGCACCACAATTGCAGCACCAAGTTCGGCATAGGTATTGGCAATCACATGACCTATATGTCCTGCACCACCGGTTACAAGCGCAACTCGGCCC